>CAZVFN010000043.1:0-21792 GCA_964626335.1 uncultured Ectothiorhodospiraceae bacterium
CCTCGCAGATGCCCTCCTCGAGGATCTGGCCCTTCTTGTCCTCGCGGTAGTACATCACGTGGTCCTTGTCCTCCGGCTCGTAGAGCTGGCCGACGGAGGAGTAGATCCCGAGCTGGCGGAACATCCCGTCCATGCCGAACGTGCGCGCTTCGTCCGGCACGATCGGCACGATGTTCTTGCCGATCTTCTTGTCGCGCGTCAGGAGGGTGAGCATGCGCACGAAGCCCATGGTGGTCGACATCTCGCGGTCGCCGCTGGACTCGAGCATGCCGCCGAAGGTGTCGAGCGTCGGCACCTGGAGGGGCGTGGCGAGCGTCTTGCGCTGCGGCAAATAGCCACCCAGCGCCTTGCGGCGCTCGTGCATGTACTGGATCTCCTCCGAGTCGTCGCCCGGATGGTAGTACTCGGCCTTTTCGGCGGCCTCGTCCGAGATCGGGATGCGGAAGCGATCGCGGAACTTCTTCATCTGTTCCGCGTCCATCTTCTTCTGCTGGTGGGCGATCATCTCGCCCTCGCCGGCCTCGCCCATGCCGTAGCCCTTGACGGTCTTGGCGAGGATCACGGTCGGCTGACCGGTGTGGCGCACGGCCTCGGCGTACGCCGCGTACACCTTGTGCGGATCGTGACCGCCGCGATTGAGACGCCACACGTCCTCGTCGGACATGTTCGACACCATGCGCTTGAGCTGCTCGTACTTGCCGAAGAACTTCTCGCGCACGAACGCGCCGTCCTTCGACTTGTAGTTCTGGTAATCGCCGTCGACCGCCTCGTCCATGCGCTGGCGCAGCAGGCCGTCGTGGTCCTTGGCCAGCAGCGGATCCCAGTAGGAGCCCCAGATGACCTTGATCACGTTCCAGCCGGCGCCGCGGAACATGGCCTCCAGCTCCTGGATGATCTTGCCGTTGCCACGCACCGGGCCGTCGAGGCGCTGCAGATTGCAGTTGACGACGTAGACCAGGTTGTCGAGCTGTTCGCGGCCGGCCAGCGAGATGGCGCCGAGCGACTCGGGCTCGTCGACCTCGCCGTCGCCCATGAACACCCAGACCTTGCGGTCACGCGTGGCCGCGAGCTCGCGGTCATGCATGTACTTCATGAAACGCGCCTGGTAGATCCCCATCATGGGCGCGAGGCCCATGGAAACCGTGGGGAATTGCCAGAAGTCGGGCATCAGCCAGGGGTGCGGGTACGAGGGCAGCCCCTCGCCATCGACCTCGTGGCGGAAGTTGTCCAGCTTGTCCTCGCCGAGGCGGCCCTCGAGATAGGCGCGTGCGTAGATCCCGGGTGCCGAGTGACCCTGAATCATCACCAGGTCGCCGCCGTGCTCGGGGCTCGGCGCCCGGAAGAAATGATTGAAGCCGACATCGTAGAGCGTGGCCGCGGAGGCAAAGCTCGCGATATGGCCGCCGATGCCCTCGCTCTTCTTGTTGGCGCGCACGACCATCGCGGTCGCGTTCCAGCGGATGTAGGAGCGCAGCTTCCACTCGAGGTCGTGGTTGCCCGGGCTGCGCTCTTCGCGGTGCTGCGGGATGGTATTGACGTAACCGGTCTTGGGCGAGAACGGGATGTTGATCCCCGCGCGGCGCGATTCATCGATCAGGTGTTCCAGCAGGAAATGGGCCCGCTCGCCGCCATCGGCCTCGATGACCGTGTCCAGTGAATCCAGCCACTCGCGCGTCTCGCGCGGATCGATGTCGTTCTCTTCGGCCATGTTTCACCTCTCGAAGACGGGCTCCTTCGGGGGCGGGGCGACGGGCTGCCGCGGCCGGCGGGCCTGTCGTTGGAGCCGGGGAGCGGCCGGATTGTGCCATGGGCCTCGCTGCCGAGGCTACTTGGCTCCGGGACTCGCGCCGCGCGCAGGGCCGCAGCGATACGATCCCGCCACCTGTTGTAGAATCGGGGGTTTTCACGAGCCGCCGGCGCCGCCGGCGGCGCAAGCCGGAGTGGGACGCGATGACGCAGGTTCGCAGGGCCGTACTGGCATATTCCGGGGGACTCGATACGTCGGTGATCCTCAAGTGGCTCGAGCAGGAATACGGCTGCGAGGTCGTGACGTTCACCGCGGACCTCGGTCAGGGCGAGGAGGTCGAGCCGGCCCGTGCGAAGGCCGAAGACCTCGGGGTCGAGCGCATCTACGTGGAGGACTTGCGCGAGGCGTTCGCCGGCGATTTCGTCTTCCCGATGTTCCGCGCCAACGCCGTCTACGAGGGCGAATACCTGCTGGGGACCTCGATCGCGCGCCCGCTCATCGCGAAGCGGCTGGTCGAGATCGCGCGCGAGACGTCGGCGGACGCGATCGCCCACGGGGCGACCGGCAAGGGCAACGACCAGGTGCGCTTCGAGCTGGGGGCATACGCGCTCGCCCCCGATGTGCACGTGATCGCGCCGTGGCGCGAGTGGGACCTGAACTCGCGCGAGCGGCTGCTCGCCTACGCCGAGTCCCACGCCATCCCGGTGGCGAAGAAGGAGGACGGCGGCTCGCCGTACTCGATGGACGCGAACCTGCTGCACATCTCCTACGAGGGCGGGGTCCTCGAGGACCCCGCCGCCGAGCCCGAGGAGGCCATGTGGCTGTGGTCGGTGGCGCCCGAGAAGGCCCCGGCCGAGCCCCGCTACGTCGAGATCGATTTCGAGGGCGGCGACCCGGTGGCCGTGGACGGGGAGCGGCTGTCGCCGGCACGGACCCTGTCTGAGCTGAACCGGCTGGGCGGGGCGCACGGCATCGGGCGCCTCGACATCGTCGAGAACCGCTATGTCGGCATGAAGTCGCGCGGCTGCTACGAGACGCCGGGTGGCACGCTGCTGCTCAAGGCGCACCGCGCGATCGAGTCGATCACGCTCGACCGCGAGGCGGCCCATCTGAAGGACGAGCTGATGCCGCGCTACGCCGAGCTGGTCTACAACGGCTACTGGTGGGCGCCGGAGCGCGAGATGCTGCAGGCCCTGATCGACCGCTCGCAGTGGCACGTCAACGGCACGGTGCGCCTCAAGCTCTACAAGGGGCAGGTCCAGGTCGTCGGGCGCTGGTCCGCCAGCGACAGCCTGTTCGATGCGGCGGTGGCGAGCTTCGAGGATGATGCCGGCGCCTACGACCAGAAGGATGCCGAGGGCTTCATCCGGCTCAACGCCCTGCGTCTGCGCACGGCGGCGCGCAGCCGCCACGGGCGGCGCTGATTGCAGCGCAACCTCGGCGCCTTCTCGCGCATCAGCCGCTCGCTGCTGGCGGTCGCGTTCCGGGTGCTGCTGTGGGCCTTCCAGCAACCCTGGGGGCTGCTGGGGCTGCCGCTGATCGCCAGTGCCGCCGCGGGGTGGTGCCCGCTGTGCCCGAAGCCCTCGGGGGACGACGGTGACTGAGCAGCGGCCGCGCGGAACGGGGCTGGGCCCGCCGCCGGGCACACCCCGGGCCATCCTGCGCATCGCCCGGGGCAGCTACCGTATCGCACGGCGCATCGTCGTCGGGGCCCTGGGGACGACGGTGGTGCTCGTCGGCGTCGCGATGTTCGTCCTGCCGGGGCCGGCCGTCGTCGTGATCCCGATCGGTCTCGGCATCCTCGCCCTGGAGTTCGTCTGGGCGCGCCGGCTCCTGCGCCTGTTCCGGGTCCGGGCGCGCCAGGCGCACCGCGCCTATCGCCGCGGCGATCGCGGCTTCTGGTGGCGCTGGCTGCGCCGCCGCTGAGCGCGGGCGGCCCGGCTCAGTTCGCGAGGGCGTCCTTGCGGGGATCCGGGGTGGACCCGTCCTCGAGATCGGCCAGCAGCCGCGGCGAGTACTCCACGGGCACGGTCTTGTCGATGTAGCGCAGCAGGCCGCTGAGATCGGCCGCCGGGAAGCAGCGCTCGGCCTTGCCCATGTCGAGCGTCAGTCCGGCGATGTGGTCCCATTTGGGGCGCCCGCCGTAGACGCTGTCGTAGTCGTTCACCACGCACACGGCTTGGCCGTCGCGGCGGATATGGACCCCGTCCGGGCCGTTGCGCAGCAGTGCGAGGCCCTTGCCGCGCCCGCGCAGAAGGATCAGCGCGCGGTCGAGGAACCCGGGCTCGCGCCATTCGTCCGGGGCGAGCCCGGCAGTGTCGGCGCCCGTCGGGGCGGCCCGCGCCGGGGCATCGTCCCGGCCATCGCCCGTGGCTGCAGCGGCGCGCCGCCGCTGCATCACCAGCAATGCCGCAAGCAGGAGCACCAGGGCGGCGGCCCCGATCATCAGCGTCAGGGACATGGATCTGCCTCCGTTGTTCGCGGGGTGGGCGGCGGTACCTCGGCCCTATGCGACCGCGAGTGGCAGAATGTGACGTCGCATCCCGCCGCCGGCGACGCTGCAGGCCGGCCCCGCCGCGTTCGTCGGGCGTCTGTGCAGGGGACGTGCCAGCTGCGCTGGTCATGACGCGCAGCCGTGGGACCGCGCGGACCCGCTTGGCCGCGGAAGGCTGTTCCGGTGGGGGCGGCGAGCGCCGGCACGGCAACGCGGTGTACCGCGAGGGGCTCGCATGGCAGGACGTGCCGGCCCCGGCCCGCCGGCCCCGAGGGACCGGCGAACCCGGTGTGGGGATCGCATCAGGGGACCACGGCGCCCGGGCACGGACCGTCGGGACCGTGCCCGGGCGCCATCGGCAGGCGCACTCAGGCGAGGTCGAAGCGGTCCGCGTTCATCACCTTGTTCCAGGCGTGGGCAAAATCGCGCACGAACTTCGGCTGGTTATCGGCCTGGGCGTACACCTCGGAGATCGCACGCAGCTCGGCATTGGAGCCGAAGATCATGTCGACGCGGGTGCCGGTCCAACGGGTCTCGCCGGATGCCCGGTCCTTCACCCGGAAGAGCTGCTCTTCCTCGGAGGTGGGTTCCCAATAGTTGTCCATGTCGAGGACGTTGTTGAAGAAGTCCGTGGTCAGGGCACCGGGGCGCTCGGTGAACACACCGTGACGGGAATCGTCGGCGTTGGTCTCCAGCACGCGCATGCCGCCGATGAGCGCCGTCATCTCCGGGGCGGTCAGCGTGAGCTGCTGGGCCCGGTCGACGAGCATCTGCTCCGGCGGCACCGTGAAGCGGGTCTTCACGTAGTTGCGAAAGCCGTCGGCCTCCGGTTCCAGCCAACCGAAGGACTCGACGTCAGTCCACTCCTGGGAAGCATCGGTGCGCCCCGGATGGAAGGGAATATGGACCGCCTCGCCCGCCTGCTCGGCGGCGTGTTCGACGGCGGCATTGCCCCCGAGGACGATGAGATCCGCCAGCGAGACGCGCTTGTTACCGGACTGCGCGTTGTTGAAGGCCTCTTGGACCCCTTCGAGGGTCTCGAGGACCTTCTGCAACTGCTCCGGCTGGTTCACCTCCCAGTCCTTCTGCGGCGCGAGGCGGATACGTGCGCCGTTCGCCCCGCCACGCTTGTCGGCGTTGCGGAAGGTCGCCGCCGACGCCCAGGCGGTGGTCACCAGCTGCGACGTGGTCAGACCGGAGTTGAGCAGCCGATCCTTGAGTTCCGCGATGTCGTTGTCGCCGATGAGCTCGTGGTCCACGGCCGGTACCGGGTCCTGCCAGATCAGATCCTCGTCCGGGACCTCGGGCCCGAGATAACGAGACTTCGGGCCCATGTCCCGGTGCAGGAGCTTGAACCAGGCCCGGGCGAAGGCGTCGGCGAATTCATCCGGGTTCTCGTGGAAGTGCCTGGAGATCTCGCGGTAGCTCGGATCCACCTTCAGGGAGATATCCGTGGTCAGCATCATCGTTTTTTCCATCCTGGATGGATCGTGCGCTTTCGGCACCAGATCCGCCTCGCGGACATCCTTGGGCTCCCACTGGTAGGCCCCTGCAGGACTGGTGGTCAACTCCCACTCGTACCTGAACAGCATATCGAAATAGGCCATGTCCCACTGGGTCGGCTTCGGTGTCCACGCGCCCTCGAGGCCGCTGGTCAGGGTGTTGTCGCCCTTGCCATCAGCGTAGCTGTTGTGCCAGCCGAAGCCCTGCTGCGAGATCGGTGCGCCCTCGGGCTCGGGGCCCTGGTGCTTGGGATCGACGGCACCGTGATTCTTGCCGAAGGTGTGGCCGCCGGCGATCAGGGCAACCGTCTCGTAGTCGTTCATGGCCATGCGGCCGAAGCTCTGGCGGATCTCGTGCGCCGCGGCCTCCGGATCGGGATCACCATTCGGTCCCTCCGGGTTTACGTAGATCAAGCCCATGTGCGACGCCGCCAGGGGCTGTGTGATGGTGCGGTCCTCGTCGTGCCGCGCCCTGTCATCCGCCAGGAACGCATCCTCCGATCCCCAGTTGACGTCGTCTTCGGGCTCCCAGATGTCCTCGCGGCCGCCGCCGAAGCCGAATGTCTGAAAGCCCATGTCTTCCATGGCGACATTGCCGGCGAGAACGAACAAGTCTGCCCAGGAGACCTTGTCGCCATACTTCTGTTTGATGGGCCACAGCAGACGTCGCGCCTTGTCCAGGTTGCCGTTGTCCGGCCAGCTGTTGATGGGCGCCATGCGCTGGGCTCCCGAACCCGCACCCCCGCGCCCATCCGAGGTGCGATAGGTGCCGGCGTCGTGCCAGGTCATGCGGATGAAAAGCGGCCCGTAGTGACCATAATCAGCGGGCCAGAATTCCTTTGACTCCTTCAGCAGCGCATACATGTCCTGCTTGAGTGCCCAGTAGTCGAGCTGCCTGAAGGCCTCGCGGTAGTCGAAATCCTCGCTCAGCGGGTTCGACACCGGCGACTGCTGGTGGAGGATGGACAGGTTGAGCTTGTTCGGCCACCAGTCGCGCACGCCGGTGGCGTCACCGCCCATCTCGGTGCGTGAGCCGTGCATGACCGGGCAGCGGCCCGCGGTTTCGATCTCTTTCGGGTTTGCGGCCATATCTATCTCCGATTGTGGCTGCTGTGACTGCCTCGCTCCGCTAGCGGAGAGGACAAGGGGGTGACCGGATAATCCGGGCTCGCGGCGCGTCGGGCGCGGCCCTGAACGCCCCGGCCTTGGTCGATGGCGCTCGCGCCCGCAACATCCGCGGGTCCCCGTCGGTCTTGGCCAGCGGTTGAGCACCGCCGGAATCCACTCGCCCGACCATCCTGGCCGCGGTTTCGGTCCGCGGCTCGCGGCCGTGCCACCGGGACGGATGGCGCTCGCTCGAGCGCGGCTGTGCGAGTGGATCGTTGGCTTCGGGCCGGATGGACCATCTCCATGGCGGCAAAGGATAACGCCGCGCTTGCGATGGATCCAATTGAATGTTGTGGCCAAATCAATAGGTATAGACTATCGCTACCACGGCCGCTGGCAGGAGGGCACCGCCGCGTTGCAGCACGCGCTCGAGCGGCGCTCCGGGCCCCGTGCATGGCTGCTCTGCAGCGCCCTTTGTCCTGCGGCGCTCGGTCGTGGTGGCGCGGTCCGCGTGAGCCGATCGCGTTCGATCGTCCGGTCCCGGCCGTGCGCCGCGCTGCCCCGCCGCCGGGGCAGGGCCGGCGGGGTTCGCGCAGTCGCCTCGGGGTTGCCGCCGCCCCCCGTGGCGGTTAGCGTCACTGCCCCGCTGAATCCCCGGGGGTGCGCCGGGCAGCGGCCCGCGCCGAGCCCGGGCGCCGTGCGACGACCCTAGATCCCGGGGAGGTCACCGCCATGACCCTGCTCTACGAGGCCGCCATCTTCCTCGCTGCCGCGGTGATCGCCGTGCCGCTGTTCCGTCGGCTCGGCTTCGGTTCCGTTCTGGGCTACCTCGCTGCGGGCATTGCGATCGGCCCGCACGGTTTCAGCGTGATCACGGATGTCGATAACATCCTCAAGTTCTCCAAGATCGGGGTCGTGCTGCTGCTCTTCATCATCGGCCTCGAGCTGCAGCCGGCGCGCCTGTGGGTGCTGCGCCGCAGCGTGTTCGGCCTCGGCGCGCTGCAGCTCTTCGCCTGCGGCGGTGCGCTCGGGCTCGCGGCATGGTGGTGGGGTCTCGCCCCCGGGGGGGCGGTGGTCGTCGGGGTCGGCCTCGCGTTCTCCTCCACCGCTCTGGTTCTCCAGTCGCTCGCCGAGCGCGGGGCACTGACGACCCGCCACGGCCGCGGTGCCTTCGCCATCCTGCTGTTCAAGTACATTGCACTGCTGCCGCTGCTGGCCGCGCTGCCGTTGCTCGGCGACGGCGCCAGCGGTCTCGAGCCGCGTGCCCTGGTCGTCGATGCCGCGATGACGCTCGGCGTGATCGCGGCCATCGTGATCGGCGGTCACTATTTCCTGCGTCCCGTGTTCCGCATCGTCGCGGCGAGCGGCACGCACGAGACCTTCGCGGCGACGGCCCTGCTGGTGGTGATCGGCTCGGCGCTGGCCGTGGACTTCACCGGCCTGTCGATGGGGGTGGGCGCCCTTCTGGCCGGGGTGCTGCTCGCCGATTCGGAGTTCCGCCACGAGATCGAGGCCGACATCGAGCCCTTCAAGGGGTTGCTGCTCGGGCTGTTCTTCATCGCGGTGGGCATGTCCGCCGACCTGGGTCTGCTCGTCGAGCAGCCGGGGGCGGTCTTCGGCCTGGCTGCGGGCCTCATGGGCGTCAAGCTGGTGCTGATCTACGCAATCGGGCGTGCCTGGGGCCTGGGCGGCGGCCAGGCACGCTCGCTGGCCGCGGTGCTGCCGCAGGGCGGCGAGCTCGCGTTCGTGGTCTTCTCGTCGGCGATCAGTGCCGGCGTGCTCGAACAGGCCACGGTGGACTACCTGATCGCGGCCGTGATCCTGTCGATTGCGGCCACTCCGTTGAGCGTGCTGGTCAATGAGCGCCTGCTCGCGCCGCGGCTCGACCGCGAGGACGAGCGCGCCTACGACACGATCGACGCGCCGTCGCCGGATGTGATCATCGCCGGCTTCGGGCGCTTCGGCCAGATCTTGGGGCGGCTGCTGCACAGTGCGCACGTCCCTTTCACGGCGCTCGAGATCAACCCGGTGCAGGTCGATTTCGTGCGCCGCTATGGCAACCGGTTGTACTACGGCGACGCTTCGCGCATCGACCTGCTGCGCGCCGCCGACGCGGGCGACGCGCGTGCATTCGTCGTCGCCATCGACGACGTCGAGGCGTCGGTGCGAACCGCCGAGGCCGTGCGCCAGCACTTCCCCAATCTGCCCATCTTCGCGCGCGCGCGGAATCGCCAGCACGCCTACCGCCTGATGGACCTGGGCGCGCGCATCGTGGTGCGCGAGACGTTCGCCGCCAGCCTCGAGCTGGGCGAGGGCGTGCTGGCGTACGCCAGCGGCGATACCGAGCAGGCCCACGAGACGGTGGCCGGCTTCCGCGAGCACGACGAGCGCATCCTGGCGCGCCAGTACGCGCTGCACCGCGAGCGCGATGCCCTGAAGCTGTCGACCTCGCAGGCTGCCGACGAGCTCGAGGGCCTGTTCGAGCGCGACGAGTACGAGGATCCCGGCCCCACCCACTAACGGGGCGGCTGTCCGGGCAACCGTGAGCCCGCTGCGCGCGCACCGCAACGGCTGCCCGTGTCCCGATCGAGGGAATCGCCTCGCCGTGTCCTGCGCTCGCTGCGGCACAGATGACCCGGACAGCCTCGTCGATGTCCTTGGGCGGGCGTTCAACGGTTGTCGCCGGCCCTCGCGCCGGCTGGCGGTGCTGCGCGACCCTGCGACGGGACGGGCGCACTCGGCGGCACCCCTGGCCGGCCACGCCGATGCCTCGCCGAGAAAGCTCGGCGAACATGCGTTAGCCGCCCGCGCTGGCGAGCGCGGCGGGCATTGCCTACCATCGGCGCCTTGAATCTCCCCCGCCCGCGCCGAAGGAGCGCCATGGATTACGATTTCGATGTCCCCGTCGATCGCCGCGATACGGCCAGCGACAAGTGGGACCGCTTCGCCGACCGCGACGTGCTCCCCATGTGGGTCGCGGACATGGACTTCCGCGCACCCCCGGCGGTGATCGACGCCCTCCACGCCCGCGTCGACCACGGCGTGTTCGGTTATACCAATCCGCCCGAGGAGCTGGTCGGGATGACCGTCGACATGCTGGCGCGCACCTACGGCTGGCACGTGGATCCGCAGTGGCTGGTGTGGCTGCCGGGCCTCGTCCCCGGCCTGCACATTGCCTGCGCCGCGGTCGGCGAGCGCGGCGACGCGGTCGCCACCTTCACCCCGGTCTATCCGCCCTTCCTTGCCGCACCGGGGCGCTCGGCGCGCGAGCGCATCGACGTGCCGCTGGCCGACCCGACCGGCGCGATCGACTTCGATGCGCTCGAGGCCGGCGTGACGCCGCGCACCCGCATGCTCATGCTGTGCCACCCACAGAACCCGACGGGGCGGGTCTACCGGCGCGACGAGCTGGAGGCGCTGGCTGCCTTCTGCGAGCGCCACGATCTCGTGCTCTGCAGCGACGAGATCCACTGCGCGCTCGTCCTCGAGCCGGAGGTGGGGCACGTCCCGGCGGCCACCCTCGGTCCGGAGGTGGCACGGCGCACGATCACGCTGCTCGCACCGAGCAAGACCTTCAACATCGCGGGCCTCGGCTGCTCGCTGGCGGTGATCCCCGACGCCGGCCTGCGTCGGCGCTTCCACGCGGCCCGCGCCGGTTTCGTGCCGGGCGTGAATACCCTCGGTTTCACCGCGGCGCTGGCCGCCTGGCGCGACTGCGACGACTGGCACCGCGCGCTGATCGACTACCTGCGTGGCAACCGCGACCGCGTGCACGCCGCGATCGCCGCGCACCCGCGACTGCGCATGGGCCGACCCGAGGCGACCTACCTGGCCTGGCTCGATGCGCGCGGGCTCGATGTCGCGGAGCCCGCCGCCGCGGCCGAGGCGGCCGGTGTCGGCCTGTCGGACGGCGCGGCCTTCGGGGCTCCCGGCTTTCTGCGGCTCAACTTCGGTTGCCCGCGGGCGACGCTGGACACGGGCCTGCGGCGGCTCGCGCAACTGTGAGGCGACGCGCCGTGCCACTGGACTGATGCCGCCATGCGCCCGGCCGCTGCCGTGATCCGCTGTCCCCGGAGACCGCTCCTCGCCGCCTTGCTGGTGCTCCTCGCCCTGTTCGCCGTGGTGCCGGCGGGCGCGCTCGGTGGGGTCGTGCCGGCCGAAAGGGTCGCCGAGTTCGACGCCCGCCTGAACGAGATCAAGCAGGCGCTCGAGTCGGAGCAGCAGCCCGGAAGCGACGTGCTGCGGGACTACCTGCACCAGCTCCCCACGGTGCGCGAGTTCGCCAACTCGTGTACGAGCCAGAACGAGGCCCGCCTCGAGCAGCTGCGGACCAACCTCGAGACGCTCGGCGAGAGCGAGCCGATGGAAGCCGTCGGTGTCCAGCAGCAGCGCCAGGCGCTGCAGCGCGAGCGGCGCGCCGTGCAGAACCAGCTGCAGCTCTGCCGCGTGCTGATGCTGCGCGCCAACCAGCTGCAGGATCGGATCACCGAGCTGCAGCAGGCGGCGTTGACCGAGCGCCTGTCGCGCCGCGGCCCGCCGGCCTGGACCGTCATCGGTCGCAACCTCGAGGAGCCGGGCCGGCTGTGGAGCACGGCACGCCTGTTCCTGCTGCGCGAGAGTGGCCTCGACACCCTCGCGTGGGTCGAGTTCATCGGGTTGCTGGGCCTGGCACTCGTGTGCGTCGGCGGATCGCTGTACCTGCGCACGCCCATGTTCGTGCTGGCGGGACGGCACGCGGATCGCGCCACGCTCGCTGGGGGCTTCGTCTGCGCGCTGCTCAGTTGTGCCGCCAACGTGCTGCCGGCGCTCGCGACCTCGGTCGGCGTGGCGGTCTTCCTCACGCTGGTCGGCGTGCGCGCGGAAGGCTGGGCCTTCATCACGCTGCTCTCGTACGGCCTGGCCGGCTATTTCGTGTTCACCTTCGCGGTGCGCGTGTTCCTCGCTCCGTGCCCGCCGGCGCGGCCGTACCTGCCGGTGCCCGCCGGCGTGCTGCACTCGCTCGCCAGACGCCTGGGCACCCTGGCGCTGCTGGTGCTCATCATCTCGCTGTTCTCGGCGACGCTCGCGGTGGAGAGCTTCCCGGGGCCCGTGCGCGACCTGCTGCGCCTGGTCGTCGCCACGATCCTGATCATCAATCTCGCACGCATCATCTGGCTGGCCGGCGACCTGCTGCGCTGGCAGGACACGCACCCGACGCGCCTGCTGCTGGCCGGGGGCATGCTGTTCGCCCTGGGTGCGGAATGGGCCGGCTACCGCGAGCTGTCCGAGTATCTGGTCACGGGCATCGTCGGCACCGTGCTCGCCTTCTGGGGGACGTGGTTCGTCTGGCGGCTCGCCGTGGAACTGTTCGACGGCCTCGACGAGGGCCGCCGCGGATGGCAGCGCGCGCTGCGCCGGCAGCTCGGCGTGCGCCCCGACCAGTACATGCCCGGCCTCGTCTGGTTGCGGGCGCTGCTCGCGCTCGCACTGTGGATCGGCTTCGTCCTGCTGGCGCTGCTGACTTGGGGGCTGTCCGACACGGGCCTGGCCTGGTTGCGGCGGCTGCTCTACGAGGGCCTCCGCCTGGGCGAGTTCGAGCTCGTGCCGATCGAGCTGGTCTGGGGCATCCTGGCGCTGATCGCGGGGATCGTGTTCACCGGCTGGTTCAAGCAGCGCCTCGACCAGCGCTGGCTGGGCCGATCCCGCATGGAGCGCGGCGCGCGCGAGGCCGTCGTCACGGTCACGGGCTACGTCGGAGTGGCGCTGGCCGTGCTGATCGGGCTGGCGGTGGCGGGCGTCAAGTTCACGAACCTCGCGATCATCGCCGGTGCGCTCTCGGTCGGCATCGGCTTCGGCCTGCAGAACATCTTCAACAACTTCGTTTCGGGGCTGATCCTGCTGTTCGAGCGCCCGATCAAGACCGACGATTGGATCGTGGTCGGCAACACCGAGGGCTACGTCAAGCGCATCAGCATCCGCTCAACCCAGATCCAGACATTCGACCGCTCCGACGTGATCGTGCCCAACGCCGAGCTGATCTCGGGCCAGGTCACCAACTGGATGCTGCGCGACCCGTTCGGGCGCGTGGTCGTGCCGGTGCGCGTCGCCTACGGCACCGATCCGGAACGGGTGCGCGACCTGCTGGTGCGGATCGCGCGCGACCATCCTCGGGTGATCACCGACGCGCTGCTGGCGCCGCTGCCGGAAGCCCTGTTGCGCCGCCTCGGCGAGTACTCGATGGAGTTCGAGCTGCGCGCGTTCATTCGCGATATCGAATGGTTCCTGCACGTGGCGAGCGATCTCAACTTCGCCATTGAGCGCGAGTTTCGCGACCACGGCATCGAGATCCCGTACCCGCGCCAGGAGATCGGGTTCCACCGGGCGGACGCGGGTGGCCCGCGCCTCGAGTCGCCGCGGCGCGAGGGCCGCGGTCGGGCCTCGGGCGAGACCCCGGGCGGCGGCATCGGCTCGCCGGGCGACGGCGGGGACGCCTGAACCCGGGGTCCGTTGAACCCGGCCCGTCAGATCGCGGCCCGGGCGCGTTCGCCGGCGATCGCGTCCGCCAGCCCCGCGTCCAGCGTGGGGAAGGACAGCGTGACGCGCAGGTCGCGTTGCATGCGCGTGACGTCGAGGCGCCGCGACTCGTGCATGAAGGCCAGCATCCCCGGCGACAGGTGCTGCGGCGCCTGGGCGAGCGGCACGGTCGGCGGGCGCGGGCGGCCGATCGCGTCGGCGACGCGGAAGAAATAGTCGGTCATGGTCGTCGGGTGGCCGTCGGCGACGTTGTAGACCAGGCCGCCCTGGCCGTGCAGGCCGGCGTTGCGCAGGGCCGTGACCAGGTCCTCGACGTGGATGCGGTTGCTCCAGGGGGCCTCTTCCGGGCGCACCAGCGTCGTGCGATCGAGACGATCGACGGGCAGGCGGCCCGGGCCGTAGATACCGCCCACCCGCAGGATGATCAACGGCACACCGCGCTCGGCGCACCACGCCGACGCGATCCGCTCCGCGGCCAGACGTCGCCGGGCGCGGTCCGAAACCGGCGCCGGCTCGCGCGTCTCGGCCACCCACTCGCCGCCGCAGTCGCCGTAGACGCCCGACGTGCTCAGGTAGATCAGCCTTCGCGGGACGGCCTCCTCGCAGGCGCGCAGGAAATGGCGCAGCCGCGGATCGTCGTCCGCGCCCTCCGGCGGGGGCGGCACGAGGTAGAATACGGTGCCGTCGGCCGCGGCGGCCGGCGGCTCGTCGATCGGGCGGTCGAGGTCGCTGGCGACCGGCGCGATGCCGACCCGGCCCAGTTCGTCGGCGGAGCGCTGGGTGCGCGCCAGCCCCACCGGGCGTTCGCCGCGCGCGATGAGGCGGCGGGCGAGGCGACGGCCAACGTCGCCGCAACCCGCGATCAAGGGGGTGGAAGGGGGGCCGGGCACGGCTTTCGACTCCTGCTGACCGTGCCCGGGATTCTGCCACCCAGCGGTCCCGCTGGGCGAGGGTTGCGGTCTCTCAGACCGAGGCGCCGCGCGCGCCGACGAACTCGGGATAGCACTCGAGCCCGCATTCGGCAAGATCCACGCCCTCGTATTCCTCTTCCTCGTCGACCCGCAGGCCCATGGCGAGCTGGATGAGCGCGAAGACGGCCGCGCTGGCCACGGCGGTCCAGCCGATGATGGCCACGAGCCCGAGCAGCTGGACTCCGATCGACGCACCGGCGTTCGAGGCGGGCACGATCAGCACGCCCCAGATGCCGGCGGTCCCGTGGACCGAGATCGCCCCCACGGGGTCGTCCACGCGCAGCCGATCCAGGGTGATCACCGAGAAGACGACGATGACGCCGCCGACGGCGCCGATGAGCGTGGCGGTGAACGGGCCCGGGGCCAGCGGCTCGGCGGTGATCGCCACGAGACCGGCGAGGGCGCCGTTCAGCGCCATGGTCAGATCGGCCTTGCCCCACTTGAGCTTGGCCGTGATCAACGCGGCAATCAGGCCGCCGCAGGCGGCCGTGTTCGTGTTCACGAAGATCGTGGCCACGGCGTTCGCATCGGAAATGCTGGACAGCGCGAGCTGCGAGCCCCCGTTGAACCCGAACCAGCCGAGCCACAGGGCGAACACGCCGAGCGTCGACAGCGGCAGATTCGCGCCCGGGATGGCCCGCGGGCGGCCCTCGCTGTCGTACTTGCCCTTGCGCGCACCGACCATGATCGCCCCGACGAGCGCGGCGACCGCGCCGCACAGGTGGACGATGCCCGAGCCGGCGAAGTCCGAGTAGCCGGCGATGGTCAAAAAGCCGCCGCCCCAGGACCAGTACGCCTGCACCGGGTAGATGATGGCCGTCATGACCACGGCGAATGTCAGGAACGACCAGAGCTTCATGCGCTCGGCGACCGCACCCGAGATGATCGACATCGTGGCGGCCACGAACACCACCTGGAAGAAGAAATCCGAGGCGCCCGAGTAATACGGGGCGTCCTCGCCGCCCGCGAGCACTGCTTCGGGCGCGTTCTCGGCCGGCAGCAGCGCACCCAGCGAGGGAATGAAGCCGTTGAGCCCGCTGCCGCCGTACATGAGCTGGTAGCCGAGCAACAGGTACATGACGCAGGCGATCGCGTACAGGGCCACGTTCTTCGTGAGGATCTCGGCCGTGTTCTTGGAACGCACGAGCCCGGCTTCGAGCATGGCGAAGCCGGCGGCCATCCACATCACGAGGGCGCCGCTGATCAGGAAGTAGAACGTGTCGAGCGCGTAGGCGAGCTCGATCGAGGCATTCGCGGATTCCATGGGCTGACTCCTGTAAGGCTGTTCGCTGTGATTGCTTGCGGCGGGGTCGAATCCGTTCCGGGGCAACGTCCTAGAGCGCGGTGGGACCGGACTCGCCGGTGCGGATGCGGACCGACTGTTCGACCGGCTGAACGAAGATCTTGCCGTCGCCGATCTTGCCGGTGCGGGCGGCACGGCAGATGGCCTCGACGGCCGTGTCGACGCGGTCGTCGTCGAGCACGAGGTCGAGACGCATCTTCGGCAGGAAGTCGACGACGTACTCCGCACCGCGGTAGAGCTCGGTGTGTCCCTTCTGCCGGCCGAATCCCTTGACCTCGGTCACGGTCATGCCCTGCGCGCCGACCTCGGCCAGCGCCTCGCGCACTTCGTCCAGCTTGTAGGGCTTGATCACGGCGGAAACGAGTTTCATGCGACGTTTCTCCTTGCGCCAACGGCGGTCTGGAACGGTACTCGACGGGGACCGCAGCATGCGCCGTGCCAGGCGGAATAAATTATTGGAATCAGCAACTTACGACACGAGGTGCGCGCGGAGGTGCACTGGCGGGGGGCAGCGGCGCGGGCAGGTGCACCGGCGCAGGGCAGAGATGGAACCCCGGATGAACACGGACCGACACCGCTGATTGGCGCGTCGGGGACGCGGGCGGTAGGCCGGGATGAAACGAAGCGGGATCCCGGCACGCGCGTGCACGCATCCCATGTGCCGGCTATCGCTGCGCTCGAACCGGCCTACGGACTGCGCTCGACCCGGCCTGCGCGCCCACGGTCATCCGTGTTGATCCGGGGCTCAGCCCGCGCTCGATCGAGGCGCACCGGCCGGCGAATCGTTCGCCGGCGAATGTGGTTCGAGCACTCGTCGTTGACACGACCGGGGCCGGGGCATGACGAAGCCGGGCGCGCCCGGGCCATGCCCGGCGGGCGGGTCAGGCCGCGCGGAGCTTTTCGGCGTGGTAGTAGACGTGGTCGCCCATGAAGGTGGCGATGAAGTAGTAGCTGTGGTCGTAGCCGGGGTGGCGGCGCAGCTTGAGCGGGTGGTCGTGCGCGTGGGCCGCCTCTTCGAGGCGCTCCGGCTGCAGCTGCTCGTCGAGGAATACGTCGTCGAGCCCCTGGTCGACGAGCAGCGGGATGCGGCTCTTGCCGGCCGCGATGAGTTCGCAGGCGTCGTACGCCTTCCACGCCTCCCGATCCGCGCCGAGATAGCCCGTGAACGCCTTGTCCCCCCACGCCACGTTCATCGGGTTCGCGATGGGCGCGAACGCCGATACGGAGCAGTAGGTGCCCGTCTCGTTCAGTGCCGCGACGAGCGCCCCGTGGCCCCCCATCGAGTGGCCGCTGATCGAGCGCTTGCCGGCGATGACCCGGAACTGCGACTCTACCAGCTCCGGCAGCTCATGCACGACATAGTCGTACATGCGGTAGTGCCCCGACCAGGGTTCCACCGTGGCATTGACGTAGAAGCCGGCCCCGGTGCCGAAATCGTAGCTGTCGTCCTCGCCCGGCAGGCCGAGGCCGCGCGGGCTGGTGTCCGGCGATACCAGCGCCACCCCGCACTCCGCGGCATAGCGCTGCGCGCCGGCCTTCACCATGAAGTTTTCCTCGGTGCAGGTCAGACCCGACAGCCAGTAGAGGACCGGCACATCGTGATGCTCGGCCTGCGGTGGCAGGTAGATCGCGAAGCGCATCGGGCACCCGCAGCTTGCCGACGCGTGCTCGAACGTCTGCTGCCAGCCCTCGAAGGTCTTCACGCTTGCTACGGGTTCGATTCTCCGTGTCATCAAATCGACCTCAGAAGTGGATTACCGAGCGGATGCTCTTGCCCTCGTGCATCAGGTCGAACGCGTGATTGATGTCCTCGAGGCCCATCGTGTGCGTGACGAAGTCGTCGACGTTGATCTCGCCGCTCATGTAGCTGTCGACATACTTGGGTACGCCGGTGCGCCCCTTGACGTCGCCGAACGGCGTGCCCCGCCAGACGCGTCCCGTGACGAGGTTGACCGGGCGGGTGTGGATCTCCTCGCCGGCACCGGCGACGCCGACGATGGTCGATTCGCCCCAGCCGATGTGGCAGCACTCGAGGGCGGCCTTCATCACCTCGACGTTGCCGATGCATTCGAACGAGTAGTCGGCGCCGCCGTCGAGCATGTCGACGATCACCTTGACGATCGAATCCTCGTAATCGTCCGGGTTGATGCACTCCGTTGCGCCCATCTGGTGGGCGAACTCGAACTTGTCCGGGTTCAGGTCGATGCCGACGATGCGGCTCGCGCCCGCCAGCTTCGCGCCCTGGATCACCGACTGGCCGATGCAGCCGAGACCGAACACCGCCACGGTCGAGCCCGGCTCCACCCCGGCGGTGTTGTGCACCGCCCCGATGCCCGTGGTGATGCCGCAGCCGAGCAGGCAGACCTTGTCGAGCGGCGCGTCCGCATCGATCCGCGCCACCGAGATGTCGGGCAGGACCGTGTACTCGGAGAATGTGGACGTGCCCATGAAGTGGTGGATCCGCTTGCCGTTGCTCGAGAAGCGCGTGGTGCCGTCGAGCAGCAGGCCCTTGCCCTGGGTCGCGCGCGTGGCGAGGCACAGGTTGGTCCGGTCGGAGCGGCAGAGCTTGCATTCGCCGCACTCGGCGCGGTACAGCGGGATCACGTGATCGCCGGGCTTGACCGCGGTCACGCCTTCGCCCACGTCCTCGACGATGGCGCCGCCCTCGTGGCCGAGGACCGAGGGGAAAACGCCTTCCGGGTCCGCCCCCGACAGCGTGTAGGCATCGGTGTGGCAGACACCGGTGGCGACGTTGCGCACGAGGACCTCGTTCTTCTTGGGCCCCTCGAGATCGATCTCGGTGACGTCGAGGGGTTTGTTCGCTTCCCAGGCTACCGCGGCACGTGTCTTCATCGACTGGCTCCGTCGTCTGATCGGTCAGGGGCGCTCGATCGCAGTCACCGGAAGGTACTGCGAGGCGCGCGGCGGACGCAACAGCGCGTGCGCGTCGCGCGGCGAGGCGAGGCGCTGGCGGCCCGCCGCGGCTGCGTCCGTGCCCCGCCGTGCGGGCACGCGTCAGTCTTCACCGCACGCGAGCCGGCCATCCACGACCCGCAGCCCGGCGCGACCGGTGGTCACGCGCTCGAGCAGCGGCGCAACCAGCCCGGCGCGCCAGCCGCCGAGGACCGCGGCCGCCGGCTCGCCCGAAACGATCCGCGCGAGTTCCTTGCGCGACGCCAGCGTGGCGGGATTCAGGTCGGCGGCCGCCGCGCGCTGGCGCACGACGGCGGACAGGACGTCGGCGATGGCCTCGCCGTTGGCGTCGAGCTCGACGGGGCGGCGTTGCCGGCTGGGCGCGGGCGCCTCGCTCGTGGCGGCCTCCGCGACGACCGCCAGCAACTCATCGCCGTGGCGCTCGGCGAGCGGCCCGCGCACCGAGCGCAGGTGGCCGAGCTGGTTGCGCGTCTTCGGCTGCTGGCGGGCGATGTCGACGAGCACGTCGTCGCGCGCGACCCGCCCGCGCGGGACGTCGCGCTCGCGTGCGACCGCCTCGCGCCAGGCGGCCAGCCCCTGCAGTGCCGCGCGGCCGCGCTCGGGCAGGCGCTCCGCGCCCTTGATGCGCCGCCAGGCCTCGTCCACGGGCGGGTCGTAGCGCGCCGGGTCGGTCAGGCGCTCGAACTCCGGCGCCAGCCAGTCGAGACGCCCGCGCGCCGCGAGCTCGTCGTGCATGTGCTCGTACAGCGGCACGAGATAGCGCACGTCGTCCGCGGCATAGGCGAGGGCGTTACCCGGCAGCGGCCGGCGGGTCCAGTCCGTGCGCGCATGGCCCTTGGCCAGCTCGACCCCGAGGATCGCGGAGACCAGCCGGGCGAAGCCGGCCTGCTCGGGATGCCCCAGCAGCGGCGCGGCGACCTGGGTGTCGAACACGGGCGCGGGCACCCGCCCGCGGCGGTGGTGGAAGATCTCGAGGTCCTGGCCCGCCGCGTGCAGTACCTTGGTGATGCCGGGGTCGTAGAGCAGCGCCTCCAGGGGATCGATGTCGTCGACCGCGAGGGGATCGATACAGAACAGGTCGTCGCGCGTCGCCACCTGGATCAGGCACAGGCGGGGCCAGTACGTGTCCTCGCGGATG
Organism: uncultured Ectothiorhodospiraceae bacterium; assembly: GCA_964626335.1. Classification (GTDB taxonomy): domain Bacteria; phylum Pseudomonadota; class Gammaproteobacteria; order XJ16; family Halofilaceae; genus Halofilum. The sequence continues at coordinate 19,710 of CAZVFN010000043.1, forward strand.
AACTCGGTGTCGAGGGCGAACCACGCGGCGTCGGCCAGCGGCGCAAGGCGCTCGCGCAGTGCCTGCGCGTCGTCGATCAGGGGCGGGGGCGCCGTCATGCTGCGCGCAGGATACGCCTCCGGCGCCGGCGGGCCAATCACCGCCGTCGCCGGGGCGCGAGGTCCGGGTTGCCCTCGGGAGGTGCCGTGCAGTGCGCATGCACGGCAGTGATCGCGCCCCCGCGGGGGTGGTTTCCCCGGCGTGGCCGCGCCGCCTAGACTGGAGCCCCGATGCCGACGGACCCCGTGCATGCAACCGTTCCGTTGCCCCAGCTGCGACCAGGCGACCATCCCGGCGCGCGCCAAGTTCATGGCCACCTCGTTCGCGCCGGTCACCTGTCCGACCTGCAAGGCGCAGGTCTACGTCAGCGGGCGCCAGTCGAGCCTGTGGCGTTCGCTCGAGGCGCTGATCGTGACGCTGATCGTCATCCGCGCCTTCATCGGTTTCTCCTGGGGGCTGGTCGTGCTCGGTGTGCTCGTGATCCTCGCCTTCGAGGTCCTGCGCCTGTTCCTGGCGCCGCTGGTCAAGCTCGAGCGCCAGGGCTTCCAGTGAGCCCGGACGGGGCGCCGGTGGTCCTCCGGGGGACGCACGCGTGAGCGGCGATCGCGCGACGCTCTACTGGTACGACTACGAGAGCACCGGGATCGACGCGCGCCGCGACCGGCCGCTGCAGTTCGCCGGGGTGCGCACCGACCTCGATCTGGCCGTGGTCGAGGCGCCCACGGTGCTCCACTGCGCGCCGCCGGCCGATGTCCTGCCCGCGCCGGCGGCGTGCGCGGTGACGGGCATCGGGCCCGCGACCGCCGCCGAGCGCGGCACACTGGAGGCCGAGTTCGCGGCGGCCGTTCTCGAGGAGCTGGGGCGCCCGGGCACCTGTTCCGTCGGCTACAACACGCTGCGCTTCGATGACGAGATGACGCGCCACCTGCTCTGGCGCAATCTCTACGACCCCTACGCACGCGAGTGGCGCAACGGCAACTCGCGCTGGGACATGATCGACGTCTTCCGCCTCGCGCGCGCCCTGCGCCCGGACGGCCTCGAGTGGCCCGAGCGCGAGCCCGGCGTGCCGAGCTTCCGCCTCGAGGACCTCGCCGCGGCCAACGGCGTCGACCACGATGCGCACGACGCGCTCGCCGACGTACACGCGACGCTCGAGCTCGCCCGGCGGTTGCGCCGGGCGCAGCCGCGCCTGTTCGACTTCGCCTTCCGCAACCGCGACAAGCACAGCGCGGCCCGGCTGCTGCGCCCCGATGCGACCGAGCCAGTGCTGCACGTATCCGACAAGTATCCCGCCGCGCGGGGCGCGATCGCACCAGTGGGCGTGCTTGCCCCGCACCCGCGCATCGCCAGCCAGGTGCTGGTCGTCGACCTGGCCGCCGACCCGGCACCGCTGTTCGACCTCAGCGCCGATGCCCTGGCGGAGCGCCTGTTCATGCCCGCTGCCGAGCGCGAGGCCGGGCAGGCCCCCGTCCCGGTCAAGGCCGTCAAGCTGAACGCCGCACCGGTGCTGGCACCGGCGGCGACCCTGTCGGCGGAGGCCGCGCGCCGGCTGGCCATCGATCTCGACGCGGCGCGCGCAACCCTGGCGCGGCTGCGCGCTCCCGCGGGCCTGGCCGAGCGCGTGCAGGCCGCGTTCGAGCGCCCGCCCGCGACCGGTGACGACGCGGACGCTGCGCTCTATGACGGCTTCGTCGGTGACGACGACCGCGCGCGCATGGACGCGGTCCACCGACGCGCACCGGCGGAGCTCGCCGGGTTCGACCCCGGCTTCGCCGACGCCCGCGTCGCGGAGCTCTACTTCCGCTACCGGGCGCGCAACTGGCCGGCCACGCTCGCGCCCCACGAGGCCGAGCGCTGGCGCGAGCTGCGCTGGCGCCGGCTCTGCCGCGGCGAGGCCGGCAGCCCGCGCGCGCTGGCGACGTTCGACGCCGCCTTCGCGGCCGACCGTGGCGCCCGGCGGCTCGATGCCCCCCCCGCGCGCGAACTGGCAGACTGGCGCGAGCGCCTGCTCACCGATCTGCCGCCGTGCGCGGCGCCCGCGGAT
>CAZVFN010000044.1:0-21209 GCA_964626335.1 uncultured Ectothiorhodospiraceae bacterium
GCTCGAGGCGCCGTGCCTGCGCGTCGATCGCGTGCGCGTGTGGGGCACCACCTACCGCTTCCTCGAGGCCGCACGGGCGCACGCGACCGACCCGGCGGCCCCGCCGTAACCGGGGCGATCGCCCTCGAGCTCGCCGTGTTGCCGGGCACGGCGCTGCCACCGGTCGGGCTCGCCGCCACATTCGCGCTCGCGCGCTGCACGCGCGGGGCGCGGCGCTGGGGCATTCTGGCGCTCGGGCCGGCCGTGACCCTGGGTCGTTGCGGGCGCGTCGCCGAGCCCGTTTTCCGCCCCGGCGAGGCGGCGGCCGCCAGCGTCTACCTCCTGTTCGCGCTCGTGCTGGCGCTGTACGGCCGCCTGCTCGCCGCGCTCGGGCTCGTCCGGGCGCACCTGCTCCGCAGCCACTCGCCGACGAGCGACGGCTGCCGGCGATGAACACCGCGTAATCACCGCGACAGGACCGATTCACGTCGGCACTGCACAATGCAACGTGTCGCACGGCAATTCAGACGCCGTCGATTGTGATCAGGGAATCCCCTCCCCCATTGGGCCGCACCCGCTGCGGCCTTTTTTTTCGCGCCTGACCGGGAACGACGGGTCCTCGCGGCGTCGCGGCGTCCGCCTGACGGTGCGAGGCAGTGAAAGGTTGGGCGCAACGACATGGTCGCAGGACATCGACCGACGACGTCCGCACCCGGTTGTCCGTCACCCGGGGGCCAACGGATCGCTCGGCCGGGAATCGAAACCCGCGTCCGACCGGGGTGTTCGAACGGCGGGATCCCGCGAGCGCCCCGACCGGCGCTCCAGTGTTCTTGAACGGACGTTCCCCGGGCCTTCTGGTCGAGGCATAGGGGTGGCTCGCACGGCGCGCCGACGACTGATGGCGCACCCCGTTGCGAGGAGGCGCACGACCGCCGGCCCCCGCGAAGGCCGGCGAAACGCGGGTGGACTTCCGTTACACGACACTGGCCGAAGCCGGTGTGTATCGCCCACCGTTGCACTTCCCGGGTGCTCCGCGGCGCTGCGAGAGCCCTTCCTTTCGCGCTGCCTTGGGCGGCACTCTCTCCCCGTCGCTCTGACGCGGACGTCGCTGCGCGATGATGGCGAGCGACCTCGCCCGTAATCAACGCCCGACCGGCTCGATCGGGCCCCGCGCGCCGCGGCTCACGAGCACCTGCGCGCTGCCCCGGAGCCGCGCAGCCGTGTGACCGAGCGTTCCATGGGAGCCGCCCAGCGCAGCCGCCGCAGCATCGCCGCATCACCCTCGCCGCGGCCGGGTTCCGGGATCCGCAACGCATGCTCGACCCCCATCGACGCCGCCACGCGAGGCCAGGCGTCGCTGCCGGCGATCAGCAGCGCGGTGGCCGCGGCGTCCGCCACCGGCCCCGATCGGGCGATCACGCTGGCCTGGACCGCCCCCGTGGCCGGGCGCCCGGTGCGCGGATCCAGGACGTGACCGAGCCGTTGCCCCTCTGGCCCCTCGCGGAAACGCGCGTAGTCGCCGGAGGTGAACAGCACCTCGCCGGGGGCCAGCTCGACCGTGGCCAGAAGGCCTCCGCGCGGCAGGCGAATGCCCGCTCGCCAGGGACGGCCCTGCGCGCGCCCGATCACGCCCAGGTCGCCACCCGCATTGACCATCGCGTGGTCGACGCCTTGCGCGCGGATCGCCGCCAGCGCACGGTCGACGATGGCGCCCTTGGCGATGCCGCCGAGCTCGAGCTGCACGTGCGGGTTGCCGGCAGCGACGGTGGCCTCGCCCAGGACCAGGTCGCGCGCGTCGACCTCGCGCGCGAGCCATTCCCGGATGGCCGCGTCGTCCGGGGCCCCGGACGCATACGGTGGCGGCTCATCGAAGCCCCACAGGCGCACGAGGCCGCCGACGGTCGGATCGAAGCGCCTGCCGCTGCGGCAAGCGAGCCGGCGGGCCCGGCGCAGAAGCGCGTGCAGTTGCGGTCCAGCACGCGCCGGCTCGCCGGCGGCCAGGGCGCGATTGATGCGCGCCAGCTCGCTGCCCGGATCCCACGCGTACCAGGCCCGCCCGAGGCGCTCGATCACCGCGCGCGCCGCGTCGAGTGCCGCGCGCCGCTGATCGGCCGTCTGCGCGCGCACGGTGAGTTCGACGAAAGTCCCCATCGCGCGGAAGCGGGCGGACTCGGTGGCGGCGCCGGCACCGGCCGGTACCAGGGCCGCGACGAGCAGCAGCGTCGCGGCCCGCGTCACCGGCGCCGCCACCACAGGTAGGCGCCAGTGCCGACCAGCGCGATCAGGGCCAGCGCCGCCGCATCCATGACGACGGTCCCCACGGCGCCGGCGATCCGGCCGCTGTGCAAGGCGAGCAGGAGTCGCTCCCAGTCGACGGATCGGGCGAGTTCGCCGCGCCGAGCGGCCTCGGCGAGCGCCGCCGGCGGTTCAGCCGCTTGCGCCCACTGCGGCGCCGGACCGGCGTGGCGCTGGAACGCGAGCCAGTTGCGCTCGGCCGTCCAAGCGCCCTCCCCGGACGCGACGACGGCACCGCCATCCGGGGTACGGCCGATCCGCTCGACCGCGGCCGGCAGCGCTCCACCGGGTCGAAGCCGCTCCACCGGTCGACCGCGGCCGTCGAACAGCCGCACCGAGCCGCCGACCGCGACGGCGAAGCCGAACGGCGTAGTCAGGGCACCATGGACCCGCCCGTCGGTGTCGGCGATGCGCTGGCGGTCGAGCCACAGCCCGTCGCCCGCGGCGAGCAGCCACTGCCCGTCCAGCGCCCAGCCGCGGACCGACGCGATGTCGATACCGAGCCAGCGCGCCACGGCGGGACTGTTCACGGGCTGCCGATCCAGCCCGAGCGCGGGCGCGTGCTGCAGGAGGAGGCCGCTGAGCGCGAGCAGCAGCGTGAACACCGCGGCAGTGATGCCGGCATAGCGGTGGCAGCGGGCGAGCCACAGGCTCCAGCGCCGGCGGTTGCCGCGGCTCATTCGCCGCCCATCGCCCGCTGATGGAGGAACAGCGACACCCGGGCGAGGCGCGTCAGCGCGCGCACCGAGAGCGTCGCCCCGCTGATGCCGTCGATACCGGTATCGAGGCGGCGATCATCTGTCAGCGAGGCCCCCTTGAACTGGCGCGTGAAGAAGCGCTGCCGGACTTCCCAGCCCCTGCTCTCGCGATAGATCAGGACCCGGATCTTGGCGATCTCGCCGTCGTCGACGATCAGCCCCGTGGTGATTGGCTCGTGCTTGCCGATCTCCTCGAGGATCCACGCAGTGCGGTCGTCGCGGCGCCAGTAGCGGATGCGTGCGCCGCGGTAGCCGTGATCGAGGATCTGCTCGACGACGTCGCGTGTGCTGCCCGACAGCCAGATCGCCTGCGCTTCGGGGGGATCGCCGTCGAACGCCTGCTCGAGGAAGGCCTCAGGCTCGAGATACACGTCCTCGGCCTGCACGGTGGTCGCGGTGGTCAACCCGAGCAGGGCACAGGTGAACAGCCAGGCCGGCACCGTGCGCATGAGCAACCCCCTGAAACTAAAAGGCCCCGCCCCGGCGGCTGCCGGGGCGGGGATGACGCTTCCGTCCAAACATCGTAGCGTCGCGCCGCTCAGAACTGGTAGCCGATGCCGAGGTTGAAACCGTCGCCGGCGAGCCCGTCGTTGGCGCTGTCACGGGCGCTCTGCGCGAACGCGTCCGCCTTGAACACGACGTCCGGCGTCAGCCAGTAGTTGACGCCGACGATCGTCTGATCCCGGTCCAGATCGGTCTGCCCGCCGTTGATCGCGATATCGATGTTCGACGCGCGGACGAACACCCCCACCGACTCGATCGGCTTGTAGGCCGCCTGCAGGTAACCGCCACCCTGATCCTCGGCGGCATCGGTGACATCACCGTCGACCGACCACTGCGCGAACAGGCCCGTGAGCTCGAATCGGCCGATATTGTAGATCGCGTGCCCGGAGACGAGCGTGGCCTCGTCGGCGCCGGCGCTGTCCTGCGAGATGTCGGTGTTGTGGTTCACGCTTGCAGCGAGTTCCAGCCCCGAGATCCCGGTGTACTTCAGCCGACCGGTGCCCGCAAGGTCGCGGGCCTCCGCCTTGGCGGCGAGCTGGACGCCATCCTCGATCACGCCGTTGTCGTCGTCGAGCCCCGTGTGGAGGCCGATGTCGTAGCTCAGCCCGGATTCGCCCAGGTTGCCCTTCAGCAGGGCCCCCGTCTGGGCCCAGGTCGTGGGGATGACGGCATCCTCGACCTGGTTGCGTTCGACACCGTAGAAGCGCGGCGGCTCGTGGCTCTCGTTGAGGATGCCCACGGGCATCAGGAACAGACCGGCCTGGACCCGCTGGCGATCGTTGAGGTCGACCTCGATGTAGCCCTGCTCGAGCTTGAGCTCGCCCTCGTTCTCGAGCTCGGCCGACGTCACGACGTTCTGGCCGGCCGCGGTGCCGGCCTCGGTCTCGAGCTCGGGCTCCAGCACGGCGTGCTCGAACTCCAGTTCGGAGAAGAACCGCACATCGTCGTTGAACTGGTGACCGATCTCGATGATGAAGCGGTGGAAATCGACCTGCTCGGTATCGGCACTGCCGTCGTCGGGCTCGAAGTTGTTGTAGTGGATCTCGCCGTAACCGCCCAGCGTCGTATCGCCGAGCCCTCCGCGACCGCCACCGGTGCCCCGCTCGATGGCCTCGGTCAGGGCCTCGACCTTGTTCTCCAGTCGCTCGATCCGTTGCTCCTCGTTCGCCGCGGCCACCGCCGGCGCGGTCAGCACCAACAGGGACCCGGCGGTCCACGCGGTCTTCGACTTGTTCATTGCCCCTCCTGTCTCGATTCGGGATGCGCTGTAGTGGGGTCGCTCGACGGGACCGCCCGTCGTCGACCGGAGAGACGTTAATACGAACCATTATTATTTGCAAACGCGAATCGCGATGCTGCCACTCGGGTCACGTGGCCTCGTGGGCGGCGCCGGCGGGCTGCGGTGGGCAGGCCCCGGGGGCCCGGAGGCGCGTTGCGGGTCAACGGCCATCGCAGATGAACACGTTGTAATCGGGGAAACAGGACGCATCCATTCCGGGAACGGCATGGTCTTTGGCCGCTCGGCATCGCGCGCCGAGCGCCCTAGTCACGCGCCACAAGGAACCGACCCATGATCCGAACCACGCATTTCATCGGCACGCTCGCCGCCGCCCTGATGCTCGCCCTTGCCCCGCTGTCCGCGGCCGTCGCCGAGGACGCGGCGAGCGGCAATGACAACTCGCAGAGCGAAGCCGCGTCCGGCGAGCCGGTCACCGACGCCCAGCTGGAGAAGTTCGCGGCGGCCTATGGCAAACTCCAGAACGTGCGGAGCGAGTACGGCCAAAAGATGAAGCAGGCCGACGACGACGCGCAGCGCAAGCAGTTGCGCAAGGAAGGACAGCAGGAGATGGTCGGCGCCATCCGCAGCGCGGGCCTCGACGTCTCCGAGTACCAGCGCATCGGCAAGCAGCTCAACCAGGACAAGGAACTGCGATCGCGATTCCAGTCGATGGTCCAGGGTCATGGCGGCGGTTCCGGCAACCAGGGCGGCAATTCCGACTGACCTCCGTGCGCCGCATCCGGGCGCCGGCGGCCGGGCCGCCGGCGCCCGCCCATTTCAATGGCGCAACCCCCTGGCCCCCGCGCCCGCCGGGCCGACCTCCCAAAGGCCGCGGTGCCGCGCTTGACATGAAGCAGCCGTAATCCCCGCGACAGGGCGACGCAAGACGGTCGCGGCCACAATCGGGCCAGTTCGGTGCAGTCCGCATTCGACCTAAATCACGGGAGACCACGTCATGCCGAGCCCATTCCGTACGCCGCTCATTCTGCTGCTGGGAGCCACGATGCTCGTCCCGGCGGGCACCGCGACGGCGAGCAGCGGCGTACCCGATTTCACCGAGATCGTGCGCGAGAACCGCGACGCGGTAGTGCACATCGCAACCAAGCAGACGGTCTCGAGCCAATCGGGCATGCCCGAGGGCCTGATGGAACGCCTGCCCGAGGACAGCCCCTTCCGCGAGTTCTTCAAGCGCTTCGAGCGCGGCACGCCTGAGCGCGAGCGCAGCTCGCTCGGTTCCGGCTTCGTCATCTCGAGCGACGGCTACGTGCTGTCCAACGCCCACGTGGTCGCCGAGGCCGACGAGGTCGTCGTCAAGATGCGCGATCAGCGCGAGTTCGACGCGGAGGTCGTCGGCGCGGACAAGCCGAGCGACGTGGCGCTGCTCAAGATCGATGCGAGCGGACTCCCCACCGTCGAGTTCGGCGACTCGAGCGAGCTCGACGTCGGCGAGTGGGTCCTTGCCATCGGCTCGCCCTTCGGCCTCGACTACACGGCCACCCAGGGCATCGTCAGTGCGCTCAACCGCAATCTGCCGAACGATACGTACACCCCCTTCATCCAGACCGACGTGGCGGTCAACCCGGGTAATTCGGGCGGTCCGCTGTTCGATGGCGACGGCAGGGTCGTCGGCATCAACTCGCAGATCTTCAGCCGTTCCGGTGGCTACATGGGCCTATCGTTCGCCGTGCCCATCAACACCGCAATGGACGTGGTCGAACAGCTCAAGGAGACGGGCAGGGTCGAGCGCGGGTATCTCGGGGTGACCATCCAGCCGGTCGACCGCGGACTGGCCGAGTCGTTCGGGCTCGACAAGCCGACGGGTGCGCTCGTTTCCGACATCGTCCCCGACAGCCCCGCCGCGGCGGCGGGCATCAAGGCCGGCGACATCATCCTCGCGTTCGACGGCAAGAAGGTCGCCGACGCGGCCGGCCTGCCGCCGATCGTCGGGCGCACCGACGTCGGCTCGACGGCCGACGTCACGATCCTGCGCGAGGGCGAGCGCCGGACCCTGGAGGTCGAAGTCGGCGCCCTGTCGGAATATCAGGACAGCGCCGGCGGCACCTCGGACGGCGACGATGGCGACGGCTCCGAACCGGCCGAGCTGAACGTGGCCGTGCGCGAGCTGACCGGCGAAGAGCGCAGCGAGCTCGGCCTCGGCGAACGCGGCCTGCTGGTCCAGCGCGTCGGTGCCGGCCCGGTCGCCGAGGCCGGCGTGCGTCCCGGCGACATCCTGCTGCGCCTCGGCAACCAGCCCCTGGCGACGACCGAGCAGCTGGACCAGGCCATCGAGGACATGCCCCGCGGCAAGCCGGTCGCGGTGCAGATCCGCCGCGGCGACAATACCCTGTTCGTGTCGCTGACGCTGCCCGCGGAATGAACCTCCCGGGGCGTTCGACGCGGGGCCTGGCGGCCCGCAACCCGGGCTGCCTGTTTTATTCCCGCCCGGCCGGGCGCGGGCGATCGCCGCCCCGGCCGGCGCTCGGGGGGATCCCCACTGGCACCCTGCAGGAGCGGTCGCCGTGCGCATCCTGGTGATCGAGGACGAGAGCGAGGTCGCGGCCTACCTGGCCAAGGGGCTGCGCGAACACGGCTACGCCGTGGAACAGGCCCACGACGGCAAGGACGGGCTTTTCCTGGCCCTCTACGAGAACTTCGACGCCATGATCGTCGATCGGATGCTGCCGAACGTCGATGGCCTTTCGATCGTGCGCTCCGTGCGCCAGGCGAACATCACCACGCCCGTGCTGATCCTGTCGGCACTGGGCCAGGTGGATGACCGCGTTGCCGGGCTGCGCGAGGGCGGCGACGACTACCTGGTGAAGCCGTTCTCGTTCTCCGAGCTGATCGCCCGCCTCGACGCCCTCCTGCGGCGCCAGGCGCCGGGCGGCAACCAGACGCGGCTGGTGGTAGGCGAGCTCGAGATGGACCTGCTGTCACGCACGGTCACGCGCGCCGGGCGGACCATCGAACTGAAGCCGCGCGAGTTCTCGCTGCTCGACTACCTCATGCGCCACGCCGGGCAGGTCGTGACCCGCACGATGCTCCTCGAGCACGTCTGGGACTACCACTTCGACCCGCAGACGAACGTGATCGACGTCCACGTCAGTCGGCTGCGTCAGAAGATCGACCGGGGCTTCGAGCACGAAATGCTGCAGACGGTCCGCGGCGCCGGGTACTCGTTGCGTGCGCCCGATTCGCCCGATACTTAGAAGCGCGACCTTCCGGCTCGCCGCGCTGTACACCGTGCTGTTCACGGTGTCGGTGGCCGGGCTGCTCGGCTTCGTGTACTACGCCACCGCCGGCTACCTTTCGCGCCAGACCGACGCGGCCATCGCCTCCGAGGTCGCCGAGCTCGCCGATCGGTTCCGCAACGGCGGCGTCGGGGCGCTCGCCCGGGAGATCAGCAACAAGGCCGTCGCCAACGTGGGCGGCCAGTCCGTGTACCTGCTCACCGACGGCAACTTAGACCCGATCGCCGGCAACATCACGAGCTGGCCCGAGGCCGTCGCACCGGATGCATCCGGCTGGGTCGAGTTCCAGCTGCGCAAGGCGCCGCGCAGCGCCCCGGACCCCGTGCGTGCCCGTGTCTTCACGCTCGGCCCCGAGCTGCACCTGCTCGTGGGCCGCAACGTCGTCGCCGAGCGCGCATTCCAGCGCCTGATCGCCAGCGCCTCGGTGTGGGGGCTCGGGATCGCGATCGCCGTGGCGATCGCCGGCGGCTTCCTCACCAGCCGCACGCTGTCGCGGCGGCTCGAGCGGATCAACCGCACGACCCACGAGGTCATGGCGGGCGACCTGCAGCAGCGCGTGCCCATCCGCGGCGCCGACGACGCCTTCGACGAGCTCGGGCACAACCTGAACCGCATGCTGGACCAGATCCAGGACCTGATGGACGGGGTCCGCCAGGTCTCCGACAGCATCGCGCACGATCTGCGCACGCCCCTGACGCGTCTGCGCTGGCGGCTCGAACGGCTCCAGGCCGGCGACGATCCCGAGCGTGAACTGCTCGAGCAGGCAATCGCCGACGCCGACAGCCTGCTCAACACCTTCCATGCCCTGCTGCGGATCGCCGAGGTCGAGTCGGGCAGCCGCGGGCGCTTCGCCCGGATCGATCTCAGCGCCCTGCTGGATGACGTCGCCGAGCTGTACGAACCCGTGGCCGCCGCCCAGGACCAGGCCCTGGCCGTCGAGCCCGGCGACGGGATCCGCGCCCTCGGCGACCGCGACCTGCTGTTCCAGGCGCTGACCAACCTCGTCGACAATGCGGTCAAGTACACGCCCGCGGGCGGCACGATCGAGCTCGCCACGCGCGACACCGACGCGGGCCCGGAGCTGGTGGTGGCCGACAGTGGCCCGGGCGTGCCGGCGACCGAGCGGGACAATGTGCTCGAGCGCTTCGTGCGCCTCGAGACCAATCGCCGCTCGCCGGGCAGCGGCCTCGGGCTGAGCCTGGTCGCGGCCGTGGCCAAGCTCCACGAAGGCAACCTGCTGCTCGAGGACAACGGGCCCGGCCTGCGCGTGCGCTTGCGGTTGGGGACGCCGAGGTGAGGGCTGAGGGCGGCAGGCGGCCGGCGGCAGGCGGGCTAGCGTATGGGCCCCGGTTCTTGCCGGAGGCAACAGCCGGCGCCCGGGGCGGTTCCGGCCGCGCTGCCGAGGGCAGAAGCGCGGGGCGCGGTGACCGGCTTCACGGGGCGCGGGCCCGCGCCCACTAGTTGTGATCTTGAATGGGAGTTCGCCGGCTTTTCGCCGGCCCGCGCGGCGCGTGGCGGCGTTGCGCCGCCTCGCCATGGGGCGGCATGCCTCGCCGGCGCGCCTTGCCAACCACCGGCTTCCCGCCTGCCAGTGGGAACAACGTCATGAGAAAGTACAACTAGCGCTCGCCGCGCAGCACGGACAGGGTCAGCTCGCGCAGCTCCGGCTCGAGGGTGCCGGCGCGTTCGCGCACCAGGCGCAGGAGGTGCACACGCGGCACGGCGCCGTCCGGCACGAGCAGCGGCGCCTGCTTGTAGCGCCCCGGGCGGCCCTCGCCGTCATCGACCCGCTCGTGGCGGTCGTGGCCGTCGCGTTCCCAGGTGAACGCGCGCGGGATGCCGCCCCGGCTGTAGCCGAGCTGGAATGCGACGGGCCTGCCGAAGCGGTCGTACCACACCGTGAGATCGACGTCCGGGTCGGTGAACCAGCGCCGAAGGCGATCGCCCTCGACGCGGCGCGCGGCGGTCACCTCGCGCAGCCCGGTCGCGCGCCCGGCGGCGGTGTGCACGGCGTCAGCCGGACTGCTGGAGCCCGTGGGCGATGCCGTTGATCGTCGACAGGAGCGAGCGGAACAACGCGTCGTCGTCGCGATCGGCGGCGCGCCAGCGCGCCAGCAGGTCGACCTGGAGCAGGCTCATGGGGTCCATGTAGGGATTGCGCAGGCCGATCGATCGCTTCAGCGCCCGCTCGTCGTCGAGCAGCTGCTCATTGCCCTTGAGGCGCAGGATCAGATCCGTCGCACGCTCGTGCTCGGCCCGGATGACGTCGAACACGGGCCGGCTCGCCTCGGGCGCGAGATCGGCGTAATGGGCGCCGATGCCGAGATCGACCTTGGCCAGGACCATCTCGGTGTCGTTGACCACGTTGGCCAGGAACGGCCAGTCGCGCAGCATCTCCGCAACCTTGTCCTCGCCCCACTGATCGACGGCGGCCTCCAGGCCGGAGCCGAGCCCGAACCAGCCGGGCAGCACCTGGCGGCTCTGGGTCCAGGCGAACACCCAGGGAATCGCGCGCAGGTTCTCGATGCTCTGCCCCGCCTTGCGCGAGGACGGCCGCGAGCCGATCGCCATGCGCTCGATGACATCGATCGGGGTGGCAGTGCGGAAGTAGTCGAAGAAGCGTTCATCCTCGTAGACGAGGCCACGGTAGGCCGCCCGGCTCGCGCGCGCCACTTCGTCCATCATCCGGGCCCACTCGTCCTCGCGCCGGTCGACGGGGAGCGGCGCGCCGGTCGCCTGCAATACCGGGGCCAGGCTGGTCTCGAGCGTGCGCATCGCGGTCGAGCGCACACCGTACTTGGTGTGAATGACCTCGCCCTGCTCGGTCACCCGCAGGCGCCCGCGCACCGAGCCGCGCGGCGCCGAGCGGATGGCACGATGGACCCGCCCGCCGCCGCGGCTGGTCGTGCCGCCGCGGCCGTGGAAGAAGGTGAGCTCGGCGCCGTGGCGGTCGGCGATCTCGACCAGGTCCTTCTGCGCGCACTGCAGCGCCCAGCGCGAGGCGACCAGGCCGCCGTCCTTGCTCGAGTCGGAATAGCCGACCATCACGATCTGGCGATCGCCACGTGCCGCCAAGTGCTGGCGGTAGTTCGGATCGGCCAGCATGTGCTCCATGATGCCCGGCCCCGCCTCGAGATCGCCGACGGTCTCGAACAGGGGCGCGACGTCGAGATCCACCAGGCCCTCGGCCGTCGTCAGCCCGGCCCAGCGCGCGAGCAGCAGCAGCGTCAACAGATCGTCGCGCCCCTGCGTCATGCTGATGATGTAACAGCCGACGGCGTGGCTGCCGTAGCGCTGGCGCAGCTCGGCGATCGCGCGGAAGACGTCGAACGTGCGCTCGGCCTCGGCGTCGTCGGTGGCCACCGGCGCGCGCCCCTCCGCCAGGGCCCGCTCGAGGACTGCGGTGCGCTCGCCCGGGTCGCGCTCGGCCCACTGCTCGTCGCCGAGGCAACGCCCCATCACGGTGCGGTGCACGCGCGCATCCTGGCGCACATCGACCGTTGCCAGGTGGAAGCCGAACGTCTCGGCCCGCCGCAGCAGGCGCCGGACATTGAACAGGCCCGCGTGCTCGCCCCGATTGTTCTCCAGGCTGGCCGCCATGGCCCGGATATCGTCGACGAACGCGGCCGGCGATTCGTAGCCGTGCGCATCGTCGTTCAGCGTCGCCTCCAGACGCGCACTGATCAGGTGGCACAGCTTGCGGTAGGGCATGTTGCGGTGGCGCGGCGGGATGCGAGCGGCTGCCTCGGGGAAGCGCTCCATGTACTCGGCGATGCGGTCGGTGACCGCCTTGTCGACCCCGACGCGGGACATCGATTGCGACAGGCGTCGCGCAAGCTGGGTGAACTCGGTGCGGTAGCGCGCGAGGATGCTGGCCCGCTGCTGCCGCAGCGCGTTGCGCAGCGTGTTCGCGTCGACGTTGGGGTTGCCGTCCATGTCGCCGCCCACCCAGGAGGAGAAGCGCAGCACCGCGGGCAGCTCCACGTCGGCGGCCGCATCGCCGAAGACGTGCTCGATGGCGCTCTCCACCTCCTCGTAGAACGGCGGCACGATCCGGTAGATGATATCGGTGAGATAGAACAGTACGTGCTCGAGCTCGTCGGCGACACTCGGACGCAGGCTCGGGTGCTCCTCCGTCTGCCAGGCCGATGTGACCTCGGCGCGCACGACATTGAGCGCGGCCCGCTCCTCCGCCGGCGTCATCGACGGATCCAGGCGATCCGTCAGGGCGCGGATGATGCGCTGCTGCTTCTCCAGGATGGTGCGGCGCGTGGCCTCGGTCGGATGGGCGGTGAACACGGGCTCGATGAGCACGTCGTCGAGCAGGGCCTGCAGGTCACCGCTGTCGAAACCGGCCGCCTTCAGATCCTGGAAGGCCTGCTGGAGCCCCTCGGTCTCGGGCGACTCGCCCCGGCACTGGCGCTCGCGCAGCCGGCGGATGCGATGCACCTCCTCAGCGAGGTTGACCACCTGGAACAGCGTGGCGAAGGCACGCACGAGCTCGCCGCTTTCCTCCGACGACAGCGACTGCAGGCGCTCGCGCAGCTCCCGGGCGGCCGTGTCATCGCCGCTGCGGCGCGCGATGGCCGCGCGGCGGACGGCCTCGACGCATTCGAATAACTCGCGGCCCCGTTGCTCGTGGATGACTTCGCCCACGAGGTTGCCCAGCTCGCGGACGTCGGCACGCAAGGGTGCGTCCTCGGGTGCGGCGGCCTGCTGCTCGCGCGGTTCGGTTGCGTCTGGCACGGGTATCTCCTCGACGCGGGTCCATCACGGCCCGGCACACGGACAACGCGTTCTTGTACTGACGGTTTCGGTCAGTGTCAATGCGCGTGCGCGTGCGTCGCGCAGCGGCAACGCGTTTGCCATAATGAGCCACTTGGCCGCTCGCCGCGAGGACGCCCCGCGTCGCCCGCCCGGCCCTGGACCAGTTCCGGAGGAGCGATGAATCGAATCCCGACGACCGCTGCGCTGACCGGTCTCCTGCTGCTGGCGCCGGGCGGCGCCGCCCTGGCCGACAAGACGACCGGGACGTATCCGGCCTGCGGCAAGGCCTTCTGGCTCGAGGCCATGCTCGAATTCCAGGAAACGGGCAAGACCGAGGCCTACGAACGCTGGATCAACCACGGCAAGTGCATCGAGCTGCGCAAGGGCCTCGACGTGGAGGTCTTGCGCTACTACGGCGACGAGGAGAGCCGGCGCGTGGAGTTCGAGATCGACGGCTTTCGCTTCTTCACCGTGCGCGAGGCGATCGCCAAGGCGCTCTGAGGCGCCGTCCGCGCCCGTCCACGCGCCCCGTGGCCGCCGGGTCGCGGGCCCCTGCAAGGCGCGCGTCGGGCGCGGCGCCCGACGCCCTGCCCGCGCGCCTGCACGGCGGACGCGGGGGATGACCCGCGGCCACGCCGTGCCCGATCGCGTCGCCGACCCGGCTCGTCCCCCGCGGGTCGGTCGAGCGATCGCCGCCAACCGCTGCCACGCCGCGCGCGCATCCCCTGACGGGCCTGGTCTGCGGGGATCAGCCGAACCAGCCGGCGAGCGTCAGCAGCGCGAGCACGGCCAGCCAGAGTACGCCGGTGCGCACCACGAGTCGCCACGCGCCCCGCGCCGCTTCGCCCGGATTCGTGCTGCGCCGCTCACCGCCTTCCCCGGGCTCGGGGCGCACGATCTCGTCGTCGCCACGCAGCGCCGCCGTGCCCGTGTTGACGAGCAGCCAGCTGTTGGCGGTGTGCAGGTCCGGCGCGCCCTCCGTGCCACCGCGCAGGCGCCCGAGCGCGTGCTCGAAGCTGCCGGTCATGGCGTAGCCGAATGCCATCAGCCGGGCGGGAATCCACCCGAGCAGGCCCAGCACGTGGCGCAGCCCGCGCACCAGCTCGGGCCGCGCAACGATCCCGGGTGGCGGCTGTAGTGCGGCCTCGGCCGCGACACGGTAGAGCACGGCACCGGCGGGCCCCAGCAGGCAGAACCAGACGACGGTGGCGAACAGGTGATCGTGCGAGCGCACGAGGACCGCCTCGACGATGTCGCGCCCCTCTGCGTCCGCGGCGTCGGGGACGATCTCGCCGGTGAAGCGCTCGTAGTACCAGTCGCTGCCCTCGCGATCGTCGACGGCGCGCGCCCCGATGTAGTCCTCGAGCACGTCGTGCACGTCGAGCGGCCCGAGGGCGAACAGCAGCACGGCGATCCCGAGGACGAGACCCACCAGGCCGTAGAGCCAGCCGCCGATCAGCCATTGCAGCAGCAGCATCCCGAGCGCAGGCGGCAGGACCACCGCGAGCGCCGCGGCGGCGCCCCCGCGCCCGGACGGCAGGCGCATCGCGATCCACTCGGAGACGGCGCCGACCCAGTGGCCCGGTCGGCTCTCGCGGTGCACCTCCATGAAATGGTCGAGCAACAGCGCGATGAGTACG
The DNA here is from genome assembly GCA_964626335.1 of uncultured Ectothiorhodospiraceae bacterium. GTDB lineage: Bacteria > Pseudomonadota > Gammaproteobacteria > XJ16 > Halofilaceae > Halofilum. The sequence goes on from CAZVFN010000044.1 coordinate 14,474, forward strand.
CTGATCAGCGTCATGCCTGCAACCTCCCCGCGATCCGCCCGCCGGCGCCGACCAGGGCATCGAGACACCACCAGTCGAACGCGGGCCCCGGATCCGTCTTGCGCCCCGGCGCGATATCGGCATGTCCCGCCACGCTGTATCCGTCGAAGCGAGGATAAGCGGTCGCGAGCGCCCCCACAATGCCGGCCAGCGCCGCGTACTGCACGCCCTCGTAGGGCGTGTCGTCGGTGCCCTCGAGCTCGACCCCGACCGAGAAGTCGTTGCACGCGTCGCGCCCGCACCAGGAAGACGGGCCCGCGTGCCAGGCGCGCTCGTGGAAGGGCACGAACTGGACGGTCTCGCCGTCACGGCGGATCAGCACGTGCGCCGAGACCCGCAGGCCGGCAATCGTGTCGAAGAAGGGATGCGCCGTCGGGTCGAGCATGTTCGTGAACAGGCGCTCGATCGCATCACCGCCGAACCGGCCCGGCGGCAGGCTGATCCCGTGGACCACGAGCAGCTCGAGCGCGCCCGGGTCGGGGCGCGCGTCGCGGTTCGGCGACGGCGCCTGCCGGGCCCGAGACAGCCGGCCGGTCGCGGGGTCGATGTGCATGCAGTGCTCGCGGCGGCGACGTTCGCGCGCATCTTGGACCGACCCGCCAGCGATCGCAAAGCGATACCCGCCGCGCCGGCCGGGCGCAACTTCCGTGACCGCCCGCCGACCCCCGCGTAGAATGTCGATCCCTTGCCCGCCGTGCCCACCGGGGACCCATGACCGACCTGAATCCACAGCAGCGCGCCGCGGTGCGCCACCTCGGCACGCCGATGCTCGTGCTTGCCGGCGCCGGCAGCGGCAAGACCCGCGTCATCACGGCGAAGGTCGCCTGGCTCGTGCGCGAGGCCGGGCTGCCGGCGAAGGGCGTGTTCGCGGTCACCTTCACCAACAAGGCGGCCCGTGAAATGAAGGGGCGCGCCTCGCAGGCCCTGCGCACCGAGGAATCGCGCGGCCTGTCGGTTTCGACTTTCCACACCCTCGGCCTGTACATGCTGCGCACCGACGGCAGCGCGCTCGGCTACCGCCGCGGGTTCACGATCATGGATGCGACCGACAGCCTGACGGCCGTCAAGGAGCTGGTGCGCGGCGGCGACGGCGGCAACCTGAACGACGAGGACGAGCTGCGCGGCATCATCAGTCGCTGGAAGAACGACTTCGTCACCAGCGCCGAGGCACCGGCGATCGCGCAGGACGAGCAGGAGGCGCGGGCCGCTCGGATCTACGCCCAGTACGAGAAACTGCTGCACGCCTACAACGCCGTCGACTTCGACGACCTGATCATCCAGCCCGTTCGCCTGCTCAACGAGTTCCCCGAGGTGCGCGAGCGCTGGGACAATCGGGTACGCCACCTGCTGGTCGACGAGTACCAGGACACCAACAACGCCCAGTACGAACTGGTGAAGCACCTCGTCGGCGTGGGCGGGGGGCTGACCGCGGTCGGCGACGACGACCAGTCGGTCTATGCCTGGCGCGGCGCGCGGCCGGAGAACCTGGCCCGGCTGGAATGCGATTTCCGCGGGCTCGAGGTGGTCAAGCTGGAGCAGAACTACCGCTCCAGTGCCCGCATACTGCGCGTGGCGAACCACCTCATCGGCCACAACCCGCACGTGTTCGACAAGCGCCTCTGGAGCGAGCTCGGCCTCGGGTACCCGGTGCGCGTGATCGCCTGCCCCTCGGGCGAGGACGAGTGCGACCGGGTGGCCGCCGACATCCTTTCCCGGCGCCTGCGCCACGGGCTGAACTGGCGCGACTTCGCCGTGCTCTACCGCGGCAACTTCCAGGCGAAACCGTTCGAGAAGGCCCTGCGCGAACGCAACATCCCCTACCGGGTCAGCGGCTCGGCCTCGTTCTTCGACCGCGCCGAGGTCAAGGACGTGCTCGCCTACGCGCGCCTGATGGCGAATCCCGACGACGACACCGCGTTCCTGCGCGTGGTCAACACGCCGCGGCGCCAGGTCGGCGCCGCAACCCTCGAGAAACTGGGTCACTACGCGCGCAGCCGCGGCGTATCCATGCTGAACGCGAGCTTCGAGATGGGCCTCGGCGAACACGTTTCGGGCCAGCCGCTGCGTCGCCTGCAGCAGTTCGGCGAGTGGATCGTCTACATGGGTGACAATGCGCAGCGGGGCGAGCCGGTGGCCGTGCTGCGCCAGGTCGTCGACGCGGTGGGCTACCGCGATTGGCTGGACGACATCTCCAGCGACCTGCGCACGGCGCAGAAGCGGGCGGACAACGTCGAGGAGCTGTTCGCGTGGATCGAGCGGATGGCGACGGACGAGGACGGCCGCGAGCGCGACCTCGCCGGGCTCGTCTCGCGCCTGACGCTGATGGACATGCTCGATCGCCGCGAGGACGAGACCGGCGACCAGGTCAGCCTGATGACGCTGCACGCGGCGAAGGGCCTGGAGTTCGCCCACGTGTTCGTCGCCGGCATGGAGGAAGAGGTCCTGCCGCATCGATCGAGCATCGCCGAGGACCGCCTCGACGAGGAGCGCCGCCTGGCCTACGTTGGCATCACCCGCGCGCAGCGCTCGCTGACGCTCACCTATGCCGAGAAACGCCGGCGCTGGGGCGAGGAGATCGAAACGGAGCCGAGCCGGTTCCTGGAGGAACTGCCGGCGGACGACCTCGTCTGGGAAGGTACCCGTGCCCCCAGCGACCCCGAATCGCGCCGGGCCACCGGCCGCGAGCAGATGGCGGGCCTGCGGGCCCTGCTCGGTCAGGGCTGAGCCCGGCATCCGTCCCGCCCCGGCGTCACCGGGGCACTTCGGGCCGCGTGCTCGCCCGGCAGCGGAACGGGCCGCCGTAACCGCCGCTGGCGGGACGCGCCATGCGCGCGGCTCGAGGGCGTCGATCCGGGGCCGGCCGGGCGTGGCGCGGTTGCTCGTCGAGCGCCGGGCCGCGGCAGCCGACGGCGCGCATCGGCGTGCACGCCGTCCGCGCGCCAGGCCACGGTGGCCGGGGAGTCGAGGCACGCGCCGGCCCGCGATCGCCGCCGGCATGCCCATCTGCAGCCAGCGGCCAGACTCGATCGTCACCGCCCGTTCACCGCTGATCCGCGGGCCGGCGCTCGCGGTCTCGCCGAGGATACCCCGGCCGCTCGCCGCGGCCGGCGTCGAGGACGCGCAGCTGGAACGATGGTTGGCGACATCGAGGGCCTCGGTGTCCCATTCCCGTCGGGTCCCCGCGGGCCGGCGAGAATACGGGGCCCCCGTGGCGTCGCGCCGGCCTCGCCGACCCGCGGTCATCGCCGTGTCCGCGCTCAGCCCGCCGCCGCGCGCAGCAGCGCGAGCATGCCGGCCGCCTTGTCGAACGTCTCCTGGTACTCGGCGGCGGGTTGCGAGTCGATGACCAGCCCGCCGCCGGCCCAGCAGCGGGCGCGGCCGTTCGAATAGACGAGCGTGCGAATGGCGATGTTGGTATCCATCGCGCCGTCGTGGCCGACGTAGCCGATCGCGCCGCAATAGACGCCGCGGCGGTGCGGCTCGAGTTCCTCGATGATCTCCATCGCCCGGATCTTCGGCGCGCCCGTGATCGATCCGCCCGGAAAGCAGGCCCGCAGCAGGTCCAGCGGGTGGCGGTCGCCGTCGAGCGTGCCGCTCACCGTGCTGACCAGATGATGCACCCCGGGGAAGCTCTCGAGCTCGAACAGGTGCGGCACCCGCACGCTGCCCGTGGCACACACGCGCCCGAGATCATTGCGCAGCAGGTCGACGATCATGACGTTCTCGGCGCGGTCCTTGGCGCTGTGCACGAGTGAATCGGCGAGTTCGCGGTCGCGGACCGGGTCCGGGTCGCGCGGGCGCGTGCCCTTGATCGGCCTTGTCTCGACCCGGCCGTCCGGGTCCACCTGCAGAAAGCGCTCCGGCGAGACCGACAGCACAGCGGCCGAGGGCGTGGCCAGGTAGGCGGCGAACGGCGCCCGGCTGCCCCGGCGCAGCCGCCGATAGGCGGGCCACGCGGGCCCGCTGGCGGCGACCTCGAAACGCTGGGCGAGATTCACCTGGTAGCAGTCGCCGGCGCGCAGATAGGCGTGCACGCGCTCGAAGGCACGCAGGTAGGCCGCCTCGTCCAGGTTCGCCAGCGCCTCGCCGCGCACCCGCAGCCGCGCCTGCTCGTCGGGCGGGGGCGGATCGCGGAAGGCGCCCGCCAGCCCCGGCCAGCGTGCCGCCGTGCGCGGATCGCGGCCGGCGGCGAGCAGCCAGCTGCGCTGCTCGCGGTGATCGGTGACGAACGCCCAGTCGTAGATGCCGATCGCCATCTCGGGGATGCCCTCGGCATCCGCCGCCCGCGCCGGCAGGCGCTCGAGCCGACGCGCCAGATCGTAACCGAAGTAGCCGATCGCCCCGCCGGCGAAGGGCAGGCCGCCGGGCGGGCGCTCGCCCCGGGGGCCGAGCTCCGAGCGCACGAGGTCGAAGGGATCGGCGGTCGAGGTCCGGGCGGGCCCCGAGCGCGGCGTGATCCGGGTCTCGGCCCCGCGCGTCTCGAGCGTCACCCACGGGTCGGCCGCGACGATGTCGTAGCGCGCGCGGGCACCGCCGTGCGCGCCGCTGTCGAGGATCACCGGCCAGGGCTCGTCGACAACGCACTCGAACGCCACCGTCGGATCCGGCCGGTACGGCAGCTCGACGGGCTGGAGGGACTCGGTCATGCAGCGGGCCGAAAGGGCGCGCAGGCGCGAAGGCGCAGATGGTAGCAGCCTGCCAGCCTCAGTCGATCTCGTTCTCCAGGATGTGCTGGTACTCGCGGATCCGTTGCACATAACGCACGGGCTCTGTGCCGCGGGCGTAGCCGTACTTCAGATCGCGGTAGTACGACGGGTCCGAGAGCAGCGGCAGCACCTGCTTGATGGCGCCCCACCGGTGCGGATCGAGCCCCCGTTCGCGCGCGAGCTTCTGCGCGTCGTGCAGGTGGGCGCGGCCGATGTTGTAGGCGGCGAGCGCGAGCCAGGTACGGTCGGGCTCGGTCACCTCCGCCACGAATCGCTGCTTCATGCGGGCCAGGTACTTGGCACCGCCGTGGATGCTCTGTCCCGGGTCCAGCCGATCGGTCACGCCCATTTCGCGGGCCGTGTTGCGGGTGAGCATCATGATCCCGCGGACGCCGGTCGGGCTGCGAGCCTGCGCGTTCCAGTGGGATTCCTGGTACCCCTGCGCCGCGAGCAGCGTATAGGGCAGGTCGTACTCGCGGGCCGCCTCGAGGAACAGGGCGTCGTAGCGGGGGAAACGCTCGCGGATACGGCGGATGTAGACCGCCGTGTCGACGTAGTCGAAGACCTCGAAGAAACCGTAGTAGTACTCGCGCAGGTTGGCGAGTCGCCCGTCGTCGCGGAATTCGTCCAGCCAGTCGTCGACCGCGCCGGCGAGGCCGTCGCGGGGTTGCGGCATCACCCAGCCGAGCTGCTGCTCGCGCGACAGGTTGAACGGCGCGATCAACTCGGGATAGTAGCGGCGATTGATGTCGACGATGGTCGAATCGGCGACGGTGCAGTCGATCTTGCCCTGCCAGACCCGGCGCAGCAGGGTCTCGGTGCTGGCATCGGCGTTGGCGGTCCAGTCGAGCTCGGGATGGCCGTCCGCCTGGAGTGCCTCGAGGCGTTCGACATAGCTGCTTGCCGCGATGACCTCGAGATCGAGGCCGACCAGTTCCTCCACGGACGCGGGCTGCACGTTGTCGCGCCGGCACACCACCTGCTGGGTCACGGCCTGATAGGGCGGGCCGAAACGGAAGCGGTCGCGGCGGGGCTCGGTGCGCGTCAGCCCCGCGGCCGCGAGGTCGGCCTCGGCGTTCTCCACGGCGTCGAGCACCCCGGTGACCGTGTCGCGCAGCTCGTACTCGACCTCGAGCTCGAGCGACGCGGCGAACGCCTCCACCAGGTCGTGCTCCGGCCCGGTGGGCTCGCCATTGCGCCCGATGTACCAGGTGGTGGGGGCGTTGCGGGTCGCCACCCGCAGCGTGCCCGCCTCGCGGATCTCGGCGAGCGAGCGCGATGGCTCCTGCTCGGTATTGGTCTCATAGCTGTCGCACGCCGCCATGGCGAGCGCCGCCAGGGCCGCCGCGCTCATGATCCTCATTCGGTTTCCCCTCGGTCTTGCAGGCGCGCGCACGCGTCGGGGCGCGCCGTTGAGGCCCGGATGCACCGCCGTGCGGCGCAGCTTCGCGAACGCACTCGTGGTCGTGCCCCGACCGCCCGACCGGGCCGGAACGGGCCGTCGCGGCGTCAATCGCGGTGGCGCCCGGGGAAGGCCGCCAGCAGGCGTTGGCGGAACGTCGCCAGACGCGGGTCCGCGGCCGGCGCGCGGCTGCGCGCCCTGAGGTCGCTCGGCAGCACGCCGGCGTCGAAGTAGCGCGCGCCCACGAGGGCGAAGCGGGCATTGTCCGCGTCCCGGGCCCGGCGGAAGCGATACAGGCGCAGGTAGCCCTCGGCGATGCTTTGCCGGTCCGCCGGCGTCAGGGCCCGCGGCGATCCCCGGAGTGCCGGCAGGCGCAAACCCTCGTCGACCTCGATTCGGTGCGGGTTCGCGAGGCCCGGGTTGTGATTCCACAGGTGCGGCCAGTAATACGGATTGACGTAGCGGCGCTCGGCGATGTCCCACAAGGTATCGCCGCGGTGCACACTGTAGTCGACGCCGGCGAGCCACGGCCCGCCGCCGTCGGGCGCCGCCGCGGTGCCCTCGCCCCCCTCGGCACCGGCGCCGGAGG
>CAZVFN010000045.1:0-20928 GCA_964626335.1 uncultured Ectothiorhodospiraceae bacterium
ATGCAGGCCTCCGGGCGCCGCGGTCGCCCCGCGGGCGTGCGCCGCGGCCTCCCTGGACCCATGGCGCGCCTCGACGTGGTCGAGACGCTGCGGGCCGCGGCGCCGTGGCAGCCGCTGCGGCGCCGCGAGGCCGGGGCGGATCGCCCCGTGAAGGTCGACGTCCGGCGCGAGGACATGCGGGTGTCGCGCTACCGCGTGCGCCGCGAGACCGCGACCGTCTTCGTCGTCGATGCCTCGGGATCGGCTGCCCTCAACCGCCTGGCCGAGGCCAAGGGTGCGGTGGAACTGCTGCTCGCGGACTGCTATGTGCGCCGCGACCAGGTCGCGCTGATCAGCTTCCGCGGCAGCGACGCGGAAGTGCTGTTGCCGCCGACGCGCTCGCTGGTCCGCGCCAAGCGCTGCCTCGCCGACCTGCCCGGGGGCGGCGGCACACCGCTGGCCGCGGGCATCGATGCCGCGGCGGGGCTGGCCGAGCGCGTGGCGCGCGCCGGCATGACGCCGATGGTCGTGTTCCTGACCGACGGGCGCGGCAATATCGCGCGCGACGGGACACGTGACCGCGAGGCCGCCGGCCGCGACGCGCTCGCCGCCGCCCGCTACCTGCGGGCGGGCGGATTCGCCTCTTTGCTGGTCGACACGGCCCCACGCAGGCGCCCGGCCGCCCGCGAGCTCGCCGAGGCGATGGGCGCGCACCATCTGCCGCTGCCGTACGGCGACGCTGCCCGGCTGTCGGCCGTCGTGCGCGAGGCGTCTGCGTGAGACGTCCCCGGGGAGCGGGCGCGGGGGCACGCGCGTGACGGCCGCCCTGGAGTGGCCGCGCGACGGCGCCGACTGGCCCAACGCGGACGCCAGCCGCTTCGTCGACGCGGGCGGGCTGCGCTGGCACGTGCAGCGCGCCGGCAGCGGACCGGTGCTGCTCCTGCTCCACGGCACCGGCGCGGCGACGCATTCCTGGCGCGAGCTCTTGCCGCGGCTGGCCGAGCACCACGACGTGATCGCGCCGGATCTGCCCGGCCACGGCTTCACCGACCGCCCGCCGGCGCGCGGGCTTTCGCTGCCGGGCATGAGCCGCGCCGTCGCCGCCCTGGTCGATGCCCTCGGGGTCGAACCCGCCTGGGCCGTGGGCCACTCTGCCGGAGTGGCCGTGCTCGCGCGCATGTGCCTCGACCGGGCGCCGCCGCCGGCCCGGCTGGTCAGCCTCAATGGCGCGCTGCTGCCGTTCGATGGCATCGCTGCCTACCTGTTCCCCTCGCTCGCGCGCCTGCTTTTCGTCAATCCGCTGGCCCCGCGCGCCTTCGCCCTCGGCGCCCGCGACCGCCGACGCATCGCCCGCCTGATCCGCGACAACGGCTCGCGGGTCGACGACCGCGGCGTCGATCTCTACGCGCGGTTGCTGCAGCGGCCCGGCCACGTAGGGGCGGCGCTCGGCATGATGGCGCGCTGGGACCTCCGGCCGCTGGTGCGCGACCTGCCCGGACTGGCAACGGACCTCGTCCTCGTCGCGGCCGAGCTCGACCGGGCGGTGCCGCCCGTGCACGCCGAGCGTGTCGCGGCGCACGTCCCGGGGGCGCGGGTCGTGCGCCTGCCGGGTCTCGGCCACCTGGCGCATGAGGAGGACCCGGACGCCGTCGCCGACCTGCTGCTCGCGCTGGGCCCGGAACGCGACGCGGGCACTAGACTGCCGCCGGATCCCGTGGCGTGACCGCGGTCCCGGCGTCGAAGCGGAGGGGCAGCATCGAGGGACAGGCACCTCACGCGATCGTCATCGGCAGCGGCTTCGGCGGGCTCGCGGCCGCTGTGCGCCTCGGCGCGCGCGGCTATCGCGTCACCGTGCTCGAACGTCTCGACTCGCCCGGGGGCAGGGCGCGTGTCCATCACCAGGACGGCTTTACCTTCGACGCCGGGCCGACCATCGTCACGGCGCCGTTCCTGTTCGAGGAGCTCTGGTCGCTCGCCGGGCGATGCCTCGCCGACGACGTCGAGCTGCGACCGGTCGAGCCGTTCTACCGGATCCGCTTCCACGATGGCGAAACGTTCGACTACAGCGGCGATGCCGAGGCGATGCGCAACGAGATCGCACGCATCGCGCCCGGCGACGTCGACGGCTACGAGCGTTTCATGCGGGCGAGCGAGGCGATCTTCCGGGTCGGCTTCGAGCGCCTCGGTCACGTACCGTTCGGCTCGTGGCGCGACATGCTGCGCGTGCTCCCCGACCTCGTGCGCCTGCGCAGCGATCGCAGCGTCCATGCCATGGTCGCTCGCCACGTGCGCGATCCGCGCTTGCGCGTGGCGCTCAGCTTCCACCCGCTGCTGGTCGGCGGCAACCCCTTCGCCACGACCTCCGTCTACAGCCTGATCGCGTTCCTCGAGCGGCGCTGGGGCGTGCATTTCGCGATGGGCGGCACGGGTCGCCTGGTCGCGGGCCTGGTCGACCTGATCGAGGGGCAGGGCGGGGCGGTGCGTTGTGGCGAAGAGGTCACGCGCATCGATGTCGGCGCCGGTCGCGCTCGCGGGGTGGAGCTGGGGTCGGGCAAGCACATCGACGCGGACATCGTGGTGTCGAACGCCGACGCGGCATGGACCTACGGCCGCCTGCTCGGCCACACGCGCCGGCGGCGCTGGACCGAACGCCGGCTCGCGCGGGCACGCTACTCGATGAGCCTCTTCGTGTGGTACTTCGGTACCGACCGGTGCTACCCGGACGTGCCGCACCACAGCATCCTGCTGGGCCCCCGCTATCGCGAACTGCTCGACGACATCTTCGAGCGCAAGGTGCTGGCCGACGACTTCAGCGTCTACCTGCACCGCCCGACCGCGACCGACCCGTCGCTGGCGCCGGACGGCTGCGATGCCTTCTACGTGCTCGCGCCGGTGCCGCACCTCGACAGCGGCATCGACTGGTCCGAGCGCTGCGAGCCCTATCGCCGCGCAATCGCCGATTTCCTGGCGCGCACGGTGCTGCCGGAGCTCGAGCGCCATGTCGTGACCTCGCAGGTGATGACCCCGCAGGACTTCCGCGACCGGCTGCTGTCCGAGCGCGGGGCCGCCTTCAGTCTCGAGCCGGTGCTCACGCAGAGCGCCTGGTTCCGCCCCCACAACCGCAGCGAGGAGGTCGAGGGCCTATACCTGGTCGGTGCCGGCACCCACCCCGGCGCAGGGCTGCCCGGAGTGCTATCCTCGGCCCGAGTACTCGATCGCGTGGTGCCCGATGCCGACGACGTTCGCTGATCGCGATGCCGAACTGATCCCACCCGGCGATCTGGCGGCCTGCCGCGCCCGCCTGAGCGCAGGCTCGCGCAGCTTCGACCTGGCCGGGCGGCTGCTGCCGCGACGGGTGCGCGACCCGGCGGCGGCCCTGTACGCCTTCTGCCGCCTGGCGGACGACGCGATCGACCACGGTCGCGGCGACGCCGCAGCACGCGTCCGGGCCCTTCGCTCGCGCCTCGACGCGATCTACGCCGGTCGCGCAGCGGACGATCCCGCCGATCGCGCCCTCGCTGCCACGGTTCAGCGCTGTTCGATCCCGCGCGCCCTGCCGGAGGCGCTGCTGGAGGGCCTCGAATGGGACGCCGCGGGGCGGCGCTATCACTCGTATTGCGAGCTGCGGGGGTATGCCGCCCGCGTCGCGGGCTCCGTCGGCGTGATGATGGCGCTGGTCATGGGCGTGCGCGAACGCGTGCTGCTGGCGCGGGCGGCCGACCTCGGCGTGGCCATGCAACTGACCAACATCGCCCGCGACGTCGGCGAGGACGCGCGCGTCGGGCGCCTCTACCTGCCGCTCGATCGCCTGGTGGCGGCCGGCATCGACCCCGATGCCTGGCTCGCGCAGCCGGTGGCTGGCGACGCCCTGGCGGGCGTCGTCACCGAGCTCCTGGCGGAGGCCGACGAGCTCTATCGCCGCGCCGGACCCGGAATCGTGCGGCTGCCGGCGCTGTGCCGGCCGGCGATCCACGCCGCGGGCCTGATCTACGCCGACATCGGGCGCGAAATCACGCGCCGCGGCAGCGATCCGGTCACGGCGCGCGCCGTGGTACCGGCTCGGCGCAAGGCCGCGCTGTCGATCCGCGCGCTGGCGCCGCCTGCCGGGCGCGGGCTGGATCCGGCGGCGGCGCCGCTCGACGAGACCGCGTTCCTGCTCGACGCGGTGCCGGCGACCGCCGCTGCCGGGCCCACGGACGTGCAGGCGATGCCGTGGTGGGACCTTCGGGGGCGCCTCGTGTGGACGATCGACCTGTTCCTGCGCCTGCACGAACGCCAGCGACTTGACAGCGAGGCGCACGAGGCGTCGAAATGACCGTGGTCGTGAATCCGGGTGTCAACCCGGGGAGGGAACTGTGATGGTAGCCGAAGGCGTTGCCCTGAGCGCGCTCGTCCTGGCGGTCGTGGTCCTGATCGGCGGCGGTCTGGTTGACCTGATCAACACGAAGTAAGCCCTTCCGCCGTCACCCGCCCCGACCCACCGGCAGCGGCCGGTGGGCCAGGGGCCTTCGTTTCAGCGCTGCCTGTCCGTCGCCTCGTCCTCGCGCAGGATGCGACGGATCCGGTGCACCAGCCAGTAGGCGCCGACGATCACCAACGGCGCCGCGATCCCGGCCACCAGGGCCGGCGGCACGCTCGCACCGGCGACGGCCGCGCCTTCCGCGATGAACTTGATCACGCCGATCCCGTAGTAGCTCATGGCGGCGACCGTGAACCATTCCAGTGTCTGTTGCAGGCGCAGCTGGAGTGCCGAGCGGCGATCCATCGAGTGCAGCAGCGTCCGGTTCTGGCGCTGCAACCCGAGGTCCACGCGCGTGCGGATCAGTGACGCGGTGAAGTTGATGTGCCCGGACAGGGTCTCCAGGCGCCCGCTGACCGCCTTGACCGTCTGGATGGCCGGGCCGACCCGCCGGCGCAGGAAATTCGACAGGCGCTGGTGGCCCTGGACCCGCTCCTCGCGCAGGTCCTCGAGGCGCTGTTCGACGATGTCGAAGTACGCCTGGGACGCGTCGAAGCGATAGGCATTCATCGCCGACAGGTGCTCGATCTCCGATGCGAGCACGAGCAGCTCGTCCAGGGTAGCCTCGTCGTTGTCCAGCTCCTCGGACTCCCGCGAGTTAGCGACGCGTGCAACCAGTCGCTGCAGCTGCGCCTCGAGTTGCTGCAGCTGGCCCATGACCGCCTTCGCGTGCGGGAAGCCCAGCAGGGCCATCATGCGGTAGGTCTCGAGCTCGATCAGGCGCTGGATGAGACGCCCGCGCCGGTCGGGCGGCACACCTCGGTCCTCGACCACGAGCCGCGTGTAACCGTCGCTGGCGATCGAGCAGTCCGCCCACAGCCGCGCCTGGCCCTCGGCGACGAGGCCGGACGCCGGGTCCGGCCGCAGCGTGACCAGCGCCCGCTCGAGGATATCGCCGGCGCCCTGCGGGACGACCCGCAGGCGCGTCGCGGCCATCGTGGTGCCGCTGAGCTCGCTCATCCAGGCGATCCCGAGCGGGTGGTCGTCCGGCACCGCGAGCGGATCGTCCGGCGAGCCGCGCGTGATGAGGGTGTAACTGGTGAACTCGGTGTGGCGCTCCCACTTGAGTCGATCGTCGCCGATCGCGATGAACCCGTAATTGCCTTCACCGTCCGGATTCGCCAGATTGTGATGCGCGAGCAGGCGACTCAGGCGCGCGATCGATTCCGCCGCCTCGTCCGGATCCTGGAGCACGGCGGTATGAATCACCAGCGACGATTCCCCGACCCGTACCGGTGGACGACGGAACAGCTCGTCGTTGAGCGTCTGGCGGTCCCACTCGACCTGCGCCTCATTGCCCTCCTGCGTCATCGGTTGCTCCCGTTGTACCAGTCCGGCGGCCACCGGCCCGCCGATGGCCCCCGGGGGGCGCGGCCGCCGGATGCCTGAGTGGATCGTCCCGGCCCGTGTGGTCGACCTCGTGCTGCTCCTGGTGCTGCTCGAGGGTGTGGTCCTCGTCGCCTGGCACCGGCGGAGCGGACGCGGTCCCCGTCCCCGACAGGTGGTCGCCGACCTGGCGGCCGGGGCAGCCCTGCTGCTGGCGCTGCGCGCCGCGCTGGTCGATGCGCACTGGGCGGTCCCGGCCGCTTGGCTGGCCGCCGCCCTGGTCGCCCACGTCGCCGACCTGGTCCTGCGCTGGCGTACTTGAGTGACGCCCGGCGGCGCAGCGCGCGCCGCGGTCCACGCATCAACCGTACCCGATCAGCGGCGCCTATGCGCGTTCGCGTCGATTCCGGGCAGGCGCCCGCGCCGCCGCGGCATGCGGAACGGCAGCAGCGTCTGCACCCAGCCCGCGCGGAAACGCTCCAGTGACAGGCTCTCATGATAGGCCGTCGTCGCATGCCCGTCGGCGCTCACCGACAACAGCGAGCGCGCGTAGAAGGGCGTGTCCTCGAGGGTGCGGGCCAGGCGGGGCCGGCACGCCGGCGCGCGCGCCGAGCGCTCGATGCCCCAGCCGCTGCGCGGCAGGTCGACCGCCGCCGGCGCCTCGATCGGCGCAACGCTGCCGTCGGCACCGAAGCACAGCGCCAGGACGCGGCGCTCGCCTCTGTGCGGCACGATGTCGTAGAGGACGCTCGTCCCTCCGTCCGCAAGACCGGCGCGTGACCAGTGCCACCGGGCAAAGCCGGCCTCGAGCGGCTCGTCGCCCGCGTTGTGATCGATATAGGCGGGCCCGTTCCAGGCGAGCGCGGGGCGCTCGAAGCGGACCTCCACCCGGGCTATCGGTGCCAGCGGGGACCAGCGGTGGCGCTCGTCCGGGTCCAGCGTCCACGTGCGCCCGGGCCGGGCCTCGGGCGTGATCCGGATCTCGCCGCGCACGGGGCGCGGCAGCGGCACCGCCCACTCGCGCACGCGGATGACGAGGGCACCGCCCTCCCAGGCGAGCGCGCTCGGTCCGATCCGCAGGCGCCGGGCGGAGCGCTCGACGCGGCCGCGGCCGCGTTCGGTCATCGCCCAGCGCCCATGTCGTCCGTAGAGCGCGACGTTGACCGAGCAGTGGTCAAGCGGGTCGGCGGGCCCGCGTCGCCGGGCGCGGGCGTAATAGGGCGAGAAGACACTGCCGACGAACGCGATCACGGTCAGGCCGTGATCGCCGTCGTCACTCAGGGCGTCGACGTACCACCACGCGTAACCGTCCCGCGGCACGGGCAGGTCGAACGGCGCGCTGCAGTTCATCTGCCCTTGCTCCGCAGATCGCGCGCGACCGCGTCCGCGGCGAGGCATCCCGAGATCGCCACCATGGGCACGCCGGGACCGGGGTGGACGCTGCCGCCGGCCAGATAGAATCCGCGCAGGCGGCTGCGGGCCCCCGGTCTGCGGAATGGCGCGCGCCAACCGTGGACGGCGCGGCCGTACAGCGCGCCCCCGGTCCCGGGAAACAGACCCTCGAAGTCCGCCGGCGTCGTCACGCGCCGCGGGGCCGCGTCGACGTCGCAGTACAGGCCGCTGCGGGCAAGCGTCGCCCGCAGACGGGTCTCACCCTCGGCGACGGCCTCGGCGCCGAATGGGTCGACGTCGCCGGTCGCGGGGGCGTTGACGATGCAGAACAGGCGCTCGGGGCCCTCGCCCGTGCGCGCGCCGTCGTCGGCCCGGTCCTGGGCGCAGACGTAGACGGTCGGCTCGCGCGGCAGTCGACGATGCGTGAACAGGTCGGCGAACTCCGCCGCATAGTCCCGGCCGAAGAAGACATTGTGATGCGCCAGCGGGAATCCCGTGGTCCGGGTGAGCAGCGCCCAGGTCATCGCGGACAGCGAGCGTTCGCCCGTCGCGAACGGCGCGACCGCCGCCGCGGCGGCGTCACCCAGGTTGCCGGCGGCGAGGCCGGCAACATCGGTGTTGGCAATGACGGCATCCGCCGCCACGCGCGCCCCGTCACTCAGATGGACCGCCCGGACACGCCGCCCGTCGGCCTCGATCGCGCGCGCCGCGGTGGCGAAGCGCAGATCGCCGCCGGCGGCCCGCGCACGCTCGGTCAGCGCCTGCGCAAGTCGCGTCATGCCGCCCGTCACGAGATCGACGCCGGCCCCCTCGACATGCGCGATCAGGGCGAGCGTGGCGGGCGCGCGGAAGGGGCTGGAGCCGCAGTAGGTCGCGTACCGGCCGAACAGCTGGCGCAGGCGCGGATCGCGGAAGTGGTCATCGAGCAGCGGCGCCAGGCGGCCGAAGGGCCGCATCCGCAGCAGGTCGGGCCACTGGCGGGGCGGGGCACGTGCCAGCAGCGCCGGCGGCCGCGGGCGGTGGTCCCGCATGAAGGTGTCGTTCAGCGCGGCGAAAACGCGCCCGGCGTGATCGCAGAAGGTGCGGTAGCGCCGCGCCTCGGCAGCCCCCGCCAGGCGCCCGATCGCGTCGCTCGAGCGTTCGCGGTCCGCGAACAGGTCGAGGCGCTCGCCATTGCCCCAGTCGTGGCGCGCGAGCAGGCCGGCGGGCTGCAGTCCGAGGTGGTCCTCGAGCCGCGCCCCGGCACGCGCGAACAGGTCGTCGAACACCCAACGCATCGTGAGCACGGTCGGGCCGGAATCGATCCGGCTGCCGTCGACCGGCAGCGCGCGCATCTTGCCCCCGGGCGCCCGATTGCGTTCGAGCAGCGTGACGTCGAGCCCGCGCGCGGCGAGATCGACGGCCGCGCTCAGGCCGGCGATGCCCGCACCGATGATCACCACCCGGCTGTTGCCCACGGGCCTCCCGACGCGTTGACGCGGTGCGAAAGCGCCACCTAGTCTACATGTCAATCGCGGGCTTCCGGCATGCCCGCGCCACCGGCGTTGGAGGGGAGGGCGATGTCGACGCAAGCGGTCGAGCGCGAGGGGCTGGAGCGAATCGAGAGCGCACTGGAGACCGCGCTGGCACGCGCGGGGGGCGACACGGCACCGCCCGGGCTCGCCGCGGCGCTGCGCCACGCGGTGCAGCCGGGCGGTGCACGCATCCGCCCGCGCCTGACGCTCGCCGTCGCCGGCGCCTGCGGCGACGACGCGCCCGGGGCGACCGACGCCGCGGCCGCGGCAATCGAGTTCCTGCACTGCGCCTCGCTGGTCCACGACGACCTGCCGTGCTTCGACGACGCCGCCGTTCGCCGCGGGCAGGCGTCGGTACATCGGGGTTACGGCGAGCGTCTCGCGGTGCTCGCGGGGGATGCGCTGATCGTGCTCGCATTCCGCACGCTCGTCGAAGGGGCGGGCAGTCATGCCGATCGCCTGACCTCGCTGGTACCGATCGCGGCCGACGCCGCGGGCATGCCGCGCGGGCTCGCGGCCGGCCAGGCCTGGGAATGCGAGGCGAGCGTCGCGCTGGACGATTACCAGCAGGCCAAGACGGGTGCCCTGTTCGCGGCGGCAACCATGGCGGGCGCGGCGGCGGCCGGCAGCGACGCCGGCCCCTGGCGGGCACTCGGCGAGCGCATCGGCGCGGCCTACCAGGTGCTCGACGATATCCACGATGTCGTCGGCGACGCCGAAGCAATGGGCAAGCCCACCGGCCAGGACGCCACGCACTGTCGGCCGAGTTCCGCGGACGAGCTCGGCATCGAGGGGGCGGTCGCCCGCTACGAGACCCTGATGGCCGGCGTCGGCGAGGCCATTCCGCCATGCCCCGGGCGGACGGCACTGGCGGAGCTCCTGCGCGCGGAAGCGCGGCGCATGCTGCCCGACAAGCTGGCGGTCGGTGCCGTCTGACCCGGCGGCGGCCGGTCCGGGCAGGAGGGCGCGCGCGCGGCTCGCCTTCGAGCCTCTGCGCGCACGCTGGCGGGGCTGGCGCAACCGGCTGCTCGCCAGCCCGCGCTTCCAGCGCTGGGCCGCCCGCTTTCCGCTGACGCGCCCCGTCGCACGGCGCCATACGCGCACCCTGTTCGATCTCTGCGCCGGCTTCGTCTACGCCCAGGTGCTCATGGTCTGCATCCGGCTGGAGCTGTTCGAGCGGCTGGCGCACGGGCCGCGCTCGGCAGCCGCGCTCGCGCGCGATCTCGCGCTGGGCGAGGTCGCCGCGCAGCGGTTGCTGGAGGCCGCTGCGGCGCTCGACCTGGTCGAGCGAACCGGGAAGGGGGATTACGCGCTCGGGCGTGCCGGTGCCGCCGTGCTTGGCAACCCCGCCATCGCGGCGATGAGCGAGCATCACCATCTGCTCTACCGGGATCTGGCCGACCCGCTGGCGCTGCTGCGCGGGACGGCGGGTCCGACCGAGCTCGCCCACTTCTGGGGCTACGCGGGCAGCGACGCACCCGCGACCCTGGAAGATGACCGGGTCGCGTCCTACAGCGATCTCATGGCGGCCTCGCAGGCATTCGTTGCCGACCAGGTACTCGACGCCTACCGCTTCGACCGCCACGCGCACCTGCTCGACGTCGGTGGCGGCGACGCCAGCTTCGCGATTGCCCTGGCGCGCCGGGTACCGTCGCTGCGGATCACCGTGCTCGACCTGCCCGGCGTCGCCGCGCGAGCCCGCGACCGTGTCGAGGCGCGCGAGCTGGGTGCGCGCGTATGCACGGCAGGTGCCGACTTCCTGCGCCAGCCGCTGCCGGGCGGCTTCGATGTCGCGACCCTGGTGCGCGTCGTGCACGATCTCGACGACGGCGATGCCCTGACCCTCCTCGAGCGGGCACGGGGCGCGCTCGCACCGGGCGGCCGCCTGGTCGTCGCCGAGCCCATGGCGGGTACGCCGGGAGCCGAGCCGGCGGGCGCGGCCTATTTCGGCTTCTACCTCCTGGCCATGGGCAGCGGGCGGGCACGCCGGCCGAGTGAGCTGGCCGAGCTGCTGCGCCGTGCGGGCTTCGTCGATCCTCGGCTGCGGCCGACGGCGCTGCCGCTGCTGACGCGGGTCATGGTCGCCTCGGTCGAGGAACCCCGTGCCAACGCTTGACAAGGGTCAACTCAGCGCTACCCTTTGCCAGTAAGAGAGGCGCGCATCCAAGCGCGCCCAAGTCCCGAGCTGAATAACAACGCCGGCCTTGAAAGGCCTTGCGAGGGACACTTGAAGACCACGGCAGTCGTCCTCGAAGAACCTCGGTGCCTCGCGCTGAGCGAGCTCGACCTCAGCGCACCAGGCGCAGAAGACGTGGTGGTCGATGTCGCATACAGCGGCATCAGTACGGGCACGGAGCGACTGCTCTGGTCCGGCGACATGCCCGCCTTTCCCGGCATGGGTTATCCCCTCGTACCCGGTTACGAATCCGTCGGTCGCGTCGTCGAGGCCGGTCCCGAATCGGGGCGCGCTGTCGGCGACTGGGTCTTCGTGCCCGGCGCGCGCTGCTACGGCGAGGTACGCGGCCTGTTTGGCGGCGCATCCTCGCGCCTCGTGACGCCGGGGGCACGGACCGTCCCGATCGACGAGCGTCTCGGCGAGGCGGGCGTGCTGATGGCTCTCGCGGCGACCGCCCATAACGCGATCGCCGCGCCCGAGGGCGGGTACCGCTACCCGGGGCTTGTCGTGGGCCACGGCGTTCTCGGCCGGTTGCTCGCACGCTTGACGATCGCCCTCGGGGCGGATCCGCCGGTGGTATGGGAGCGCGACGAGCAACGCGCTGCCGGTGCCTACGGCTACGCGGCGATCGATCCGGCCAGCGATCACCGCCACGATTACCACGCCATCTACGACGTCAGCGGCGATGGCGCACTTCTGGATACCCTCATCGAGCGGCTCGCGCCGGGTGGCGAGATCACCCTGGCCGGCTTTTACAGCGAGCCGCTGCAGTTCAGTTTCCCCCCGGCATTCATCCGCCGCGCGCGCCTGCGCGTGGCGGCCGAGTGGCGTGACGAGGATCTCGCCGCCGTCAGGTCGATGGCGGAGTCGGGCGCACTTTCGCTCGACGGCCTGATCACCCATCAGCGGGACGCCGACGATGTCGACGCCGCCTACCGGACGGCGTTCGACGATCCGATGTGCCTCAAGATGATCCTGGACTGGAGACAGAATTGAGCGAGCCGCAAGACAACACCGTAGCCAGCGCTCCGATCGACCAGATGAAAGATGATCTGCGTGCGGAGGCCCAGGAAGAGCCCGACTCGGTGCAGACCGAGCCGGCGACGAAAAAGACCGAGATCATAGCGATCTATGGCAAGGGCGGAATCGGCAAGAGCTTCACGCTCTCGAACCTGTCCTACATGATGGCGCAGCAGGGCAAGAAGGTCCTGCTGATCGGCTGCGACCCGAAGAGTGACACGACCTCGCTGCTGTTCGGAGGCAAGGCATGTCCGCCGATCATTGCCACGTCGTCGCAGAAGAAGGAGGCCGGTGAGGAACTCACCATCAGTGACGTCTGCTTCAAGCGCGACGGCGTCCTCGCGATGGAACTCGGAGGACCGGACGTGGGGAGGGGCTGCGGTGGCCGCGGCATCATTCACGGTTTCGAGACCCTCGAGCGCCTCGGCTTCCATGAATGGGACTTTGACTACGTCCTGCTCGATTTCCTTGGTGACGTCGTCTGCGGCGGCTTCGGCCTGCCGATCGCGCGCGACATGTGTCAAAAGGTCATCGTGGTCGGCTCCAACGATCTGCAATCGCTGTATGTGACGAACAACGTGTGCTCCGCCGTCGAGTACTTCCGCAAGCTCGGCGGCAACGTCGGCGTGGCCGGCATGGTGACCAACAAGGACGAGGGCACGGGTCAGGCACAGGAATTCGCGCGGCGTGTCGGTATCCCGATGATGGCGTCGATCCCGGCGACCAGCGATATCCGTCACAAGAGTGCCAACTACGAGATCATCGGTTATCCCGGCAGCCCCTACGCCACGATGTTCGAGGAGCTGGGGACCAATGTAGCGGAGGCACCCCCGGTCCATCCTACGCCGATGTCGCAGGACGAGCTCCTGGGGCTGTTCAAGGGCGAGGACATCGGCGAGGAGGTCGAGCTGCTGCCGGCCACCCAGGCAGACATGTGCGGCAGCGAGGGCGCCAGTTGGGACAAGCCATCGCTTGAGATCGTCTACGACGACGTGTGATGGGGGTGAGCCATGGCTGATGAGCAACATCCAGATGGCGGCGCAGGGGCCCGCGAGCTTATCTACGACGATGCGGCCGTTTCACCGGTCGACAATGAGCCCGTCGACGACTCGGAGGCAAGCGGAGCCCGGGCACCCGCGGGGAGCATCAACGTCGCCGCCACGCAGGATCACGGACACGGCTGCCACGCCGGCAAGGAAAAGCTGCAGGAGGCCGCCGAAGCAGCGGGCAAGAGCGAGATCCTGGAGCAGTACGCCAGGGACTACCCGACCGGCCCGCATGACCAGCCCCAGGGCATGTGTCCGGCCTTCGGCTCGCTGCGCGTCGGTCTGCGCATGCGCCGAACGGCCACGATCCTCTCGGGATCGGCCTGCTGCGTATACGGTCTGACGTTCACCTCGCACTTCTACGGCGCCCGCCGAACCGTCGGCTACGTGCCGTTCGACTCGGAGACCCTGGTCACGGGCAAGCTCTACGAGGACATCCGCGAGGGGGTCGAGATGCTCGCGGATCCGGAGCATTACGACGTCCTCATAGTGACCAATCTCTGCGTGCCGACGGCGTCGGGCATCCCTTTGCGGCTCCTGCCTAAGGAGATCAACGGGGTCCGCATCATCGGCATCGACGTGCCCGGCTTCGGTGTGCCGACACACGCGGAGGCGAAGGACATCCTGGCGAGTGCGATGCTGGAATACGCCCGCACCGAGGCCGAGGAGGGCCCAGTGGCCACCCCGCGCCAGGGTGTCAATGAGCAGCCCACCGTGACCCTCGTCGGCGAGATGTTCCCGGGCGATGCGGTCGGGGTCGGCAAGCTGCTCGAACCCATGGGCCTGGCCGCCGGCACGGTCGTGCCCACGCGCGAGTGGCGCGAGTTGTATGCGGCACTGGACTGTAGCGTGGTGGCGGCGATCCATCCCTTCTACACGGCCACGTTCCGCGAGTTCGGCAAGGCCGGGCGGCCCATCGTCGGCTCCGCCCCGGTGGGACGGGATGGCACGGCCTCATGGCTCGAGCGCGTGGGCGAGGCCTGCGGTGTTGCCCGGAGCGACATCGATGCGGCCAAGAATCGGGCCGTGGCGGAGATCGACGCGGCGCTTGCGGAGGCGCCGATTCACGGGCGGATTACGGTGTCCGGCTATGAGGGCTCGGAACTCAGCGTCGCCCGGTTGCTGATCGAGAGCGGTGCGGACGTGCCCTACGTCGGCACGGCGCTCCCGCGCAGCGAGTGGTCGGAGCTCGATCTGGAATGGCTCGAGGCCAAGGGCGTCGAGGTGCGCTACCGGGCGTCGCTGGAGCAGGATGTCGCGGCAATGGACGCATACCAGCCGGATCTCGCCATCGGGACCACACCCGTGGTCCAGAAGGCCAAGGAGCGCGCCGTGCCCGGCCTGTACTTCACCAACCTGATCTCTGCTCGGCCCCTGATGGGAGCGGCCGGCGCGGGCTCGCTCGCCCAGGTGGTCAACACGGCCATGGGCAACAAGGCGCGCTTCGATGCGATGAGAGAGTTCTTCGAGGGCGTCGGCCAGGGCAAGACGGCTGGCACCTGGGAGCGCATCCCGCCGGATGACCAGAAGTTCAGGACGCAATTCAAACGCCAGATGGACAAGGCCAAGGCGAAGCAGGGTCAGACCCAGGATATCGACTGATGCTGGTACTCGATCATGATCGCGCGGGTGGTTACTGGGGCTCCGTGTACGTGTTCACGGCCATCAAGGGGCTGCAGGTGGTCATCGACGGCCCGGTGGGTTGCGAAAACCTGCCCGTTACGTCCGTGCTGCACTACACCGATGGTCTGCCACCGCACGAACTCCCCATTGTGGTGACCGGGTTCTCGGAAGCCGAAATGGGCGAGGGCACCGAGGAGAACATGCGCCGCGCGAGCGCGACCCTCGATCCCGAGCTGCCGGCGGTGACGGTCACCGGCTCGATCGCCGAGATGATCGGTGGCGGCGTAATCCCCGATGACGCCAACGTCAAGCGGTTCCTTCCCCGCACGATCGACGAGGACCAGTGGCAGAGCGCGGACCGGGCCATCTACTGGCTCTGGACCGAGTTCGGGCCGAAGAAGCCGAAGCCGAAACGGCGCAAGGAAGGCCAGCCGCCGAAGGTGAACATCATCGGGCCTTGCTACGGCTACTTCAACATGCGCTCCGATCTGGCCGAGATTCGTCGCCTGATCGAAGGAATCGGGGCCGAGGTCAACATGGTGTTCCCGCTCGGCAGCCACCTCGGCGACATCCGCCACCTCGTCGATGCCGACGTCAACGTCTGCATGTATCGCGAGTTCGGGCGCATGTTGTGCGAGGCACTGGAGCGGCCGTATCTGCAGGCCCCGATCGGCCTGCACAGCACGACGCAGTTTCTGCGCACGCTCGGTGACCAGCTCGGTCTCGATCCCGAGCCCTTCATCGAGCAGGAGAAGCACACGACGATCAAGCCGATCTGGGATCTTTGGCGGTCCGTGACCCAGGATTTCTACGGCACGGCGACCTTCGCTATTGTTGCGAACGAAACCTACGCTCGGGGTGTCCGCAATTTCTTGGAAGCGGAGATGGGCATGCCGTGCAACTTCTCGTTCGCGCGTGCTCCCGGACGCAAGCCGGACAACGCAGCGGTCCGTCAGGCGATCTACGACAACGCGCCGCTGGTCATGTTCGGCAGCTACAACGAGCGCATGTATCTGTCCGAGATCGGCGCGCGCTCGATGTATCTCCCGGCTTCGTTCCCCGGGGCGATCGTGCGCCGTCACACCGGTACACCCTTCATGGGTTATGCGGGCGCAACCTACCTGGTTCAGGAGGTCTGCAACTCGCTGTTCGATATGCTGTTCCATATTCTTCCGCTCGGGACCGATCTCGACAGCGTCGATGCGACTCCGGCGCATTCGGGCGAGACCGAGGAACGCCCGTGGGACAGCGACGCGCAGCGACTGCTCGAGGAGTATGTCTCGGCCGAGCCGGTTCTGGTGCGGATCTCGGCCGCCAAACGCCTGCGCGACCAGGCCGAGCGTGGCGCCCGTGATGCGGGTGAAGAGCGCGTCACCGCGGATCGCGTCGAGCTGGCACACCAGGCGATCTCGCGTGGAGAGGCGGCATGAGACCGCGCGGGAAGCCGAATCCGGCGGCCGGCGCAGCCCGGATCGCGGTGGCTGCGACGGCCGCGCGCGCCCTGTCCGCCCGACTCGTGTCGGGCGGATCTCGTTCGGGGATCCGGAAAGAACGAGTTGAACGTTCCGAGATCGCGCGGGGGGGCGGGCAGACTATGCCCGCGTGGTGGCTCGTGGCGGTCCGAACATCCACCGAGCATCCGCGTCGCGAGGTAAGCGCGCGAAGACATCGAGACACGATCCGCCCAGCCTCTGCTGGGCGGATCGCGTTAGGTCCCATGAAAAGAACGATTTGCACGATATGCAGTCCAGCGATGGTCGATCACGGCCACTAAGGGTAGCCACTATGTTGACCAACAAGTCGATGTCGCACAGCGCACTCGCGAGCCAGGACCGACGCGACTATCGCCTGATCTACTTGACCGCCTATCCCGTGTGCCTGCTCGGCGCGGTCGTCGAGCGCGTGCTGCCACGGCGCGAACGGGGGCGGGCCGCGGGTTGGCGCGGCCGGCGCTCGATCCTCGGCCAGGCCCGTGCATCCGCGCGCCTGGCCGCATCAGCGGCGCTGATGGGGTGAGCGGGAGGCGACGGAACATGCATCGACTGCGGCACGAAAGGCCCGCCAACCACGCCGCGGCATGGAGCCCGCTGGTGGGTGTGGAGGCGCGCTCCGCAGTGCCGCCGATGCGCAGCGATGCGCAGCGATGCGCTGCAGCGCCCGGTGCGCTCGCCCGGCGCGCTGCGCAACCGGTTTCGCCGGGTGCTCCGGCGGAATCCCGTGGCCGTCGCGCCACGGCGAAGCTCAGCCGCGGGGCTCATCACGCGGTAACAACGGCCGAAAAGGCCATTCGTGGGAGTTCACGATTATGGATGGAGAAGAGCGATCCCAATCGCTATCCGGCCTGACCGCTGAAGAGGCCAAGGAATTCCACAAGATCTTTGTGGTCAGCTTCCTGATCTTCACGGTCATCGCCATCATCGCCCATGTGCTCGCATGGCAGTGGCGTCCCTGGCTACCCGGACCCGAGGGTTACGGCGCCGTCATGGACACGACCAAGGCGCTCGCGAGCGCATTCCTTCCACGCCTGAGCTAGGAGTAGAGATCATGTGGCGTATCTGGCTAATCTTCGATCCCAGGCGGACGCTCGTGGCGCTGTTCACGTTCCTGTTCGCGCTGGCGCTTGTGATCCACTTCATCCTGCTCAGCACGGACCGTTTCAACTGGCTCGAAGGGCCGCAGGCCGGCGCCGCGGGCGCCGAGTCGGCTGCAGTTTCGAGCGTGTTGCCGGAGAAGCGGCGATCCTAAAACGGGCCGACGGCGACGGGGCGGGCACGCAGGGCGTAACCCGACCCCGTCGCTCGAGGCTCTCGGTCGGTCTCCCGTGGATCCGAGACCGAGAGGGTTGGAATAACGATGTCGATGCTGAGCTTTGAACGGAAATACCGCGTCAGGGGCGGGACCCTGATCGGTGGCGACCTGTTCGACTTCTGGGTCGGGCCGCTGTACTGCGGATTCTTCGGCGTTACCACGATCTTCTTCACGATCCTGGGCACTGCGCTGATCTTCTACGGTGCAGCGATCGGACCCACCTGGAACGTCTGGCAGATCAATATCGCGCCACCGGACCTGAGTTACGGGCTGGCGCTGGCACCGCTCCAGGAGGGGGGCCTGTGGCAGCTGATCACGATCTGCGCGATCGGTGCATTCGTTTCATGGGCACTGCGTGAAGTCGAGATCTGCCGCAAGCTCGGCATCGGACTGCACGTGCCGTTCGCGTTCGGCGTGGCGATCTTCGCCTACGTCAGCCTGGTCGTCATCCGGCCGCTGCTGATGGGTGCCTGGGGCCACGGCTTTCCCTACGGGATTCTCAGCCATCTCGACTGGGTCTCCAACGTCGGCTACCAGTACCTGCACTTCCACTACAATCCGGCGCACATGCTCGCGGTGACCTTCTTCTTCACGACCACCCTGGCGCTCGCGCTGCACGGCGGGGCCGTGCTGTCGGAGCTCAATCCGCCGAAGGGACAGGAGGTGAAGGGGACGGAGCACGTCAACTCTTTCTTCCGCGACACGATCGGTTACTCGATCGGTGAACTCGGCATCCATCGCCTGGGGTTGTTCCTGGCGCTGGCGGCGGGCTTCTTCAGCGCTGTGTGCATCATCCTCAGCGGACCGTTCTGGACACGCGGATGGCCTGCCTGGTGGAACTGGTGGCTCGAGCTGCCGGTCTGGCATTGACGACCAGGGAGTAAGCGACCATGCCCGAATATCAAAATCTCTTCACTCGGATCCAGGTCACTGCTCCGGCCTATCCGGGTGTGCCGCTGCCGCGCGGCGACGAGCCGCGCCGCGGCGAGGGCGGCTTCTCTTACTGGCTCGGGCGCATCGGCGATGCGCAGCTCGGCCCGATCTACCTGGGCTGGTACGGTTTCGCGTCCCTGCTGTGCGGTTTCATCGCGATCGAGATCATCGGCCTGAACATGTGGGCGTCGGTGGGCTGGGATCCCATCGAGTTCATCCGCCAGCTCCCGTGGCTTGCGCTCGAGCCGCCGCCGCCCGAGTACGGTCTCAGCCTGCCGCCGCTGAACGAGGGTGGCTGGTGGCTCCTGGCCGGATTCTTCCTGACGGCCGCGATTTTGCTTTGGTGGCTGCGCATGTACACCCGGGCCCGAGCGCTCGGGATGGGCACCCACGTCGCGTGGGCCTTCGCGGCGGCGATCTGGCTCTACCTGGTGCTGGGTTTCATTCGCCCCATCGCCATGGGTAGCTGGAGCGAGGCGGTGCCGTTCGGCATCTTCCCGCACCTGGACTGGACGGCGGCGTTCTCGATCCGTTACGGCAACCTCTTCTACAATCCGTTCCACATGCTCTCGATCGTGTTCCTTTACGGATCCGTGCTGCTGTTCGCGATGCACGGGGCAACCATTCTCGCGACGGCGCGCTACGGTTCCGAGCGCGAGGTCGAGCAGGCGGTCGACCGGGGAACGGCCGCGGAACGCGGCGCGCTGTTCTGGCGATGGACCATGGGCTTCAACGCCACCATCGAATCGATCCACCGATGGGGCTGGTGGTTCGCCGTCCTGTGCCCACTTGTCGGTGGCATCGGGATCCTGCTGACCGGCACCGTGGTCGACAACTGGTACCTCTGGGGCGTCAAGCACGGGATCGCCCCACCGTATCCCGACGGTGCGGCGGTACAAGACCCGACGACAATGCCCGGCGCCGGGGAAGCGACACAGAACGGTTCGGCAACCGCGGGGGATGCACAGTGAAAGTCCTTGGATGGGTAGCGGGTGCCGTTTTCGTCTTCCTCGGCACGTTCATGCTTCTGACAACCGACTGGGATCGACCCCCGATCGAGGATACGCAGACCGGCTATCGGGGCACCGGCATGCTGCAAGTGGACAACCCGCGCGAGGTCGCGGCCGAACGGTCGCTGCACCAGGCGCCGGAGCCGCAGCCACCAGCGTCGGAGGAGGGACCGAGAGCCGGCGATGCCTACCAGAACGTCCAGGTCCTCGACCAGCTTTCCGTCAGCCAGTTCACCCGACTCATGCAGAGCATAACCAACTGGGTGGCGCCGGAGGAGGGTTGTACCTACTGCCACGAAGCCGGCAACTTCGCCGCCGACAACGTCTACACCAAGATGGTGTCGCGGCGCATGCTGCAGATGACCCGGAACATCAACGCCAAATGGACCGACCACGTCCAGCAGACCGGTGTTACCTGCTTTACATGTCACCGCGGCAAGAACGTGCCCCAGTATACCTGGGTACCGGACCAGCAACGCACATCGTTCCGCGGCATGGCCGGCAATCGCGACGGGCAGAATGCCCCCGATACTGACGTCGGCTTGTCATCGTTGCCGGGTGATCCCTTCAGCACCTATTTCGCGGGTGACAAGGGCATCCGGGTAGCCGCCGGCACGGCGCTGCCGCGCCAGGGCGAGAGCGGCAGCTCGATTCAGAAGACCGAGCATACCTACGGCCTGATGATGCACATGTCGCAGAGCCTGGGTGTGAACTGCACCCATTGCCACAACAGCCGTGCCTTCCGCAATTGGGAACAGAGCAATCCCACGCGCGTGACCGCATGGTACGGCATCCGCATGGTGCGCGCGGTCAACAACGAGTACGTGGGGCCGCTGGCGAGCGCCCTGCCGGACAAGCGCAAGGGGCCGCAGGGTAACCCTCAGCAGGTCAACTGCACAACCTGCCACCAGGGAATCAATAAACCCCTGTACGGCGCCAAGATGGTCGCGGATTACCCATCGCTGGTGGGTGAGGGCGGGGCGTCGGACACGGCCGCCGCTGCCGACGCCGGAACCAAGACGGCCTCGGCCGCCGACTAGTGGGCCATGCGGCGTTTGCCGGGCTGCGGCGGCCACACCGGGGTTCGGCCGGCCCGCCCGGGGCCGGGGCCCGGGCCTTCGCGGATTGTCGCCGTGGGACATCGCAAGGCAGCGTCCGCCCAGCGCCATTGCGGGTCGGGGCTCCGGCCCCTCTCCGCGAGGCCCGGATGCCGGTGCCGCCCCGCAGCGGGCCAGATACTGTCCCGAACGGCAATTCCATTTGGCGGGGCTCTGGCGTCGAATGCGTCTCCGGAGTTCACGTGGTCGTCGATATCCGACCCGAGTACGCCACCGCCTCGAGGCGGTCGGGCGCCTGCGGGCACATGTCGCTCAGCGCCTGTAGGCGCTTGACGCGCCCGCCCGCAGTTCGTGCCGCGGGGACTTGGTTCGACCCCACCCGCGACCCGAGCTCGGCGAGCACGGCGGGGAGCGCGAGCCGTTGCGCGTCGATCCGGTCGTTTTCGCGGTGCGCGAACTGGCTCTGGGCGAAGTCTTTCACCCGCGCACGGTTGACCACGCGCATCCGCCGGCGCGTGTCGGCG
>CAZVFN010000046.1:0-20892 GCA_964626335.1 uncultured Ectothiorhodospiraceae bacterium
AGGCGCCGCGAGGGCCGGCGAAAAGACGGCGAACTTTCGTTAAAGGGCACTAGGACGCGCGCCGCTGCGCGTCCACCGGCGCGGCCGCGGCGTCCGTCGCCTCGACCTTGTCCTGCGGGCGGAACCACTGCAGCGTGCGGTGCAGGCGCACCACGTCGCCGACGATGATCAGGGTCGGCGCCTGCACATCGTGGGCCTCGATCAGCCCGGGCAGGCTGTTCAGGGAGCCGACGAAGACGCGCTGGCCGGGCAGCGTGCCCTGCTGCACGAGCGCGGCCGGCGTGGCCGCCGGGCGCCCGTGCTCGATCAGGCGCCGGCAGAGCTCGCCGACGCCGGCGAGCCCCATGTAGACGGCGACGGTCTGCCCCGCGCGCGCCAGCGCGGGCCAGTCGAGATCGACGCTGCCGTCGCGCAGATGGGCGGTGACGAACTGCACCGATTGCGCGTAGTCGCGGTGCGTCAGCGGGATACCGGCATAGGCGGCGCAGCCGGCGGCGGCGGTGACCCCCGGCACGACCTGGAAGTCGATGCCCGCCTCCATGAGCTCGCCGATCTCCTCGCCGCCGCGGCCGAAGATGAACGGGTCACCGCCCTTGAGGCGCACGACCCGGCGCCCGTCCCGCGCCAGGCGGATCAGCTCCGCGTTGATGCGATCCTGGGTGAGGTGGTGATTCGAGCGGCGCTTGCCGACATAGATCTTTTCGGCGTCGCGGCGCGTGAGGGCGAGCACCGCGTCGGAGACGAGCCGATCGTAGAGCACGACGTCGGCATGCTGCATCAGGCGCAGGGCGCGGAACGTGAGCAGGTCGGGGTCCCCCGGTCCCGCGCCGACGAGCGCCACCGACCCCGGGGCGGACCCGGTGTCGCCGCGCTCGATCTCGCCGGCCAGGCGCTGCGCCGCCTCGCCATCGCGACCGGCGTAGACCAGGTCGGCGACCGGCCCCTCCAGGATCCGCTCCCAGAAGCGGCGCCGCTCGTCGACGTTGTCGAAGCGCGCCTTGACCGCCTCGCGGAAACGCGCCGCCAGGCTCGCCAGGCGCCCGTACGCCGGCGGCACGGCCGCCTCGAGCCACGCCCGCAGGCGGCGCGCCAGCACGGGCGCGACGCCCGCCGAGGAGATCGCGATCTGGATGGGCGAGCGATCGACCATGGCCGGGGTGATGACGCTGCACAGCGGCGTGTCGTCGACGACGTTCACCGGGATGCCGCGCTGCCGGCAGTGGACCGAAATGCACTCGTGCAGGCCGGCGTCATCGGTGGCGGCGACCACGAGAACCGCCCCCTCGACGTCGCCGGCCACCCAGCGCCGCCCGACGTGGGCGATCTCGCCGCGCTCGCGGCGCGCGCGCAATTCCTCGCCCAGGCGCGGTGCGACCACCGTGACGGCCGCCCCCGCGTCGGCGAGCAGGTCGACCTTGCGCGCGGCCACCTCGCCGCCGCCGACGACCAGCACACGCCGCTCGCGCAGGTCCATGAAGACGGGGTAGTATTCCATCGTGGTTGCCGCAGACGCGCCGTGGGGTGCACGATTATCGCATCGCGCACGCCCTGCCTGTGGATCGGGTCGTTATAACGATATGCGGGCGGATGCGCCGCGACCTCGGTGTTACACTCGGGGCCGCTTGAGCCGAACCCGCGCGGTGGTCGAACCGATGGCCGAGGCACCCGTCACCGACACCCTGCAACGCCCGCTGCGGGATCTGCGCATCTCGGTCACCGACCGGTGCAATTTCCGCTGCACGTACTGCATGCCGAAGGAGCAGTTCGGCTCGGACCACGAGTTCCTCGCCCGCAGCGCCCTGCTCGACTTCGACGAGATCGAGCGCCTCGTGCGCGTATTCGTCGCGCAGGGCGTGCGCAAGATCCGCCTGACGGGCGGCGAACCCCTGGTGCGCTCCGGGCTCGAGCACCTGGTCGGGCGCATCGCGGATGTCGACGGCGTCGAGGACATCGCGCTCACGACCAACGCCTCGCTGCTGTCGGCGCCGCGGGCCCGCGCGCTCGCCGACGCCGGTCTGCGGCGACTCACGGTCAGCCTCGACGCGTTCGACGACGCCACCTTCATGGCCATCAACGACGTCGGCTTCCCGGTCGGCAAGGTGCTCGAGGGCATCGGCCACGCCGAGGCCGCCGGCCTCGGTGTCAAGATCAACACGGTGGTCCAGCGCGGCGTCAACGAGGACCAGATCCTGCCGCTCGCGGGCTACTTCCGCGGCAGCGGCCACGTGCTGCGTTTCATCGAGTTCATGGACGTGGGCACGACCAATGGCTGGCGCCTCGACGACGTCGTGTCCGCGCGCGAGATCCGCGACCGGATCCACGCGGTCTGGCCGCTCGAGCCGCTGACGCCGAACTACAACGGCGAGGTCGCGAATCGCTGGGCCTATCGCGATGGCACCGGCGAGATCGGCCTGATCGCGTCGGTGACCCAGCCGTTCTGCCGCGGCTGCACCCGGGCGCGCCTGTCGGCCGAGGGCGCGCTCTATACCTGCCTGTTCGCGGGTGTCGGCACGGATCTGCGCGGCCTTCTGCGCTCGGGGGTCGGCGACGACCGGCTGCGCGAGGAAATCGGCGGCGTATGGGCGCGCCGCGACGACCGCTACTCCGAATTGCGCTCCGACGAGACCGTCATCCAGCCCAAGGTCGAGATGTCGTACATCGGCGGCTGAGCCGGCCGCGCTCGCATCGCCTCGCGACCCGCGCTAATCTTGGCATCATGGAGGTGTGGCCGCATGCCGCCCCCCCCGGGCCTGTCCCTCTCGGAGGCAAGCATGAAGGTAGCGAGGATCCTGCAGGGCAAGAGCGGCGACATCGCGAGCGTCACGCCGGGATGCACCATCCCGGACGTGGTCGACCTGCTGTGTGAGCGCGACGTCGGCGCCGTGATCGTGCTCGACCCGGACGGCGACATGGCGGGCATCGTCTCGGAGCGCGACATCGTGCGCGCCCTCGACGTGCACGGTGCCGACCTGTCCGGGCTGACCGCCGCCGACCTGATGACGAGCGACGTCCGCCACTGTCGTCCGGAGCACGACATCGACGATGTCATGCGCCAGATGAGCGACGGGCGGTTCCGCCACTTGCCCGTGCTGGCCGACGGGTGCCTGAGCGGCGTGATCTCGATCGGCGACGCGGTGCGCGCACGCATCGACGAGCTCGAGCGCGAGCGCGAAGCCCTGCAGCACTACATCGCCGGCTGAAGGCACCGACCGCCGGTGACGCCGGGCCGCATGCGCAGCGCTCGGGCAGTCGTCCCCCGGCGGGGCGCCGTCGTGCCGTCCATCGGCGGTGCCCGCGACACGCGCTCGGCTTCCGGGCGGGACCGCCCGGGGCGCCGGGCCGCGGAGCGGCGCACCGGCGGGCGCATGCGCGGGCGGGGTCGTCCGAACGCGGCGCCGACGACCGGGGCGCATCGCCCGGAGCCCCCATGAGCCGAACGCCGAACAATCGCGCCATCGCGACCGAGTGCAACCGCCTGGCCGACCTGCTGGAGATCGCGGGCGCCAATACGTTCCGCGTCCGGGCCTGGCGCAACGCCGCGGAGACGATCGCCGGGCTGGGCCAGTCGCTGGCCGATGAGGTCGCGGCCGACGCGGACCTGACCCGCCATCCCCACATCGGCCGCGACATCGCCGAGGCGCTGCGCGGCTACGTGACCACGGGCATACTGCCGCCGCTCGAGGAGGTGGCGGCGCAGGTGCCCCCCGAGCTGGCCGACCTGCTCGAGCTCGAGGGCCTCGGCCCGAAGGGCGTCAGGGCCCTCTACGAGGCCTTCGACGTGCGCTCGCCGGCCGATCTCGAGGCCGTTGCCCGCGCCGGCCGCGTGCGCGATCTGTCCGGCTTCGGCGCGAAGAAGGAGCAGTCGCTGCTGGACGCGATCCGCCGGTTGCGGGCCGCCGGCGAACGGCGCACGCGCCTCGCCGATGCGCAGGCCGTGGCGGAACCCCTGCGGGCCTGGCTGGCGGCGGATCCGGCGGTCGAGCGGGCCGAGATCGCCGGCAGCTTCCGGCGCCGGCGCGAGACGGTCGGCGACATCGACCTGCTCGTGGTGACCGGCGAGGGCGCGGCCGTGATGCGGCGCCTGGCCGATTACCCGGACGTCGAGCGGACCGTCTCGCAGGGCGCGACCCGCTCCACGATCGTGCTCGACGCGGGGCTGCAGGTCGACGTGCGGGCCGTGCCCGCGGCCAGCTTCGGCGCCGCCCTGCTCTACTTCACGGGCTCGAAGCAGCACAACGTGGCCCTGCGCCAGCGCGCCATCGACCGCGACTACAAGCTCAACGAGTACGGGCTCTACATCGGCGACGACGCCGTCGCCGGCGCGACCGAGCAGTCGCTCTACGGCCGCCTCGGGCTCGCCTGGATCCCGCCGGAGCTGCGCGAGGACCGGGGCGAGATCGAGGCCGCGGCGGACGACGCGCTGCCCGCACTGGTCCGCGTCGACGACATCCGCGGCAACCTGCACGGGCACACCGACTGGAGCGACGGCCGCGAGTCACTCCAGGCGATGGTCGATGCGGCCCGGGCCCGCGGCCACGCCTGGATCGCGATCACCGATCACGGGCCGCGCGTGCGCGTCGCCAACGGCCTCGACGCCGAGCGCCTGCGCGCGCAGGCCGACGCCATCGATGCACTCGCCGCCGAGCGCGATGACATCACGATCCTCAAGGGCTGCGAGGTGGATATCCTCGCCGACGGGCGCCTCGACCTGCCGGATGACGTGCTCGAGCGCCTCGACCTCGTCGTCTGCTCGATCCATTACGAACTCCGGCGCTCGCGCGACGAGCAGACCGAGCGCGTGCTGCGCGCCATGGACAATCCGCACTGCATGATCTGGGGCCACCCGGTGGCGCGCGAGATCAACCGCCGCGATCCCATCGACGTCGATCTCGAGCGCTGCCTGGCCGCCGCCGCCGAGCGCGGCATCGCCGTGGAGATCAACGCCCAGCCGAAGCGCCTGGACCTGGACGACGCCAACGCGCGGCTCGCACTCGACAAGGGCTGCCGGCTGTCGATCAACACCGATGCCCATCGCGGCGAGCACTTCGACCTGCTGCGCTACGGCGTCGACCAGGCCCGGCGTGCCTGGGCGACCGCCGACGACGTCATCAACACCCGCAGCGCGTCCGACCTGCGCGGGATCCTGCGCTCGCGGGGCTGAGGGCAACCGCGATCGGGCGGGCTCGCCGAGGGACGAGGAACGCCGCGGAACGCCCGGGTGATGCGGCAGTGGCAAGGCATCTTCCTGCGGGACCGGCGTGAACCCGCGCCGGCAGGCGCGGAACCCTGCAATCCGGTCCTCTCGCAGCGTCGCGGAGAGCGCGGAAGAGGCGACGGAACAGAACCGTGTAGGCGGGGTTGAGCGGAGCGATCGCCAGCATCAATGCGCAACATTGCGTGATCGATGATCGCCGCTGCGATTGCGCCTCGCTCGACCCGGCCAGCGCCCTCCCTCGCGCGGCGCTCTCTCGGCGTCCTCCGCGAGGCTGCGACAGGCGAGGATCGCACGGCCCCGGGGAGAACCACGACGGACCGGCCCGCCCGCGCGAGGGCCTGCGCGCGACCCAGCAGCCTTGGCGCGCATCGAACGACCCGCGCCCGGAAACACGCCGCGGGCGACCGCCGGCCTCAGTCGGTCCGCCCGCCCGCGAGCGCTTCGCTCGCCGCGGTCTCGGGATCCGCGTCCTCGTCGGCCTGCTGGAGCTGCCACATGTGGGCGTAGAGGCCTCCGTGGGCGAGCAGGGTCTCGTGGGGGCCGCGCTCGCGGATGCGGCCGTGCTCCAGGACGAGGATCTCGTCGGCATCGGCAACCGTCGACAGGCGGTGGGCAATGGCCAGCGTCGTGGTCGAGCGCGCCACCTCGTTCAGCGCCTCCAGGATCGCGCCCTCGGAGCGCGAGTCCAGGCTCGACGTGGCCTCGTCGAACACCAGGATGGGCGGCGCCTTGAGGATCACGCGCGCGATCGCCACGCGCTGCTTCTCCCCGCCCGAGAGCTTGAGGCCGCGCTCGCCCACCGTCGTGTCGTAGCCCTCGGGCAGGGCCTCGATGAACGCGTGGATGTCGGCCAGGCGGGCCGCGCGCTCGATGTCGGCCCGCGTGGCGTTGGGCGCGCCGTAGCCGATGTTGTAGGCGAGCGTGTCGTTGAACAGCACCGTGTCCTGGGGAACGATGCCGATGGCCGAGCGCACGCTGTCCTGGGTGCAGGCGCGCAGGTCCTGCCCGTCGATCGTGATGCGCCCCGCGTCCGGGTCCCAGAAACGGAACAGCAGGCGCGCGAGGGTCGACTTGCCCGCGCCCGAAGGCCCGACCACGGCGATCTTGCGCCCGGGCTCGATGGTGAAATCCACGTCCTCGATCACGCGGCGCTCGGGCTGGTAGCCGAACGACACGTGCTCGAAGCGTACCCGGCCCGCGGTGACGACCAGCGCTCGCGCGTCGGCCCGGTCGGTCACGCCGGGCGGGGTGTCGAGGAGCCGGAACACCAGGTCCATGTCGGCGAGCGCGTACTTCATGGCGCGGTAGATGCTGCCGAGCACGTTGAGCGGCATGAACAACTGCAGCAGCAGGCCGTTGACCATCACCAGGTCGCCGAGCGACATCGTCCCCGCGGCCACGCCCAGCGCCGCCTGGACCATGATCGCGGTCACCGCCAGCGCGATGATCGCGCCCTGGCCGAAGTTCAGCACCCCCATCGAGACCTGCGTGCGCACCGCGGCGTCGGTCCACTCGTCCAGGGTGCGGTCGTACTCGCGCAGCTCGTGGGCCTCGTTGTTGAAATACTTCACCGTCTCGTAGTTGAGCAGGCTGTCGACCGCGCGGTCGTTGGCGCGCGACTCGAGTGCATTCATACGGTGGCGGTATTCCATGCGCCACTCGGTGACCGACAGCGTGAAGGTGATGTAGACGACCACGGCGACGACCGTGGTGGCCGTGAAGCCCCAGCTGTAGGACACCACGAGGATGCCGACGACCAGAAGCGTCTCGGCCGCGGTCGGGACGAGGTTGAGCACCAGGTAGTTGAGGATGTTGCTGACGCTGCTCGTGCCGCGCGCCAGGTCCCGCGAGACGGCGCCGGTGCGGCGCTCCAGGTGGTAGGCGAGCGACAGCGCGTGCAGGTGATTCAGCACGGTCGTCGACAGGCGGTGCATCGCCGCGTAGCGCACGCGTGCGAACAGCGCGTCGCGCAGCTCGGAGAACGCGCTGTTGGCGAGGCGCAGGCCGCCGTAGGCGGCCAGCAGCCCGAGCGGGGCCGCGAGAGCGACGTCGCCCGAGCGGTCCAGCGCGTCCACCACTTGCTTGAGCAGCAGGGGCACGGCGACGACCGCGAGCTTCGCCCCGATCAGCGCCGCGAGCGCGAGCGCGACACGGCCGCGCCACGGGCGCAGATAGCCGAGCATGCGCCACAGGTTGCCCGCGTCCGTGCGCCCCTCGGGTCGTTCCGTGCGCAGTCCGTGTGCGCGCAAGACTAGGCGCCCGTCCGGGCAATCCGAGCCGTCGCGAGCGCGCGGTACAGCGAGGCCGGCTGCGCGGCCCATCGCCGCGCCTCACCCCGACAGGGCGGATGCGGCAGACCGTGAGCACGCGCGCTGGCCGCGGGGCGGAGGGTTCCCACGGGCGCGATGCGCACGCTACGCGACGCGCTGCCATGCCCGTGCAGAACCCCGGATGACCCCGCATGCCCATGGATGAGTGGCACAAGCGGCTGGAGGGACATGGCGAGACCGGCGCGTTTTGCCTCGTCGCGTTCCTGTCCGCGGCCGGGTTCGTCCGTGTCCATCCGGGGGGCTCCGCACCACCGGCTCCTCCGGCGCTGCGGCTTCGCTCGAGCCCTCGACCCGGCCTCCCGGCGCCGATACGGGCGGCCATTGCGGGCACGCCCCTGCGCCCCGCCCCGATGGGGCGGGGGCGCAGAATCGCTCCCGGCGATTCGGTCAGTGGTGCGGCATCGGGTGCGGTGCGGGGGCCGGGTCGCCGCCGCGGGCA
The DNA here is from genome assembly GCA_964626335.1 of uncultured Ectothiorhodospiraceae bacterium. GTDB lineage: Bacteria > Pseudomonadota > Gammaproteobacteria > XJ16 > Halofilaceae > Halofilum. The sequence continues at coordinate 7,985 of CAZVFN010000046.1, forward strand.
GGCGGCAGCCCGGCGTCGGTTCGGCAAGGCGGCGGGGGTGGGGTCGGCCGCTCAGTCGAAGCTGCAGCCCGGGCGCGGGTAGCCGTTCGCGTCGCTCCCGACGTGCACGACGCGCGCCTCGAGCGGCTCGTCCAGGGCCTGTCCGGACGACTCGAGGACTTCCACCCGGTCCCAGCCCGCGCCGGCCGCGTCGTCGGCCCGGAACCGGACCCCGCCCGGACCGGCGTCGACCACGCGACACGGGATGCCGCGACCGCTCGATCCCGCGGCGCGGATCCGCACGTCGGCACTCACGGGCACGCGCCGGGCGTGGCGTTTCTCCCGGTCCATGCCCCGTCCTTCCCTGCATTGCCTCCGGCCGGCCGGCCGATGGTCCCGCGGCCCGCGCCCGTGCCACCGGGACACCGGACCTCACCCGGTTGCGCACAGCGTCGCCTCGCCGGTCTGCGGCACGCACGCGAGCGCCCGTTCGACCACCTCGAGGCCGCCGCCGGCCGCCGCGCCCTCGGCGAGTGTGCGCCGCCAGGCCCGCGCACCCGGCCGGCCCGCGAACAGCCCGGTCATGTGGCGCGTGAGATGATTCAGCGGCACGCCGGCCTCGATCTGGCGGCCGATGTAGCCTGAGTATGCGCGCACGACGTCGTGCGGGGCCGTGAACGGGTTCTCACTGCCGAACAAGCGCGCATCGGCATCGGCGAGCAACCCGGGTGCGGCGTAGGGTGCGCGCCCGAGCATGCAGCCATCGACGGACGCCCGCTCGACCACGACCGCGTCCAGCGACCCGAGCCCGCCGTTGAGCACGATCGGCAGGTCGGGCCAGTCCCGCTTCAGGCGCCGCACCCGGGCGTAGTCCAGCGGTGGCTTCTCGCGGTTCTCCCTGGGCGACAGGCCCTGCAGCCACGCCTTGCGCGCGTGGACGATGAGCGCATCGATGCCCGCATCGGCCACGCTCGCCGTGAACCGGTACAGGTGCTCGTAGCTGTCGAGGTCATCGATGCCGAGGCGCGTCTTGACCGTCACCGGCAGCTCGGTCTGGCGCTTCATCGCGCGCACGCAATCCGCCACCGTCCCGGGCTCCGCCATCAGGCAGGCGCCGAAGGCACCGGAGCGCACCCGCTCGCTGGGGCAGCCGACGTTGATGTTGACCTCGTCGAAGCCGAACGCGTCGGCCAGGCGCGCGCTCTCCGCCATCCGCCCCGGCTCGCTGCCCCCGACCTGCAGCGCCAGCGGCCGCTCGAAGGGGTCGAACGCCAGCAGGCGCGCGGGCTCGCCGTAGGCCAGCGCGTTGGCGGTCAGCATCTCCGTGTAGAGCAGCGCATGGCGCGTGATGAGGCGCAGCAGGTACCGGTCGTGCCGGTCCGTGCAGTCCATCATCGGCGCGACGCTGAGCGTACGGTCGAGCGTCATCGTGGGCTACCTCCCGGCTTCAATGGTAGCAGCTCCCCTATCCGCGGCTTAACCGAGCGAAGGACCGCGAATGACCACAAAAGGACGCGAATGCGGCCGCGGGGCAGGGATACCGCGAGCGAGCTGTCGCCGACAGCACGCGGGCAGGGAAAGCCTGGAAGCACAACCACGAATGAACGCGCAAGATTGGCCCGGGGCCAATCTTGCGCGTTCATTCGTGGTTCTTCATCGAGTGGTTCCGAGACTCACTTCTCCGCCACGAGATAAGCGATCCAGGAGGCGTAGTCCGGGATCTCCTCGGTCTCGTCGAAGCGATCGATGGGCTCGTCGGTGTCGTCGTCGAATGCCTGGACAAACATGCGCGTGCGCGCGAACCCCGCCTCGAGCAACAGCTCGCGCAGCTCCTTCGCGCCCCACAGCCGCCAGTTGTACGAAAAGGCGCGGTCGAGGCGCGAGCCGTCCGGAAAGCGGAAGTGGATGAAGCAGACCATCTCCGCCGCGATCGGGTTGTAGGCGGCCTGTTCCCAGATGTAGGTGAAGCCATCGAGCTCCGTCTTCTCCTTCTGGCAGCGATGGGCCTCGTAGCCCCCGAAGGCATCGAAGAAGGCCACGCCGTCGTCCGCCAGCGACTCGCGGATGCGCTCGAAGTACTGCTTCATCGTGACCCGCTCCTGGAAGAACCAGTAGCTGAAGTTGAACGCCTGCACGATGTCGAACGGCCCGGCATCGACCGTCAGCACGTCCTCGGGCAGCAAGTCGATGCGCTGTTTCTGGTCGGGTGTCAGCGGCGCGACGTTGTGCTCGAAGCCCCAGCCGAGCACCTCGGGGTCCACGTCGACGCCGATGGCGGTATTCTCGGGGTGCCGCCGCACCCACTCACAGGCCGACAGCGCCGTGCCGCAGAAGTCCTCGCGAATGGAGCGCGGGCACCGCCCGCGCAGGTCGCGGAAGGTCTGCTCGACGAAATCGAGCTCGAAGTCCACGCCCTGGACCGACAGCTGGTAGAGCTCGTGCGGGTCCACCTGGTCAGCGATGCGGGGCCTGCCGGCCTTGCTCTTGGTCTTCGCCATGGATCGGCCGTCTCCGGATTCGAGGGTTCGGCGCCCGGCCGCGCCGGGGGCGAGGGGATTCAGCTCTTGATGCCGGTACCGCGGTTGAGCAGGATCAGCGCCCAGGTGCCGAGGCCCGCGATGAACGCGAGGATCAACGCGAAGGCGACCGCGATCGGGATGTCCGACACCCCGAGGAAGCCGTAGCGGAAGGCGTTGACCATGTAGAGAATCGGGTTGAGCAGCGACGCCCCCTGCCAGAACGGCGCCAGCAGCGAGATCGAGTAGAACACCCCGCCCAGGTACGTCAGCGGCGTCAGTACGAACGTGGGCACGATCGAGATGTCGTCGAAGCTCTTGGCGAAAACGGCGTTGATGAAGCCTCCGATCGCGAACACGGTGGCGGTCAGCACCGCGATCAGCAGCACCAGCAGCGGGTGTGCGAACTCGAGGTCGGTGAACAGGGCCGCCACCAGCGTCACCAGCAGACCGACGGTCACCCCGCGCACAATGCCGCCGCAGACGTAGCCCGCGAGGATCAGCCAGTTGGGAACCGGCGCGATCAGCAGCTCCTCGATGTGGCGCTGGAACTTGGTGCCATAGAACGACGATACGACGTTGCCGTACGAGTTGGTGATGATCGAAAGCATGATGATGCCGGGCACGATGTAGTCCATGTACGTGAACCCGTCCATGGGCCCGATCCGGCGCCCGATCAGGTTGCCGAAGATCAGCAGATACAGGCCCGTGGTGATCGCCGACGGCAGGACCGTCTGCACCCAGATGCGCGCGAAGCGCACGATCTCCTTGCGCACGATCGTCGCGAACGCGACCGCGTTGCGCCGCCACGGCGTCGGGATGGCGGTCTCGCCGTAGCTCATGCCGCGTCCCGCCGCTGGTCCTCCACGAGACGCATGAAGAACTCCTCGAGGCGGTTGGTCTTGTTGCGCATCGACAGGACCTCGACGCCCTGGCGCGAGAGCTCGCTGAACAGCCGGTTGATGCCGGTCTCCTTCGGCACATCGACCTCGAGCACACCGTCGCCCCGGGGCGTCATCGTGTACCCCTCCACCGGCTGCAGCCCGTGGATGTCGCCGCGCACGTTGAGCACGAAGGTCTCGCGGTGGAGCTTGTGCAACAGCTCGGCGACGGTGCCGTACTCGACGATGCACCCGTGGTTGATCACCGCCACCGTGCGGCAGAGGCTCTCGGCCTCCTCGAGGTAGTGTGTCGTCAGGATGATCGAGATCCCGCGCGCATTGATCTCCTCGAGGAAGCGCCACATCGAGCGGCGGATCTCGATATCCACGCCGGCGGTCGGCTCGTCGAGGATCAGCAGGCGCGGCTCGTGGATCAGGGCGCGCGCGATCATCAGGCGGCGTTTCATGCCGCCGGAGAGCTCGCGGGACACGACATCGCGCTTTTCCCAGAGACCGAGCTGCTTGAGATAGCGCTCGGCGCGCCCGCGCGCGACGCCGCGGGTGATCCCGTAGTAGCCGGCCTGGTTGAGGACGATCTGGCTGACGGTCTCGAACTGGTTGAAGTTGAACTCCTGCGGGACCAGCCCGATCGACGCCTTGGCACCCGCCAGGTCGGTGTCCAGGTCGTGGCCGAAGATCGACACCTGCCCGGCGGTCTTGTTGACCAGCGAGGCGATGATGCCGATGACGGTGGACTTGCCGGCCCCGTTCGGGCCGAGCAGGGCGAAGAAATCCCCGGCGGGCACGTCGAGATCGATGCCGCGCAGGGCGGCCACGCCCTTCGGGTACGTCTTCTCCAGGCTGCGGATCGCGAGTGCGTTCATGGGGTCCGCCGGCGCAGTGGGCGGTGGCAAGGCCGCGGGAGCGCGGGAGTCTACGCCATTGGCCGACCCCGTGTAAGGGGCGGCGGGCGCACGGCGCCGCTCAGACGCGGTTGCGGTCGCGCTGCCAGATCACCTCGCTGCCCCCCTCCGCGCGGGCGAGCACGCGGCCGAACACGAACAGCAGGTCCGAGAGGCGGTTGAGGTACGCCATGCCCTGCGGGTTCACCTCCTCGGCGCGCGCGAGCGTGTGCACGCGCCGCTCGGCGCGTCGACACACCGTCCGGGCGAGATGGCAGACCGCCGCGGCCGGCCCCCCGCCGGGCAGGATGAAGTCCTTGAGCGGAGGCAGATCGGCGTTGTGCTCGTCGAGCTTGCGCTCGAGCCATTCCACCTGCGAGCCCGCGATGGCCGAGTAGCCGGGCACGCAGAGCTCGCCGCCGAGGTCGAAGAGGTTGTGCTGCACCTCCACCAGCACCTCGCCGACCCCCGCCGGCAGCGAATGCGACAGCAGCATGCCGATGGCGCTGGACAGCTCGTCGACCGTGCCGTAGGCCTCCACTCGCGCGGCGTCCTTGTCCGTGCGCGTGCCGTCGCCGAGGCCAGTGCTACCGGCATCGCCGGTGCGCGTGTAGATCTTCGACAGGCGATGGCCCATGGGCAGGACTCCGGGTGGCGGCGGCCGGGAAAGGCGGCGGCGAAGGCGCGGGATTGTCCACGACTGCCGGGGGTCGGCACAACATCGCGGGGTTGCCGGCGGCTGCCCGCCGGCGGCGGCGCCATCACCCTGCGCATGCGGGCGACCGGGGGCGACCGGGGTCGGCCCGGCCCCGCCCCGCACGCGCTCGCACACGGTTTGGGCGGCGGCGGGGCGCGCGGGTATCATAGGAGATGGACACCCGTCCCGGCGCCGCGCTGGAGGTAAACCGAGTTGTCGATCGACCGCGTCATAACCGCTTTCGAGATGATGCCGAGCTGGCAGGAGCGCTACCGGCTGATCATCGACATGGGGCGCAAGCTGCCGCAACTGCCGCCGGAGCAGCAGGCCGATGAGAACCTGCTCGACGGCTGCATGAGCAATGTGTGGATGACGGCCGAGCTCGACGACGCGGGCGACACGCCGGTCATGCGCTACCAGGCCGACAGCGATTCGCAGATCGTCAAGGGCCTGATCGCGCTCGTCTTCGAGGTGTTCAACAACCGCCCGCCCGAAGAGGTCGTCTCGGCCGATGTCGAGTCGGTCTTCCAGCAGCTCGAGCTCGAGCAGCATATCTCCAGCGGGCGGCGCAACGGACTCTCCTCGATGGTGCGGCGGGTGCGCGAGCTCGCCCAGAGCGAGCTGACGACCCGGTCGTGAGGCGCCTCGCGCTCCTGCTGGCGCTGCTGGCCACCGCCATCGGGCCGGCCGGCGCCGGTGAACGCGGGCCCGTGCGCATCGGCTGGACGGCGTGGGCCGACGGTGTGTTCGTGACCCGCCTCGTCGAGCGCCTCCTCGAAACCGAGCTCGACCAGCCGGTGGAGCTGGTGCGCGCCGGCATCGCCGAGCAGTACCAGGCTCTGGCCGCGGGCGAGCTCGAGCTCACGCTGATGTCCTGGCAGCCGCGCACGCACGCCCCGTACGTGCGCCGGGTGCGTGACCGCGTCGAGGACCTCGGGGCGATCTACGACGGCGGCCGCCTGGGCTGGGCGGTGCCGGCCTACGTGCCCGAGGAGCGCGTCGCTTCGATCGCCGATCTGCGCGATCCCGCGGTCCGCGAGCGCTTCGGCGGCCGCATCGTGGGTATCGAGCCCGCCTCCGGGCTGATGCGGCTGTCGCGCCGCGCCGTCCAGCATTACGACCTCGGCGAGTACACCCTGGAGCCCGGCTCCGGTCCGGCGATGGGCGCCGCGCTGGGCGAGGCCATCGAGGCCGGCGAGTGGATCGTGGTCACGGCCTGGAGCCCGCACTGGATCTTTGCCGCCCACGGACTGCGCTATCTCGAGGACGGGGGCGGCCTGCTCGGCGGCAGCGAGCGCATCCATGCCGTCGCCCGATCCGGTTTCTATGCCGATTATCCCGCGGTCGGGCGACTGCTCAGCCGCTTCTGGCTCCCGCGCGCGGAGCTCGAGGGCGCGCTGCTGGCGGCCCACGAGCAATCGACCCGAGCGGCGGTGGACCAGTATATCGAGGCCCACGCCGAGCGCGTCGCGTACTGGACCGGCGAGGCCCCCTGAACGGCGCCACCGCCCCACCCGGCGCCGGCGGCCCCGATGCGGGTCATTCTGCCCCGCCAGCGTCACGCCGACCGCTGCCGCCTGCGGGCGGCTTGTCGCCCTTTTTCACCGCGTGACATAATTCTGCGCCTTGTCCGCAGCGCCAGCGGCGCGGCGCACCGCACAGGCCCGCCTGCAGAGCCGCAGCGGCGCGTACCGAGGGAGCCACCATGAAAATCCTGTTCGCCGACAAGTTCCAGGAAGCCTATCTCGAGGAACTCCGGGCCCAGGGGCACGAGTTCGACTGGCAGCCGGACCTGGCCGCCGATGACGTCCCGGGCCACATCGCCGGCGCCGAGGTGCTGATCGTGCGCAGCACGAAGGTGACGCGGGCCACGATCGAGGCGGCCGACCGCCTCAAGCTCGTGGTCCGCGCCGGCGCCGGCACGAACACCATCGACAAGGCGGCCGCGGCCGAGAAGAACATCCCGGTATGCAATGTGCCCGGCAAGAACGCGGTGGCCGTCGCCGAGCTCGCCTTCGGCCTGTTGCTGGCCATCGACCGCAATATCCCGGACAACGTCGCCGAGCTGCGCCAGGGCAAGTGGAACAAGAAGAAGTACTCCAAGGCCGAGGGGATCATGGGGCGGCGGATCGGCATCGTCGGGCTCGGCGGCATCGGCCTCGCCCTCGCGGAGCGCGCCGCGGCCTTCGGCATGCACGTGCACGTCGTGCACAAGCCCACCCGCGACACCGAGACGGCGCAGCGGCTGCAGGCGATCCAGGCCAGGGAGCTCGCCGACCTGGAGCAGCTCGTCGCCGCATGCGACGTGGTGTCGTTCCACGTGCCGGCCACCGACGACACCAAGGGCATGATCAACGCGGACCTGCTGAGCCGATTCCAGGACGGGGCGATCGTGCTCAACACCTCGCGCGGCGAGATCGTCGACGAGCCCGCGCTCCTGGAGGCGATGGACAGCAAGGGCATCCGCGCGGGTGTCGACGTCTACAATGGTGAACCGGGGGCCGCGCAGGGCGAATTCCACTCCGCCCTCGCGCAGCATCCCAACGTCTACGGCACGCATCACATCGGTGCCTCGACCGAGCAGGCCCAGAACGCGATCGCGGCGGAGGTCGTGCGCATGCTCGACGAGTTCGGTCGCGGCAACGTGCTGCACTGCGTCAACCTGTAGCGCGGCGCAGGCGCGAATCGACACGGCGGCGCCCCCGCGGGGGTGGAGCGAGAACCGACGCCCGCGGGCGTCCAGCGAGGGATGAGGATCATGACCAACCGCGTCTACAACTTCTGCGCCGGGCCCTGCACGCTGCCCCTCGAAGTGCTCGAGGAAGCGCAGCAGGAGTTCGTCGACTACCAGGGCTCGGGGATGTCGCTCATCGAGATGAGCCATCGCGCGCCCGAATACGAAGACGTCCACAACGAAGCCATCCACCTGATCCGAGAGATCTACGGCGTGCCGGACGACTTCGCGGTGCTGTTCCTGCAGGGCGGCGCCACGCTGCAGTTCGCGATGGCGCCGATGAACCTGCTGAAACCGGGGCAGAAGGGCGCGTACGTCGGTTCCGGGGCGTGGGCGACCGGCGCCTTCAAGGACGCCAGCAAGTACGGCGATGTCTACTTCGCCTGGGACGGCAAGGACGAGGGCTACACGCGCATGCCGGCCTCGAGCGAGATCGAGCTGCAGGCGGACACGCGCTACCTGCACATCACCTCGAACGAGACCATCGGCGGCATCCGCATGGCCGAGTGGCCCGAGGTCGACGTGCCGATGATCGCCGACATGTCGTCGGACTACATTTCGCGCCCGATTCCCTGGGAACGGTTCGACCTCGTCTACGGCGGCGCGCAGAAGAACCTCGGCCCCGCGGGTGCCACGCTGGTGTTCGTGCGCAAGTCGGTGCTCGACGAGTGCAACACGGACGTCGGCGAGTACCTGCGCTATCCCGTGCACGCCGAGAAGAACTCGCTGTTCAACACGCCGCCGGTATTCACCATCTACATGATCGGCAAGGTGCTCAAGTGGATGAAGGCCAAGGGGGGTCTGCCGGTCATCGAGCAGGAGGCCACCGACAAGGCCAACCGGCTCTACGGGGTCATCGACAACAGCGGGGGCTGGTACAGCTGCCCGGTCGAGCGCGCGAGCCGCTCGGTCATGAACGTGGTCTTCCGTCTCCCGAGCGAGGAGCTCGAGAAGCAATTCCTCAAGGAAGCCGATGCGGCCGGCATGAAGAATCTCAAGGGTCATCGCAGTGTCGGCGGCTGCCGCGCGAGCATTTACAACGCGATGCCGTACGAGGGCGTCGAGACCCTGGCGCGGTTCATGGAGCAGTTCCAGCAGGACAACGGCTGAGAATCGGCGCGACCCGAGGGGAGCAACGGCCATGACCGCAATCCGCGCCTTCAAGTGCTACTACGCCAGCCCCGAGCTCGCACGCGAGATCGCGTGCCCCGCGTACGATGCCATGACGCCGGGACAGCGCCACGAGTTCGCCCTGGAGCATCCGCGCAATTACCTCAACGTCATGCGCTCGACGGAGGAGTACCCCGAGGAGCAGCGTCCGCCATTCGACGAGAACCTGCAGCGCAATTCGGCCAAGCTGCAGCAGCTGATCCGCGACGGCGTGTTCGTGTTCAACGACACCCCGGGTGTGTATGTCTATCGCCTCGCCGTGGGTGAGCACGCGCAGACCGGCCTGATCGCCGAGATCCCCGTCGACGAGTTCGACTCCGGCGGCATCAAGAAGCACGAGCACACCCGTCGAGACAAGGAGGACGTGCTGGTCCGCTACCGCGACGAGGTGCGCGCGAGTTCCACGCCGATCAGCTTGACCTATCCCGCGGATGACTCGATCGACGACATCGTGGCCCGTGCCCGCCGCGAGGATCCCCTGATCGATTTCACCTCGGACGACGGGGTCCACCAGACGATCTGGTTCGTCAGCGATTCGCGCGAGATCGAGGGCCTCAAGGAAGCATTCGCACGCTTCGATGCCCTGTACCTGACGGACGGGCATCACCGCACGGCCGTTTGCCAGAAATGGGCGGCCAAGCGCCGCGCCGAGAACCCGAACCATACGGGCGACGAGCCCTACAACTTCGTGCTCACCGCGATCTTCCCGGATGACCAGATGCGGATCCTCGAGTACAACCGCCTGGTCCATGACCTCAACGGCATGTCGCGCGATGCGTTCCTCGAGCGGATCGAGAGACATTTCACGGTCGAGCCCCTCAATGTGGCCGCCGCCGACGAGGCGCGCCCGGACCGGCGCCACCAGTTCTCCATGTACCTCGGCGGCAAGTGGTACTCGCTGACACTGCCCGAAGAACGCGTCGATGAGGACGACCCGGTCCGCTGCCTCGACGTGTGCCTGCTGCAGGACTACGTCCTTGCCCCCGTCCTCGGCATCGAGGATCCGCGCCAGGATCCGCGCATCGACTACGTACCGGGCGCATTCGGGCTCGACGAGATCGAGCGCCGGGTCGACGAGGGCTGGGCAGTCGGCTTCGCCTGCCACCCGACCTCGGTGCGCGAACTCATGGCCATTGCCGACGCCGGCGAGGTCATGCCGCCGAAATCGACCTGGTTCGACCCCAAGGTGCGCTCCGGCCTGCTCGTCCGCCTGCGCTGACCCGCCGCGACAGCCGCCGGGACAGTCTCCGGGGCGGGCGAGGCTCAGCGAGCGTCCGCGGCGGCATCGTCCAGGGGCTGCACGCAGCGGGGGTCGTCGTTGTCGGGGCGATTGACCCGGCGGCTCACCGGATCGATCCGCAGCTCGCGCGCGCCGGACGCTGCCGCCGCCGCAACGGCCTCTTCGCCGCTCGCGGCGTCGAGCCAGCCGGCCGCCGCCGCGTCGTCGGCGAGCACCGCGGGCATGCGGGGGTGCACGAACGCGGCGCGCGCGTCCGCCTCTCGGGTCAGGATCGCCATGGTCGTGCCGCCCTCGGCATCGCGCGCGGCGATCCCGGCGAAGAAAAACACCGCGTCATCCGCGCGGTGGAACAGGAACGGGCGCTTCGGACCGCCGTCGGCGGCCTGCCACTCGAACCAGCCGTCCGCGGGCACGAGGCAGCGGCCGTGTGCGCAGGCGCCGCGGAACAGCGGGCGCTGCGCGACCCCTTCCAGACGGGCATTGATCGGCGAGCGGCGATCCGCGGGGAACCAGTGCGGGTGGAAGCCCCAGGCCGCCACGCGCGTCACGCGCTGCCCTTCGCGGTCGCGCCCGACGACCGGCACCTGTTGGCTCGGCGCGATGTTGTAGCGCGGCGCGAGACCGCCGGCGACTTGCGGATCGATCCAGGCGTGGCCGGTCGGGCTGCGCAGTGTATAGCGGCCGCACATGACCGCAAGGGTACCAGAGCCGGCGGCGCTTGCTGGGCCCGCCCGCATCGCGCATGCTCGATCGATGGGCCACCGAACAGGGGGGTGGATTCCGTGGACCAGCAATGCCCCGAGTGCGGTACGGAGCTGCCCGCCAACGTGCTTGAATGTCCCGAGTGCGGGCAACGCCTGGACGATGTCACCGTGCTCGGCGAGCCGAGCATCGAGCCCGCCCCCTCGCCGACCCGGCGTCGGCGGATCGCCGGATGGCTGTACCTGCTGCCACCCGGGGCACTGGTCATCGCCGGGATCGTGCTCATGCTGGTCGGCGACGAGCGGCTCGCCCAGACCGGCGGTTACGTGCTGATCGGCGGGGTCCTGCTGTGGGGCGTGGTGCGGATCTGGGGGCCGCGCTGAGGGCGCTCGCGGGCGGGGGCTGCCCGTAATGGGCTTGCCTCGGGGGCAGGCGATACCAAGGTCCGGCGTTGAGCCGGGCCGTGTAATTTGGCGTCCCCAAGGGGATTCGAACCCCTGTTGCCGCCGTGAGAGGGCGGAGTCCTCGGCCACTAGACGATGGGGACCGTGCTCGCTGTCCGCGGGCCGGGCCCGTGAACGGGGGCGTATTCTAGGAGAGATCGCCGTGCGAGGGAATACCCGGTCGACGCCCGCGAGGCGGCAACGGACAATGGTGTCGAATCCGATTCGCGGGAGGTGGCCATGCGGGTCGAACGCGACGGGCGGTCGCTCGAGACGCAGCGGGGCGATATCACGCAGCAGGATGTCACCGCGGTGGTGAATGCCGCCAACGCACAGCTCGGCCCGGGCGGCGGCGTGGCCGGTGCGATCCACCGGGCCGCCGGCCCCGAGCTGTGGGAGGCCTGCAGGCCGCTGGGGGGCTGTGCCACCGGCGAGGCGAAGATCACCGACGGGTTCGCCCTGCCCGCGCGCTGGATCGTGCACACCGTGGGCCCTGTCTACGGACGCGACGAGCCGGCGGACACGCTGCTCGCGGCCTGCTACCGCAACAGCCTGCGCATCGCCGATGAGGGGGGCGCGCGCTCGATCGCCTTCCCGGCGCTCAGCACCGGCGCCTTCGGCTATCCGCCGGAAGAGGCGGCGGCGGTGGCCGTTGCCACGCTGCTCGACGCGCTGCCCCGCTGCACGAACCTGCACGCGGCGCGCCTGGTGCTGTTCGGCGAGCGCGACGTCGCCATCCACGACCGCGAGCTCGAGCGCCAGGCATCCGCGGCCGGCTGGTCCTGAACACGGCGCTGCGGCGACCCGCGACGCGGCAATGCCGGTCGGTGGCCCGTCGACCGGGCCGGCTCACCGCGATCCGGGCGGGGTGGCGTCCGCCCGGCCCATCCGGTAGCCTCCCCGGCGTTCGTTCGCAGCGACACACGACAGTCATCCGGGCCCGGCCCGGCGAGGAGTTCCGAGTTGGATACGCAGGGTGTTCGCGACGCGTACCGGCGCTACGCCAAGCACTATGATCTGTGTTTCGGCGCCATCTTCCATCCCGGTCGCAAGATGGCGATCGAGCAGATGGGCATCCGCGGGGGCGACCGCGTGCTCGAGGTCGGCGTCGGCACGGGCCTGTCCATACCCGAGTACCCGGAGGGGGTGCACGTCACCGGGATCGACGTATCCAACGAGATGATCGGTATCGCGCAGGAGCGCGTCGAGCGCCTCGAACTGCCGAACGTCACGCTCATGGAGATGGACGCCGAGAACATGGACTTCGCCGACGGCCAGTTCGACCACGTGGTGGCGATGTACGTCCTGTCGGTCGCGCCCTATCCCGACCGGGTCGTCGACGAGATGCGTCGTGTCTGCGCGAGCGAAGGCGATCTGTTCATCGTCAACCACTTCCGCCACCGCAATCCGGTGGTCGGCACGCTCGAGAAGATGCTGGCCCCGCTGTCGAATCTCGTCGGCTTTCGCCCCGATTTCGCGCTCGACGAGTTCGTCGACCAGACGGACCTCGAGGTGACCGACACCCGTGCGGTCAACCTCTTCGGCTACTGGACGATGCTGCGCGCCAGCCGCCTGCCCCGCTCCGCCGCGACCGCAGCAGCAGCCTAGTGCCCTTTAACGAACATGCGCCGGCTTTTCGCCGGC
>CAZVFN010000047.1:0-20015 GCA_964626335.1 uncultured Ectothiorhodospiraceae bacterium
CTAGGCCGCGATCCCCGCCCCGGGACGGTTGCGGCCCGCGATGCAGAAGGCACCGCGCGGCTCGTCGGCCGTTCAGTGGGACGACACATGGTCGTCGCGCCTTGCCGCGCCCGCAGCGGGGCGGGTAACCCGGCGACCGCGGGGCACGAACGGTCGGCCGGCCCTGAAGCGAAACGGGCCCGCGCGTCGGCGACGCGCGGGCCCGGCAATACTGGTGGAGGCGGGGGGAGTCGAACCCCCGTCCGCGGATCCTCCGCCTTCGGTCCTACATGCTTAGCCGCGTCTATTGTGTTTAGCCATCCGGCAGCCGACGGGCAGGCAAGCCGGACAGCGACCCCCTAGGGATTTAACGGCTCGGCTCGGGGGTAGCCTTACCGCGAGCCCGTGTAAGTCGACGCCGGAGAATCGGCCCACGGGCAAGCCGAAATCCGACGCTCACGGCTGTTTAGGCCGCGAGAGCGTAGTTGTCGTCGTTGGCAACTATCTTTGGATGCAGCTTTTTTACGAGGTGACTGCACCTCGGCATGCACCTCCGGTTTCGCGATCCACGTCGAAGCCATGTCGCCCCCGTGGATACGTATATGGTACGCGCTCCGGGGCGAATCAACCAGTCGGGTCGGCGGGGTCGTGCACGGTCGCGGCGGACGGTGACCGGGAAGGGCGAAGGGCGGAGGGCGAACGGACCGCCGCTGGCGGCCGGCGTCGGTCGCGGGCACGGGCGCACCGGCCGGGTGCGGCGCTCGACGGCGCCGATGACTGCCGGCGACCCCCTGGTTGATTTATCATGCGCGCCCTGTCCGCCAACCTGCGCTGGAGACCGTGCCCATGCTCTGCTTGCCCGGCTGCGCGGCGCTGTCCGAATTCCGGCTGAGCAAGCTGCGGGACAGCCTGGCGCTGCACCGGCCGGACATCGAGGAGGTCGAGTCGTTCTACCTGCACTTCGTGCAGACCGCGCGCGAGCTCGACGCCAACGAGCGGGCGCGGCTGGAGACGCTGCTCGATTACGGCGACGACGAGCCCGGCACCGACCTGTCCGACGTGTCCCTGGTGGTGGCGCCGCGCCCGGGCACGGTCTCGCCCTGGTCGTCGAAGGCGAGCGAGATCCTGCACAACTGCGGCCTCGACGCCGTCGTGCGCGTCGAGCGCGGCACGGCCTGGCGCCTGACCGCCGGTGGCCGGGTGCTGACGCCCGCGAACGCGCGCGCGATCGCCGACCTGCTGCACGACCGCATGACCGAGGCGGTCCTCGACGACCCGGGCGAGGCCGAAGCGCTGTTCGCCCGCAGCGCGGCCGAGCAGCTGGTGCGCATCCCGCTGGCGGGCGAGGGCCGGGCGGCGCTGGAGCGCGCCAACGAGGAGCTCGGCCTGGCGCTGGCGCCCGACGAGGTCGATTACCTCCTCGAGCGCTACGCCGAGGTGCGGCGCGACCCGAGCGACGTCGAGCTGATGATGTTCGCCCAGGCCAACTCCGAGCACTGCCGCCACAAGATCTTCCGGGCCGGCTGGACCATCGACGGCGAGCCGATGGAGCGCTCGTTGTTCGACATGATCCGGGCCAGTTTTGCGGCCGCGCCCGAGGGCATCCTGTCGGCGTACAGCGACAACGCCGCCGTGCTCGACGGTGCAGTGGCCGAGCGCTTGCTCGTCGATGCCGACACGGGGGTCTACCGCCATGTCGGCGAGCGCGCGCCGATGCAGATCAAGGTGGAGACGCACAACCATCCCACCGCGATCTCGCCGTTCCCCGGCGCGGCCACCGGCGCCGGCGGCGAGATCCGCGACGAGGCGGCCACGGGCACCGGCGCGCGCTCGAAGGCCGGGTTGTGCGGCTTCTCGGTCTCCAACCTGCGGATACCGGGCTTCGAGCAGCCCTGGGAGGTCGACCACGGTCGCCCCGCGCGCCTGGCGAGCGCGCTCGAGATCATGCGCGACGGGCCGATCGGGGCCGCGGCGTTCAACAACGAGTTCGGCCGGCCCAACCTGTGCGGCTACTTCCGGAGCTACGAGCAGGGCGTGCCCGAGCCGGGCGGCGAGCGCCTGCGCGGCTATCACAAGCCGATCATGATCGCCGGCGGCATGGGCAACGTGCGGCCCATGCACGTCGCCAAGCGCGCGCTGCCGGAGCGAGCACGCGTGATCGTGCTCGGCGGCCCGGCGATGCGCATCGGCCTCGGCGGCGGCGCCGCCTCGTCCGTGGCCAGCGGCGCGAGCCACGCCGAGCTCGACTTCGCCTCGGTCCAGCGCGGCAACCCCGAGATGCAGCGGCGCGCCCAGGAGGTCATCGACCGCTGCTGCAATCTCGGGGCCGAGAGCCCCATCCTGTCGATCCACGACGTCGGCGCCGGCGGACTGTCGAACGCGATCCCCGAGATCCTCGACGACGCCGACCGCGGCGGCGCGCTCGAGCTGCGCGCGATCCCCAACGACGAGCCCGGCATGTCGCCGCTCGCGATCTGGTGCAACGAGTCGCAGGAGCGCTACGTCCTCGCCATCCGGCCCGAGGACGAGGCGCGCCTCGGCGCGCTGTGCGCGCGCGAGCGCTGTCCCTGGGCCGTGATCGGCGAGGCGACCGCCGAGCGGCGACTGCACGTCGCCGACCGCGACCACGGCGACGATCCGGTGGATGTGCCGATGGAGCTGCTGCTCGGCAAGCCGCCGAGGATGCATCGCGACGTCGCGCGCCGCCACGCCCGGGGCAGGCCGTTCGACACCACGGAGCTGGCATTCGCCGACGCCGCCTGGCGCGTGCTGCGCCTGCCCGCCGTCGCCGGCAAGGAGTTCCTCGTGACCATCGGCGACCGCACCGTGGGTGGCCTGGTCCACCGTGACCAGATGGTGGGGGCGCGCCAGGTACCGGTCGCCGACTGCGCCGTCACCGCCGCCGGCTTCAGCGGCTACAGCGGCGAGGCCATGGCCATGGGCGAGCGCACCCCGCTGGCCGCGCTCGATGCGCCCGCCTCGGGGCGCATGGCCATCGCCGAGGCCCTGACGAACCTCGCCGCGGCCCCGGTCGAGCGCCTGCGCGACGTGCGCCTGTCCGCCAACTGGATGGCGGCGACCGGTGCGGACGGGGACGACGCGGCGCTGTACGACACGGTGCGCGCCGTCGGCGAGGCCCTGTGCCCGCGCCTCGGGGTCGCCATCCCGGTGGGCAAGGACTCGCTGTCGATGCAGACCGTTTGGCGGGACGCCGCCGGCGATCATCGCATGCAGGCCCCGCTGTCGCTGATCGTGACCGCGTTCGCGCCCCTGGCGGACGTGCGCCGCTGCCGGACGCCGGAGCTGCGCGCGGACGCCGCCACCGTCCTTCTGCTCGTCGACCTCGGCGGCGGTCGCCATCGCCTCGGCGGCTCCGCGCTCGCCCAGGTCCATGGCGCGACGGGCACCGAGGTGGCCGACGTCGACGACCCGGAGCGCCTCGCCGCCTTCTTCGCCGCGATTCAGGAACTCAATCGGGCGGGCCTGGTGCTGGCCTACCACGACCGCTCCGACGGCGGTGTCTTCGCCACGCTCTGCGAGATGGCGTTCGCCGGCGGCACCGGCGTCACCGTCGAGCTCGAGCCGCTCGGCGGCGACCCGCTCGCCGCAGCGTTCGCCGAGGAGGCCGGGGCGGTCATCCAGGTCGACGACCGCGCCCGGGCCGAGGTCGAGCGGGTGCTCGCGCGTCACGGCCTGGCCGCGCAGGTGCACCCGCTGGCGCGCCCGACCGACGACGACATGATCCGCTTCCACGCCGGCGGGGCGATCCTGTTCGAGCAGCCCGTCGGCCGCGTGCACGGCGCCTGGCACGAGACCAGCTACCGCATGCAGGCGCTGCGCGACAATCCCGCCTGCGCGGAGGAACAGTACGAGCTCATCGTCACCGGTGCCGACCCGGGACTGCGTCCCCGTGTCCGGTTCGATCCGGCCGCGGACGTCGCCGCGCCGCTCGCCGGCGGCCGGCGGCCCAGGGTGGCGATCCTGCGCGAGCAGGGGGTCAACGGGCAGAACGAGATGGCCGCCGCCTTCGACCGCGCCGGGTTCGAGAGCGTCGACGTGCACATGAGCGATCTCGGCGCCGGCCGGGCCACGCTGGCGGATTTCGCGGGCATCGCCGCCTGCGGCGGCTTCTCCTATGGCGACGTCCTCGGCGCGGGCGGCGGCTGGGCGCGCTCGATCCGCTTCAATCCGCGCATCCACGACGAGTTCGCCGCGTTCTTCGCGCGCCCCGATACGCTCGGGCTGGGCGTGTGCAACGGCTGCCAGATGCTGGCGCAGCTGAGCGACCTCATCCCGGGCGCCGAGAGCTGGCCGCATTTCGCGCGCAACCGCTCGGAGCAGTTCGAGGGCCGCCTGTCGCTGGTCGAGGTCCTGTCGTCGCCGTCGCTGTTCCTGGCGGGCATGGCCGGCTCGCGGCTGCCCGTGCCGGTCGCCCACGGCGAGGGTTGCGCCAGCTGGGGCGGAGGCGGCCCGGTCGCCATGAACACGGTCGCGCTGCGCTACGTCGACCCGTGGGGCCAGGCCACCGAGACCTACCCGTGGAACCCGAACGGCTCGCCCAGCGGCGTCACCGGCCTGACCACCGACGACGGCCGCGTGACCATCATGATGCCGCACCCGGAGCGCGCCTTCCGCACGCTGCAGTATTCCTGGCATCCACCGGGCTGGGGCGAGGACGGGCCCTGGCTGCGCATGTTCCGCAATGCCCGGCGCTGGCTCGGTTGAGCACGATGGCTCGCCACGGAACCGAACCCGGGCATGCGGGTCCCACCGCCGGCCGCCAACGGGAGAGCGCGATGCCGGTCAGCGCCGAGGCACTGGGGCCCAAGAGCGGGCGCGATCTGCTGGATGCCGGGGCCGGGGAGGTGCTGATGCCATGCATCGACACCTTCGAGGAGGCGGTGGGGCGCGCGGCCGCTGTCAACGGCCCCGTGACGGTGCATGCGCCGGCGAACCGCATCGGCGACCCGCACGACGCGGTCAAGCTGCTCGCCCACCACGGGCTCGAGCGCGTGCTGGCGGTTTCCGGCAACCCGGGCCACGGCGACGGTGCGCATGATCTGCACGAAGTCATCCGGATCTTCCGCGCGCACGCGATCCACGTCTCGGTGGGTGCGTATCCGGAGGACTACTTCACCCGCACCAGCGCGGCCCATCGGCGCAAGAGCGCGCTGGTGCTGCTGGACAAGCAGGACGCCGGTGCGCAGCGCATCATCACGCAGGCGAGCTTCGACGTGGACAACATGTGCCGCTGGGGGGCGACACTGCGCCGCGCCGGGGTCACCCTGCCGATCCATGCCGGGGTCATGGCGGAGGTGCCGCGCAAGGCGCTGATATCGGTACTGCGCAACGCGCGCGCCGAGATCTTCTCGCAGCGCAACCTGAGCGCGATCAGCCGGCCGAACCTGGACCTGATCTTCCGCATGCTGCGCTCGCGCCTGCCGGACCCGAAGACATTCATCGAGCGGGTCGCCGCCTGTGACTGGATGGGCCCGAGCGACGGCTTCCACGTATTCGCCTACGGCGCGGATGTCCGCCCGTTAATCGCGGCGGCGCGCGGCGTGCGCCCGTGAATCACAGCGCCGTCTCGACGGTCCCGCCGGGCCCGCGCCGCGTGCCCGTGGATCCCTGAATCGCCGGAGGGCGTGCCATGACGCAACAGCAGCCGATCCAGCTCTACTACTGGCCGACCCCGAACGGCCACAAGGTCACGATCCTGCTCGAGGAACTGGGTCTGCCCTACGCCGTCGAGCCGGTGGACATCACCCGGGGCGACCAGTTCGAGCCCGGGTTCCTCGGGGTCGCGCCGAACAACAAGATCCCCGCGATCGTCGATCCCGAGGGACCGGGTGGCGAGCCGCTGTCGCTGTTCGAGTCCGGCGCGATCCTGATCTACCTGGCGGAAAAGACGGGGCGGTTCATCCCGCAGGAGCCGGCGGCCTACTACCGCATGCTGCAGTGGCTCATGTTCCAGATGGGCGGGCTCGGCCCGATGGCCGGCCAGGCGCACCATTTCCGCAACTACGCACCCGAGACCATCGACTACGCCATCGACCGCTACACCAGGGAGGTGGGGCGCCTCTACCGGGTGATGGATCGGCGCCTGGCCGATGCCGATTACCTGGCCGACGACTACTCGATCGCCGACATGGCGGCCTGGCCCTGGGTCAAGCCGCACGAGCGCCAGGGCCAGGCGCTGTCCGGGCATTCCAACCTGCAGCGCTGGTTCGAGACGATCGGCGCGCGCCCCGCGGTCCAGCGCGCGCTGGAGGTACTCGAGGACGCGAGCGGCCAGGGCCGGTCGGGCAGCGGCTTCGACGAGAAGGCCCGGGAGATCCTGTTCGGCCGGGAGCAGTTCCGCGAGCGCTGACGTCCACCGGGTGCGCCCACGAGGGGAGTGATCGCGATGGGAGACGAGACCCGAAGCCGTCCGGTCGATCCGCAGGCCCTGTCGAACTATCTCGACCGCGTGGTCCGCGATGGCCGCACCGTCACCTACCAGGAGGCCGCGCGCGCCCTCGGCCTGGAGCCACCGCAGACGATCCACCGCCTGGCAATGGCGCTCGAGGACCGCATGAGCGAGGACGTGGCCGCCGGGCGCCCGCTGCGCGCGGCGGTCGTCGTCAGCCGCGTCGGCCGGGGTGTGCCCGCCGAGGGCTTCTTCGCGCACGCGCGGGCCCTCGGGCGCTACGACGGCCCCGACTCGGGCGAGGCGGCGCGCGCATTCCATGCCCGCGAGCTTGCCGAGCTCTGGAGCCGGGCCGGCTCCTGAGGTCGACCCCGCGCGCCGATCGGGCGCGTGGCCGGCGCTCGGGCGGTGGTCACCGAGGCGGCTCCGGCGCGTCTAGCGGCCGGGTCATCGGCCAGGCCCGAGCGCGCCGTTTGACCCGGCGCAATTGCCGGCGACGCGGCGCGCGGCATAATGTGATGCTCGTGCAACTCCCTTGATCGGCGCGCAGTCGCACGAGCGGCGGCGACAGGGAAAAACGGAGGTTGTCATCATGTTCGGTCGCATCCTGATACCCGTGGACGGTTCCCATCACTCGAGCAAGGCGGCCGCAGTCGCGGGCGACCTGGCCTCGAAGCACGACGCGCAGGTCGTTGTGCTGCACGTCATCGACCCGTCGCAACTGAGCGAGGAGGACGAACGCATGGCCGAGGTCGAGCACGTCGCCACGCGCGGCCACGAGCAGTATCCCTGGGTCGCCAATGTCCCGGCCGAGCTCGGCGCGATGCTCGAGCCCGCCGATCGGTCCGGCGAGCGCGAGAAGATGCTCGACTACCTCGCGGACAAGGTCGTGCGCGCCTCGGTCGAGCGCCTGACCGGGCAGGGCGTGGAGCGCGATCGGATCCGCGTGCTGTTCAAGAACGGCCGGGCGGTCAAGCGGATCCTCGAGACCATCGACGAGGAGGGCGCCGACACGATCGTGATGGGGAGCCGGGGCCTGTCCGACCTCGCCGGTGCGTTCGGGGGCAGCGTGTCGCATCGCGTCGCCCATCACGCCGGCTGCACCGTCGTCACCGTGAAATAGTCCCCCGGGGCCCGGGACTCCGGACCCCGGACACGGGACGCCGGCCGTGCCAGAGTAGGGCCCGCTGTCCGCCCGCGCGCGGACAGCGGCGCCATCGCGGCGTGCGGTGGTCCGGATGGACGGGCGCAAGGGGGGGCAACGATGCGACGGATCCTGTACGCCGGGCTCGGCCTGCTCGGCCTCGTGGCGACCGCGGCGGTGGTGCTGTGGCTGGCGCGCGTGCCCCTGGCCGAGCGCTATCTCGACACCCGGCTCGAGCGCGCCGGCTTCCCGGATGCATCCTTCGAGGTGGCCAGCGTCGGGTGGAATCGGCTCGAGATCGCTCCGCTGGCGCTCGGCCCCGGGCCTGCACCGGCGGCGCGGACCGTCGTGGTTCGTTTCACGCCCCGGGACCTGCTACGCGGTCGCCTCGGTGGCGTCGAGGTGACCGTGACGGGCCTGCGCGCGGGTTTCGTGCAGGGCCCGGACGGCCCGCGACTCGCGGGCTGGCCGGGGTCGGCGGGCGCCGGCCGCACGGCGGCACCGGGGCCCGGCGAGGCGGGCGCGGCGCTCGGGGCGGTGCCGACGCTGCACGTGCGCGACGCGCGCGTCACCCTCGATTCGCCCGTGGGGCGCTGGGTCACGGCGGTCGACGCCGATGTCGAAGGGGGCGCGAGCGGAGTCGAGTCCGCGCGGATCGATGCCGGCATCCGCAACGAACGCCTGGTGGTCGACGGCGAACTGGCCGCGCGCTACGACGGCGCCCGCATCGAGGGGAGTGCACGGCTGCGCGAGAACGACGGCTTCGGCATCGAGATCAGCGGGCACGTGGCGGATCCGCTCGCGAAGGCGCGCGCGCACGTCGACTACCGGATCGACATGCCCGCCGCGGCCGATCTGCCCTGGCCCTTCCTGCCGGGTGCACCGCCCACGGCCGGGCGGGCCAGCCTCGAAGGCAGCGCCGAAGGGCGCATACGGGCTGCCGCGCCGCCGGCGACACCGGGCGGCTGGATCGATGCCCTGGAGGCCGGCGGCTGGCGAGGCGACTACCGGATCGAAGCGAACGACCTCGCCATGAGCGCGCGCTTCGACGGCCTGGCGGCGTCGGTGGCCGGCCGCTGGCGCGCGGCGGACGGGCGGATCAGCGTCGCCACCGCGGGCGACGGGCGACTGCGGATCGCGCGCGTGGCCGAGCCGCTGCGCGAGCGGCTGCCGGCGCCGCGCGCTGCCGCGGTGTACCTGGCCGGGCCGATGCGCGTCCAGTGGGAGGGCGGCGACTGGCTCCGGGTCGAGCGCCATCCCGGCGGCGACGGCCTGCGGGTGGTGGGCCTGCCCCGCCTGCGTGTCGATTGGCCGCGACAACCCGGTGCGGTGTCGGTGCAGGCGCGCGCCGAAGCGGACCTGGGTCCCGGGGGCCGCCCCCGGGGCCTGGCGGTCCCGGATGCGAGCGTCGACGCGCGCGGCCTGCGCGTGGGTGACATCGCCGTCGGGCGAATCGCCGTCGTGGGCGGTCTCGACGGACTGCTCGGCGAGCCCGCGGGCGAGCTGGACGTGAGCGTGGATCTGCCGACGGCCGCGCGTGCGGGGGTGACGGCCGGCGACGTCGCGTTGCGCCTGCCACTGCGGATCGCCGCCGGCGAGGACGGCGCGCGCATCGAGTTGCGCGAGCCGGGGCTCGTGCGCGCGGGCGAGTTGGCGCTGCCGGGTGGCCTGAGCGCCCCCGCGGGCGTCGCCGCGGAGGTGGCCGAGGCCGCCGTGCGCCTCGCCGAAGCGCCCGACTACCGCGCCGAGATCCGGGTCGACGGCTTCGTGCTCGAGCGCGTCCGGCGGCCCGGTCAGGAGTCCGTCCCGGCATCCGGCTCGCATCCCCTGGTCGACGTCGAAGGGGCCACGGTCGAGATCGACGGTGATGCCGCGAACGGCGCGCCCGGGCGCATCGCGCTCGAGGTGTCCGCCCTCGAACTGCCGGGTCGGGCGGTGCGTGCGTCCGGGCTTCGGGCAACGCTGCGCCCGGATGGCTTCGAGCGCTGGCTGCGCTTCGAGGCCGGGCGCATCGCGCGGGCCGGGCCCGACGCGGCCGTCGCGCCGGTTACGCTGTCGGGCCGGGTCGAGCGCCGTGCCGACGGCCTGGTGATCGCCGGGGCGGGTCGCGCCGGCGACGGGGCCGTGCCGTTCCGCCTGCAGGGGCGCACCAGCCCGAGCGGTCGCTCGGGCCAGCTCGCGATCGATGTGCCCACGCTCGCGTTCGAGCCGGGCGCCCTGCAGCCAGGGGTACTGGGTCCCGCGTTCGAGCGATTCGAGCGGGTCGCCGGCCGGGCCGGTGGCAGCCTGCGCCTGGCCTGGGAGGGCACGGCGATCGACACCAGCGCCGTGGCCCGGATCCGGGGTCTGGATTTCACGCTGGGCGCGGCCCGCGTGCTCGGCCTCGAGGGCGAGGTGCGCCTGGCGCACCTGCGACCGCCGCGCACCGGGGCACCGCAGCACCTGAGCGCGCGCGCCATCGAGGCCGGCGTGCGCGTCGGGTCGCCGACCCTGGCGTTCTCGATCGAGGCCGGCAGCGCCGGCCGCCGGGTCCACGTCGTCGCGGCGCAGGGCGACGTGGTCGACGGCCGGGTCGCGGTGAGGGACTGGCGCTTCGACCCGCTGGCCCAGGTGTACGACCCGACCCTGCAGGTCGAGGGCATCTCGCTCGGCAAGCTGCTCGAGCGGCTGTCGATCGTTGGCCTCGAGGGCTCGGGGACGCTGACCGGTGCGCTCCCCGTGTCGGTGGCGCCGGGCGGCATCGCCATCCGCGACGGCCGCCTGCGAGGCGTCGACGGCACCCTGCAGTACCGCTCCGAGCGCGCCCAACAGCTCCTGGCTGACGCCGACCGCTCGGTCGAACTGATGCTGCGCGCCCTGAAGGACTTCCGCTATCAGCAGCTCGAGATCGGCGTGAACCGGGAACTCGATGGCGAAAGCGCGATCCGTGTCCGCATGGAGGGGCGCAACCCGGACGTGCTCGACGGCCAGCGGTTCGACTTCAACGTCGCCCTGACCGGCGACGTGCAGCCGCTGCTCGAGGCGCTGGCACGCGGCCGCGAGCTCACCGACCAGTTGATCGAGCGCAACCTGCGCATGCGCCGGTCCGAGTGATTGCCGCCGCGGCCGCGATCGGTCACGATCGCGGCGACGATGAACCGACCGGAGAACCAGCTTGTCGCGCAAGGCCACCAGCGTCATCGCTGCCGCCGTACTGGCGGTCACGCTGGGCGCGTGCCGGCCCACCGTGCAGATGCGTGCCCCGGAGGAACCCATCACGATCAACCTGAATGTCAAGCTCGACGCGAAGGTTCGCGTCAAGCTCGAGGAACAGGCCGAGCAGGACATCAAGAAGAACCCCGAGCTGTTCTGAGGCCGCCAGTGCACCGGAGCCACGCATGAACCGCCGCGCCTTCGTCCACGCCGTCCTCGCCGGGCTCATCGCAGTCGCCGCGTCCGCCCCCGCGCTCGCCGAGGGCGAGCTCGATCGCTTGCGCGCCGCGGGCGTGATCGCCGAGCGCTACGACGGGCTCCTCGAGGTCCGCGAGGGCGGGCATGCCGAGGCGAAGGAGCTCGTCGAAAAGGTCAACCAGCGCCGCCGCGAGCTCTATCGCGAACGCGCCGAGAGCCAGGGCGTGCCGGTCGAGCAGGTGGGCAGGGTGTACGCCGAGCAGATCCTGGAGGACGCGCCGCCGGGCACCTATTTCCTGACGCCGGACGGCAGTTACGTTCGGAAATAGGGCGAAGGGCCAAGAGCGAAGGGCCAAGAGCGAAGGGCCAAGGGGGCCGCGGGGGCCAAGGGCCGAGGGTCAAAGGCGACAGGCGGCGGCTTGCGGGTGGCAGAGCGAGGGCCAACGCCGCAGGCGCGGTCGGTGCGTTCTGGCGAAGCCCACGCGCGCAAGACCTTTCAGAGTACCGCGGCAACGCGCAACGGCTCGCGACCCAAGGGCGCGCAGGGGCGTGCCGCGGCGGTTCGATCCCGGGGCTGGGCCTTGCCTGGGGCAAAAGCCGGCCGACATGCTTTCGCCTCAGCCCTCGGCCCTCAGCCCTCAGCCCTCAGCCCTCGGCCCTCGGCCCGTCGCCCTTCTAGTGCCCTTTCACGCAAGTTCGCCGTCTTTTCGCCGGCCCTCGCGGCGCCTGGCGGCGTTGCGCCTCCTCACCATGGGGTGCGCCATGGCTCGTCGGCGCGCCTTGCCAGTCACCACGATGCCTCGCCGAGAAAGATCGAAGAACTTCCGTTAAAGGACACTAGATCTCCGTGTGCAGCCCGCACTCGCGCTTGAGCCCGAAGAAGCGCGTGTCCTGGGCGTCCATGTCGTCGGCGAGCCGCTGCGTGGTGTGCACGTCGCCGATCGATACGTAGCCCTGGTGCCACAGGGGGTGGTAGGGCAGGTCGTGGCGCTTGAGGTAGAAGTAGATGTCGCGATCGTTCCAGTCGAGGATCGGGTGGACCTTCAGGCGCCCGTTGCGCGCCTCGACGAAGCCGCGCTCGGCGCGGCTGTCGGATTGGTCATGGCGGATGCCCGAGAGCCAGGCGGTCGCACCCAGCTCCTCGAGCGCGCGTTGCATCGGCTCGACCTTGTTCATGCGGTTGTAGCGCTCGATGCCCTCGACCCCCTGCTCCCACAGGCGCCCGTGCCGGGCCTCCTGCCAGGCCGGGCTCAGGGCCGGGCGATAGACCTGCAGGTTGAGCCCGAGTCGCGCGGTCAGTGCGTCGACGAATCGATAGGTCTCGGGAAACAGGTAGCCGGTGTCGATCAGCACCACCGGCAGCGCCGGTGCCTGCCGGGTCGCCATGTGCAGCAGCACGGCCGACTGCGCGCCGAAGCTCGACGACAGCACGGTGCGGCCCGGGCAATACTCGAGTGTCCAGGCGACGCGCGCCGGCGCATCGCGCTGCGCGAGCGCCTGGCTTGCCTGTTGTGGTTCGACGTCGGCGCCGCCGCCGCATGCCACCATGTTGCCCATCGTGCCTCCGCCGGGTCCGCGGGACAGCCGCAGGTCCGTATTCCGCCTCAATCTGGCGTCGAGCGGGGCGAACGTAAAGGAATGAATACTCCTTAACTGCGAAGTTTCCGTTATATGAAAAGGCGGCCGCCGTCCCCCGCGACGCGGCCCGCTGGTATCGGTATCCTCTGCGCTCCCGAGCGCCCACAAAGGCCCCTCCATGTTCCAGCGCCTGGTGAACGCCCTGCAGCGCGCGTTGATCGGTCACCCCTACGCCGTCGTCGCGGTGGTGCTCCTGCTCCTCGCCGGTGGCATCCACCAGGCGCGGCATTTCGAGCTCGAGGCCTCGGCCGAATCGCTGCTGCTCGAGGACGACCGGAACCTGGAGACCTACCGCGAGGTCCGCCAGCGCTACGGCTCCGACGCGGTGCTGTTCGTCACCTTCACGCCGCAGTCGCCCCTGTTCGAGAAGGCGACGCTGGATACGCTCGACGCGCTGCGCTCGGACCTCGCCGGCGTCGAGGGCGTCGCCTCGGTCACCAGCATCCTCGACGTCCCCCTGATCCAGGCGTCCGACGTCAGCTTCCAGAGCCTGCAGAAAGGAGCGCCGACGCTGCGCGACGCGGACATCTCGCTCGCCGCGGCCCGCAAGGAGTTCCGCACGAGCCCGCTGTACAGCGATCTCATCCTCAGCGACGACGGTGATACCACGGCCATGCTCGTCCGGCTGCAGGCCGACCAGCGCCACGAGCGACTGGTGGAGCGCCGCATGGAGCTGCGCGAGCGCCGCGAGGCCGGCAAGCTCGACCCCGCGGGCCGCCAGGCGCTGGCCGAGCTCGAGCGGCGGATCGACGTGGTAAAGGACCGCAACCAGGCGCGGCTGGAGCAGCAGGTCGCGGCCATCCGCGACGTCGTCGCGCGCTACCGCGACGGGGCCGAGATCCACCTCGGCGGCGTGCCGATGATCGCCGTGGACATGATCGACTTCGTGCGCAGCGACATCGCCACGTTCGGTGTCGGCGTCGGGCTGTTCATCGTCGTCCTGCTGGCCGTGGCCTTCCGCCGGCTGCGCTGGGTGCTGGTCCCGACGGCGATCTGCGCGACAACCGTGGTCGCCATGGTGGGGTGGATCGGTTTCATGCGCTGGCCGGTGACGGTGGTCTCGTCCAACTTCATCTCGCTGGTGCTCATCATCACGCTCTCGCTGATCGTGCACCTGATCGTGCGCTACCGCGAGCTGCATGCCCACGACGAGTCGTGCGGCCAGCGCGAGCTGCTGGGCCAGACCCTGGCCAGCAAGGTCAAGCCCTCGTTCTTCACGTCGCTGACGACCGGGATCTCGTTCGCCTCGCTCATGTTCGCCGACATCCAGCCCGTGATGGATTTCGGCTTGATGATGGTGTGCTCGGTCGCGGCCGCTTTCGTCTTCACCTTCCTCCTGTTCCCGTCGCTGCTCGCGCCGCTGAAGCCGGCTCGGGTGCCGCACGCGAAGCGCGATTGGGCCGGCGCGGCGAACCTCGGCATCGCCCATGTCGTGCACCGCCATCCGGGGCGCACCACCGTGGCCTTCGCGCTGCTGGTCGTCCTCGGCGTCGCCGGCGCCCTGCGCCTGACGGTGGAGAACCGCTTCATCGACTATTTCCACGAGGAGACCGAGATCCACCAGGGCATGGTGCTCATCGACCGGCAGCTGGGCGGTACGACGCCGCTCGACGTCGTCATCGACGCACCGCAGGGCTTCATCGAGGACTACAAGGAGGCGCGCGCCTTCGACGAGGAGCTCGGCATCCAGAGCGAGCCCACGCCCGCCGAGGGCTACTGGTACAACGCGCGCAAGCTCGACCGGGTCGTCGAGATCCACGACTACCTCGAGCGCTTCGAGGCGACGGGCAAGGTCCTGTCGATCGGCACCGCGTGGGAGATGCTGCTGCGGATCAACGACGGCGAGCCGCTCGAGCCCTACGAGCTCGGCATCCTGCACAACCGCATCCCGAAGGACCTGCGCGAGCAGCTCATCGGTCCGTACATGACGGAGGACGGCAACGAGATCCGATTCGACATCCGCGTGATCGACTCGCTGCCGGGCCTGCAGCGCGACAAGCTGATCGAGCGCATCCGCACCGGCATCCCGGCGAACTTCGACGTCAAGCCCGGGCAGGTCACGGTCTCGGGCATGCTGGTGCTGTACAACGATGTCATGCAGAGCCTGTTGCGCTCGCAGATCGCCACGCTCGCGATCGTGGCGGGCGCGATCATGCTCATGTTCGGCGCGCTGTATCGCTCCTGGCGCATGGCGTTGATCGGGCCCATCCCTACGGTGGTGGCGGCCAGCCTGGTCCTCGGGATCATGGGCTGGATCGGGCTGCCGCTGGACATCATGACCATGACCATCGCCGCCATCGTCATCGGCATCGGGGTCGACGACACGATCCACTACGTCGACCGCTTCCAGGTCGAGGTGCGCGACGGTGCGGACTACCCGGCGGCGGCCGAGATCGCTCACCGCGAGGTGGGCCGGGCGCTGGTCTACACGACCGTGATCGTCACGCTCGGTTTCTCGATCCTGACCCTGTCGAACTTCATGCCGACGATCTACTTCGGCCTGCTGACCGGGCTGGCCATGGTGTTCGCCCTGCTCAGCAACCTGGCCCTGCTGCCGGTGCTGCTGGAGAAGCTGCGGCCCTTCGGCGCGCGCTGACTCGCGGAGCAGGTGGGGCGGGCGAGAAGGCGGGGTGTCGCGGAGGCGCGCAGAGCGCAGAGGAAAAGGGAGACAGGCGTTACACGGCAAGGACGGGCCAGAGGCCGGAAAGGCGACCGGGTCAGGGCGAAACCGCCGCCGGCGAAGCTCCGGCCATTCGGGGGCCGTTCAGCGGCGTCGCAAGGGGTTCGCCCCGGGGGGATGGGCTCGCGCCCGTCCGGGTTTCTCGCCAAGGCGCCGAGAGCGCGGGATTGCGCCACGGGCACGTGGGTGACTCCGTCGGCGTCATGCGCTCGTGTGCCCCGACAACGCAACGCGCAGCCGTTCGGCAAGGCGCGTTTTCGATCTCTTTGCGGACCCTGTCGCTCTGCGCGCCTCGGCGGGAACCCGAACAGCGCTGACAGGAAGCCACAGCGATTGAATCCGCCCCGGTGAACCCGCAGAATTCCCGAGTGATACGCTCGGAATTACCTGCCCGACCCGGGGAACCACCACCATGAGCGCGACCGCGACCGCCGAACCGCTCGTCCTCGACAACAGCTACCTGCGCCTGCCCGACGCCTTCTACGCGAGGGTCGCCCCGACGCCCGTGCCGCAGCCGCGGCTGCTGCGCCTCAACCGCCCGCTGGCGGAACGGCTCGGGCTGGATCCCGAGGCGCTGGCCTCCGGGGCCGGCCTCGAGATCCTCGCGGGCAACCGCGTGCCCGACGGCGCCGAACCCATCGCGCTCGCCTATGCGGGCCACCAGTTCGGCAACTGGGTGCCCAGCCTGGGCGACGGTCGCGCGGTGCTGCTGGGCGAGCTGCTCGATCGCGACGGCGTGCGCAGTGACCTGCAGCTCAAGGGCGCGGGCCTGACGCCGTTCTCGCGCATGGGCGACGGCCGCGCCTCGCTCGGCCCGGTCCTGCGCGAGTACCTGGTCAGCGAGGGCATGGCCGGGCTGGGCCTCCCGACCACGCGCGCGCTCGCGATGGTGGCCACCGGCGAGCCGGTCTATCGCGAACGCAGGGAGCCCGGCGGCGTGCTCGCGCGGATCGCGGCGAGCCACGTGCGCGTGGGCACGTTCGAGTACTTCTACCGCCGCGGCGACCACGACAGCGTGCGGGCGCTGGCGGACTACGTGCTCGAGCGCCACTACCCCGGGTTGCGCGCGGGCGAGCGCCCGTACCGCGACCTGCTGCAGGCCGTGACGGAGCGCACCGCCGACCTGGTCGCCCAGTGGCTGCTGGTCGGCTTCATCCACGGGGTCATGAACACCGACAACGTGTCGATCGCGGGCGAGACCATCGACTACGGGCCCTGTGCCTTCATGGACACCTACCACCCGGCGACGGTCTACAGCTCGATCGACATGCAGGGGCGCTACGCCTACAACCAGCAGCCCCGCATCGCCCACTGGAACCTGGCGCAGTTCGCCGAGACGCTGCTGCCGCTGATCGACGCCGACCAGGACACGGCGATCGAGATCGCGCGTGAGGTGCTCGAGGCCTACGCGCCGCGCTTCGAGGCGACGTACCACGCCGGCCTGCGGGCCAAGCTCGGCCTGGCCGAGGCGCGCGACGGCGACATCGATCTGGCAATGGATCTGCTGCGGCGGATGGCCGAGCAGCGCGCGGATTTCACGCTCGTCTTCCGCCGCCTGAGCGAGCTCACGCGCGCGGCGGGCGAGGCGGACGAACCGGTGCGCGGGCTGTTCGACGAGCCGGGCGAGTTCGATGCCTGGGCACAGCAGTGGCGCGAGCGCCTCGCCGCCGAGGACAGCGACGACGCCCGCCGGCGCGCGGCGATGCGCGCGACCAACCCCGCCTACATCGCGCGCAATCATCGCGTGCACCAGGCGATCGAGGCCGTGGTCAACGACGGCGATCTCGAGCCGGTCGATGACCTGCTGACCGTGCTCGCCGATCCCTACGCCGACCATCCCGATCACGCCCGGCTCGCGCGACCGCCGGAACCCGAGGAGGTGGTGCGGCGCACCTTCTGCGGCACGTGATCGCTCGGCGCGGGCCAAGCCTACGCGAGGCCGCGCACGACCTCGATCACCTCGGCGGGCTCCGCGCGCTGCGTGTAATCGTCCTCGACGTGGGCCCAGCGGATGATGCCGGATGTGTCGACGACGTAGGTCGCGGGCACCGGCAGGCGCCAGCTCCCGTCCGCGTTGTGGCGCTCGAGCGGCGCGCCGAGGCGCGTCTGTGCCTCCCGGGCCGCATTGGGCAGGTCGAAGACCAGGCCGAAATGGGTCGCGAGCGCCTGGTCGGCGTCGGTCAGGATCGGGAAGGCCAGTCCGTGGTCGCGCGCGTGGGCCGCGCTGGCGGCGGGCGTCTCGGGTGCAACGGCCAGCAGCGCGCCGCCCGCCGCGCGCAGTGTGGCGAGGTTCACCTGCCAGGCGCGCAGCTCCAGGCTGCAGAAGGGACACCATCCACCGCGGTGGAAGTCCAGCACGAGCGGGCCCCGCCGGAACCACTCGGCGAGGCGCACCGCGCGTCCCTGGATGTCGGTCCCGGCGTGATCGGGCACCGGCTCACCGACCCCGAGGGCGCGCGCCGCGGGATGGGCAGCCACGATCGCGGCGATGCCCGCCTCCGCCCGCTCGACGGTCGCGGCATCCGCTTGCGCCCGGAACGCGTGCTTGAGGGCCTCGGTATCGTCGCTCAGCCCCATGGCCCTGCTCCGGATGGATCCTGTGCGTGGGATCGTGCAACGGCGCCGGAGTTCCGCGGTGGCATCGAGGCCGCGAGGTTGCGCCCAGCGCGTGTGAGCCGCGCGCGGCGGCTGCGGCTGACGCGGCCCGCGGCGGCGTCAGCCCAGGGTCTCGGCCCGGTAGCGATAGACGCTCATCCCCGGCGCCACCCGGTCCGGATCCAGGCCCGCCTTGCGCTTCACCAGCCGCCAGAACTCGCCCGGCTCGGGGACCTGGTCCCACACGGCCGGCAGGAGGGTCGCGCGCCGCTCGCCGGCGACGATGAGGACGCCGTCGCGCCCCGGCTCCAGGCGGGCCACGAGATCGGCCTCGTCCGCGAACTCGAGCGGCTCGGGCACCGTCAGCACCGATAGCTTGCACTGCAGCCCGTGTCGTTCCGCCCCCGTGAGCGGGGGGAAACGTGGATCCTCGAACGCCGCGGCGAAGGCGTTGGCGTTCACGTCCTCGACGAGGGAGCGGTGGGCCTCGATGCTGCCGATGCACCCGCGCAGCCGGCCCTCGCGATCGAGCAGCGTGACGAACGCCGCCCGTTGGGCCCGCAGGGCGCCGGGGTGCGCCGTCGGGTCGATTGCCGGCGGCGCGCCGCGGGCGAGGCCGTGGTCGACCGCCCCCTCGGCCACGCCCAGGAGGCGCTCGGCGTGGGCCGCCAGATCCGATCCCGGTGTCGCCGCGCGCGCGCTCATGCGGCGGCCTCCGTCAGCTCGAAGGCGCCGTAGCCCACCACGCTGTGGCTCGGCGCACCGGCGTCGGACGAGTTCCGCAGCTCCAGGCGCCGCACCGTCGCCGCGCGCTGCCCGGCGTTCCGCAACAGCCCGCCGATGGGCAGGTAGCCGCAGGCGTTGTCCGGCCCGAGCGTGTCCGCGCGCAGGGCCTCGATCGCCTGCGCCGTCATCGCGTCCAGCTCGCGGGCCTCGGTGTCGGGATGGAAGTGCGACAGGTCGGAGCTGATCGCGACCGCGGTCTCGTCGCCGCCCCACAGTGCCGCGAGCACGTCGCCGACCTCGGCCGGGGTCGCGTCGCCGACGACCAGCGGCACGATCGCGACATCGCCGAGGACCCGCTGGATGAACGGCAGCTGGGTCTCGAGGCTGTGCTCGCGCGCGTGGGCGGCGTCGCGGACCTCGACGCCCGGGTGGGCGAGTGCCGTCTCCAGGCCCGCCGCATCGACCGGCACGTCGCCGAGCGGGCCGCCGAAAGCCTGCGCGCTGCTCGCCGCGAGGCCGCGCACCGGCACGAAGTGCGACGGCCCCAGGACCACCACGCGGCGGATCCGCCCGCGGCCGGGCTCCAGGCGGCGGTAGGCGGTCGCCGCCACCCCGCCGGAGAACATGAAGCCGGCATGCGGGGCGATCACGGCCTTGGGGGCGTGCCCGCCGGGCGCCGGCGCGGCGTCGAGCAGCCGGTCGACCTCGGCGCGCAGGCGCCGGGGATCGTCGCTGTAGAACTGGCCGGCCACCGCCGGCTCGCGCACGCTCGACTGCATGGTCGCCGTCCTGTTCGCTTGAACCTCCTGCCTTTATGGGTGTTGCCGCGCGCCGCTTCAACTCGCCCGGGCCGGCATCCGGGTTCACCGCCCCCGGCCAGCGCCGCGTGGCCCGCGGCATCGCGAGCGGCGCGAGCGCGACCGGTCATGGCGAGCAGGGCGATCACCCGGCCCGGCAGGCGCCGCCGGGTCCGATTCGCGGCCCGCGTCGCAGCCGGCGTTGGGCCCGGTCGCGAGGCCTTGCGAACCCAGGCCGCTGGCCTTGAAATCGGCCAGTGATCCACCATGCTGGGTGTATGGACATTCGATCGGCCGGCAACGGCCAGGGGGCCCGATGACGCGGGAACATCTCGAGGGCGTCCCCACGAAGTACTGGCACCCGCTCGACGACGGGCGCATCCAGTGCGACATGTGTCCGCGCTTCTGCAAGCTCAAGGAGGGGCAGCGCGGCCTCTGCTTCGTGCGCGGGCGCCAGGACGACCAGGTGGTGCTGACCACCTACGGCCGCTCGTCCGGCTTCTGTGTCGACCCGATCGAGAAGAAGCCGCTGAACCACTTCCGCCCGGGCAGTTCCGTGCTGTCGTTCGGCACGGCGGGCTGCAACCTGGCGTGCAAGTTCTGCCAGAACTGGGACATGAGCAAGTCGCGCCAGATGGACACGCTGGCCGACAGCGC
>CAZVFN010000048.1:0-19958 GCA_964626335.1 uncultured Ectothiorhodospiraceae bacterium
CGGGCCGCGGCTCCGGGGCGCGCGCGGGCAGCCGGTTGTGCGCCGGCGGCGATCCGCCTCGGCCATCGCGGGAAGCGGTAATCCCAGCCGACCCTCAGCGAACGCTTTCGAGGAGGCTCTTCGCCTCCTCGCGCTGCTTCTCGTCGCCCGAGGTGGCGACCTCTTCGAGCGCGTTGGCGGCGCTGTCGGGATCGCCCATGTCGATATACGCGCGCGCCAGATCCAGCATCGTGTCGAAATCCTCGGCTTCACCGGACGCCTCGGGCGCCGACTCCGGGGTGCCCCGCTGCGTCTCCTCGGCCGCCCCTGCAGCGCCGGTCGCGGAGCCCGCGTTGGCGGCCGCCTCGGCCTCGAACTCGCTCAGGTCGAAGTCGTCTTCGCCGCCGCTGTCGCCCGCGTCCAGATCGCCGAGGTCGACCGCCTCGCCGCCCGACGCGGGTCCGCCGTCGAGCTCGGACGGCTCGAGCGCGGCCGCATCACCGGTCGCCGGGGCGGTGTCTTCCGAAGTGCGCTCGTGCCCGGCGGTCGCGAGCGTCTCCTCGCTCAGGTCCGGCGTGCCCGGTCCACTCCCCTGGGCGGTACCCGGTTCCGCGGTCGCGCCGCTCTCGGCCTCCAGTTCGCCGAGGTCCAGATCGCCGAGCTCCAGCGCCTCGTCTTCGCCCTCGCCGGCATCCGCCGTCGACGTCGCACTCGCCGATGACTCGGCCGCGCTGTCCGAGTCCGCCAGATCGAGATCGAAATCCGGGCTCCCGGCCTCGGCCGACTCGCTCCCGCCGGGGGCGGCGCTCGTCCGGGTCGCCTCGCGGTCGTCGTCCTCCCCGAGGTCGAAGGCGAGTGCCGCGTCGCCCTCGCCGGCGCCCGCCGTCGCCGTCGACGTCGCGCTCGCCGACGACTCGCCCGCGGTGTCCGAGTCCTCCAGATCGAGATCGAAATCCGGGCTCTCGGCCTCGGCCGACTCGCTCCCGCCGGGGGCGGCGCTCGTCCGGGTCGCCTCGCGGTCGTCCTCTTCCCCGAGGTCGAGGTCGACGTCGAGCGCCTCCTCGCCCGGGCCGGAGCTGGAATCCGACACCGGCTCGCGGGCGGCACCGGAATCGCCCGTTTCCTCCTCGCCGAGCTCGAGGTCGAAATCCAGGCCCTCGTCCTTGTCGGCCGGCGCGGACGCCGTGGCCGTCGTCTCGCGGTCGTCGAGGTCGAAGTCGAGATCGCTGGCGTCCGCGCTGCCCTGCTGCCGGGCCCCCTGTCCGCCCTCGTCGAGGGCGTCGAGCTCGCCGAGATCGAACTCCAGCTCATCCTCTTCGCCACCGCCCTCGGCCTTCGCCGGGGCGTCGTCGCCTGGGCCGGCGAGGCCGGCGTCGCCCTCGACCGGTGCGTCCTGGCCGCGGTCGAGCGCGCCCGTGCTCGAGAACGCGTCGGCGCCTTCCTCGCCCGTTTCCTCGTCGAACGCGAAGTCCAGGTCGCCGCCGCCCTCGTCGAGCTCCAGATCCGCCTCGCCCGGGCGGCTGGGTGCGACGTCCGCAGCGCTGTACTCGGTGTCGCCTTCCGCGAACAGGGCGTGCTTCGGCGCGAGTTCCCGCCCCATCGCCAGCACGCGCTGCCAGGATCGGCTCCGGGTCGACGTCACCTGATCGTGGAAGGTACCCGCCGCCTCGACGAACTCGTCTTCCTTGCCCGCCGCATAGAGGGTCTCGAGCAGCTTCTCGCGGTAGCCGGCGGACTCCGGCCGCTCCTCGAGCGCCAGGCGCAGCAGGTCCTCGGCCTGCTTGTGCAGACCGTAGGCCAGGTAGACATCCGCCTCGGCGATCGTGTCGTCCTTGTCGGCCTCGTCATCGTCCCCCGCGAGGGTCTCGTCACCGCCACTTGCCGGAACCTGGCCGCGAGTGCTCGCGGCCGACGCCTCCTCGTCGAGGGAACCGAGGTCGAACTGCTCGGCCATCAGGGCCGATTCCGCCTCCTCCGCCTCGGCGGAGCTGCGCGTGCGGTCGCCGGACTCGTCCGCGGATGCGCCGGTCTCGGGCGCCTCGGCGGCCGCATCCTCGAATTCCGGGGCGCCGGTGTCGAAGGCCATCTCCTCGAGATCCACCGACTCGCCTTCTTCGGCCCGGGCGCTGCGGCGGCGCATCAGGACCGTGCCGGCGGCGGCGAGCAGGATCACCGCGGCGAGACCCAGTCCGACCGGGCCCATGAGCACGCCGGCACCGCCGCCCGCGAAGATCCCGGCGACGGCGGTCATCCCGTTGTTGATACGGTCGAGCCAGGTGTCCTGGGCGGGCTCGGTCCGCGTTGTCTCCAGGCCCCGGTCCTCGGCGGTCGCGCGCTTGTCCTCGGGCACGTAGTCGGTGCCGGCCTCGGCCTCGGCCGTCGCGCTGTCACCGTCGGCCGCTGCATCGTCGTCAGCGCCGGTCGTGTCGCCGCTCCCGGCACCCCCGTCCGGCGTCGAGGCACCGCTACCCGCCGCGGCGACCTCGCTCGAAGCGGCTTCGCCGTCGCCGCCGTCGGCACCGGCTCCGGCGTCCTCGCCGGTCGGCTCGGCGGAAGCGCTGTCCGGATCGTCGGCGGTGCCGTCGGTACCGCTTTCGACACCGTCACCGCCCCCGGTCGATCCGCCCGAAGCACCCGCCGCGGCCACCTCCTCGTCGTCACCGGCGGCCTCGGTCGTCTCCCCGGCCGCCGTCGTTGCCGCGCCTTCGGTCGTCTCCCCGGTCCCGGTCGCCTGCGTCTCCTCGCCCGGGTCAGCGGTGGCCTCCTCGTTTTCGGCCACCTCGGTGCCGGTCTCCTCCTCGAGCTTGCGCAGTTCCTCCTGCAGCGCGTTCAGGCGCTCATTGCGCACCGAGAGGAGCTTGTCCATCTTGTCGACGGTCTCCTCCAGCTCCTCGACCCGCGACGCCAGCTCCTTCTTCTGCATGCGCGCGGATTCGAGCTGCTCGCGCGCGAGCTTGAGCTTCTCGCTCGTCGAGGTGTCGCCACTGCCGGTGGCCGTGGCGCTCTCGTCGCCGCTGGCACCACCGCCCTCCGAGCCGACGATCGACAGCTGCGCATCGCCGCTTTCGCCGCTGTCAGCGCTGCCCGTTTCGGCGGACGCCTGCCCCGCCGCCTGCTCGGAGGCGGCCACCGCCTTGCCGGAATCGCCGTCACCGCGCCACTTGCGCCAGACGGCATTCTGCTCCTCGACACGGGCGATCGCGCGCTGGGCGGACACCGAGCGCACGGCCCGGGCATCGGGCACGCGCAGGACATAACCCTGCTTGAGCCGGTTGATGTTCTTGTCGGCGAACGCGTCGGGGTTGTAGCGCAGCAGCGCCAGCATCATCTGCTGGACGGTCATGTCGCCCCGCTTGAGTCGCGCGGCAATGTTCCAGAGGCTTTCACCGCGCTCGACGGGGCCGTACTCGTCCGGCCCGCCGGTGGCCTCTTCGGCAGCGCTCGGCTCGGCTTCCGCCCCCTTCGGCTCCGCCGCCTGCGCCTCGGCCTCCGCACGCGCACGCTCGGCGGCGTCGCGCTCGGCGCGTTCCTCCTCCTCCTCGATGCGCAGGAAGACCGGCTTGCGGCTGTCGCGCTGGGCCTGGCGCTTGGCCTCCTCCGCCTCCGCCTCGGCCTGCGACCGGCCGTCGTCCTCGGGTGGCTCGGCGGAGCGCTCGATATCGCCCGGCACACCGGCGTCGTCCGCGGCGGCCGCGGTTTCGGCGTCGGCGGGTTCGTCGTCGCCCGCTTCGCCTCCCTGCTCCTTGCTGGCGAACACCGGCGGATCGAGCAGCACCGTGTACTCGCGCAGCAGGTTGCCGCCCGGCCAGTCGACCTCGACCAGGAAGCTGAGGAAGGGCTCGACGACGGGCTGCGTGCTGGTGACCTGGACGTAATAGCGCTCGTCGTCGCGCTCCTTGACGGCGAATCGAAGGCGGGTCAGGGCGAACGGCCGTTCGAGGCCCGCGTCGCGGAAGGCCTGCTCGGAGGCCAGGTCGACCTCGATGTTTGCGCTCTGCTCGGCCGACACCCCGCGCAGCGGGATCTCGGCATCGAGGCGCTGATTCAGCGCCGACTGCATCTCGATCTCGCCGAGGCCCACTGCCTGGGCCGCGGCGGACAACAGGAGTGCAGCCAAGGCGATCGGTACCAGGGCCAGTCGTCGCACGGTGTTCGCCCCTTGGTCAGGCTGCGGGCTGTTCTTCGACCCGGCGTCGGATCGTCCCGCTGGATTTTCCCCAGTACCGAGGTACATGGGAACTTTTCCGAGAATATACTTTAAAGAAGGCACATGAACAAAATCCCTCTAACTATCCGCTAGATATACTCTTTTATCAGAAGCTCCGCAATCTGGACACTGTTGAGCGCTGCCCCCTTGCGCACATTGTCCGAGACCACCCACAGGTCGAGCCCCCGGTCGTGGGAGATATCCTCTCGGATACGGCCGACGTAGACGGCGTCGTTGCCCGACGCCTCGGTGACGGCCGTCGGGTAGCCGCCGTCGCACTGCTCGTCGAGGACCGTCACCCCGCGGGCGGACGACAACACCTTGCGGGCGGCCTCCGCCCCGAGCTTGTCACGCGTCTCGACGTGCACGGCCTCGGAATGGCCGTAGAACACGGGCACGCGCACCGTGGTCGGGTTCACCCGGATGGCCTCGCGACCCATGAGCCGGTGCGTCTCCCAGACCATCTTCATCTCTTCGCGCGTGTAGCCGTTGTCCTGGAACGAATCGATGTGCGGCAGGCAGTTGAAGGCGATCTGCTTCGGATAGACCGAGGCCTCGGCCGGGCGGCCGTTGAGCATCGCCGCCGTCTGCTGCGCGAGTTCCTCGATCGCCTCATTGCCGGTGCCCGACACGGCCTGGTAGGTCGCCACGTTGATGCGCTCGATCGTGGCCGCGTCATCGATCGGCTTGAGCGCCACCACCATCTGGATGGTCGAGCAGTTCGGATTGGCGATGATACCGCGCTGCGGGTAGTTGGCCACGTCCTGCGGATTCACCTCCGGCACCACGAGCGGGATGTCCGGGTCGCGTCGGTAGTGCGACGTGTTGTCGATCACGACGCAGCCGGCCGCGGCCGCGCGCGGTGCATGCTCGGCCGAGATGCTGCCGCCCGCGGAGAACAGCGCGATGTCGGTGTCGGAGAAATCGAATTGTTCGAGGTCCTGGACCACCAGCGTGCGGCGTCCGAAATCGACCTCCTTGCCGACCGAGCGGCGACTCGCCAGCGCGGCGATTTCGCCGACCGGGAAGTCGCGCTGCGACAGGATCGACAGCATCGCCTCGCCGACCGCGCCGGTGGCACCCACGACCGCTATGTTGCATTGCTCCGCCATCGCCCGAGTCCTCTGTTGTCACTACATGGCGCTGTGCATGGCTTCCCAGCTCGCCATCATACGTTGCCTGTCCGTCCCCCGGCGATCCGGCGGCAACGGACCTCGCGCGCGCACGCCCGCACCCGTTCCGCCGGCGCGCCGGCGCACCGCGCCCGCCGTCAGTCGCCGAGGGCGGTCACCACGGCGTCCCCCATCGCGGACGTCGCCAGTGCCGGACGCGAGCCGGCGATGTCCGCGGTGCGGTGCCCCGCGGCGACGACCCGGGCGACAGCGGTCTCCAGGCGACCGGCCAGCCCGCCCTCGTCCAGCGTATAGCGCAGCATCATCGCCACCGACAAGATCATCGCCAGCGGATTGACCCGGCCCTGCCCGGCGATGTCCGGCGCCGACCCGTGGACGGGCTCGTACATCCCCTTGCCCCGGGCGTCGAGCGACGCCGACGGCAGCATGCCGATCGAGCCGGTCAGCATCGCCGCGCAATCCGAGAGGATGTCACCGAACATATTGCCCGTGACGATGACGTCGAACTGCAGCGGATCGCGCACCAGCTGCATGGCCGCGTTGTCGACGTACATGTGCGACAGGCTCACGTCGCCATGGTCACCGTGCACGCGCTCGACGGTTTCGCGCCACAGGCGCGAGGACTCGAGGACATTGGCCTTGTCCACCGAGCACAGGCGGCCACCGCGCCGCCGGGCGATCGCGAACGCGCGGCGGGCGATGCGCTCGACCTCGTCCTCCGTGTAGACGAGGGTGTTGTAGCCGCG
Organism: uncultured Ectothiorhodospiraceae bacterium; assembly: GCA_964626335.1. GTDB lineage: Bacteria > Pseudomonadota > Gammaproteobacteria > XJ16 > Halofilaceae > Halofilum. The sequence continues at coordinate 6,066 of CAZVFN010000048.1, forward strand.
CCGTCGCCCGCTCGCGTCCGTGTCGATGCCGCGCGGCTCGCCGAAGTAGATCCCCCCGGTGAGCTCGCGCACGATCATCAGGTCGAGACCGGCGACACGCTCGTGGCGCAGGCTCGAGGCATCCGCCAGCTCCGGGTACAGCAGCGCCGGGCGCAGGTTGGCGAACAACGCCAGTTCCCGGCGGATCGCCAGCAACCCGGTCTCGGGACGGCGCTCGCCCGGCTCGGCGTCCCACTTGGGGCCGCCGACGGCGCCCAGCAGCACCGCGTCGGCCGAGCGCGCCAGGGCGAGCGTGTCGTCCGGCAGCGGCGAACCGGCGGCGTCGACGCCAGCGCCGCCGATGGGGGCATGCACGACCTCGACGTCGAGGCCGTGACGATCGCCCAATGCCGCCAGCACCTTCTCCGCCTCGGCGGCGATCTCGGGGCCGACGCCGTCCCCGGCGAGTAGCGCGATCCTGTGTGTCATGTCATCGCCCTCAGTGCGGCCGCTTCGATCGTTCCGCCACGGCAGCGCCTGCCGCGGGGGCGGATATCGCCGCACGTCCCCGGTTCACGCCAAGAGCGCGAAGCCCCCGGCCAAGGGCGCAAGGGGATTCGTGCTCAGGACGTCGAGTGCCTCCGCGTGCTTCGCGGCCCCTCGGGGCCCTTGGCGTGGAACAGACCGCCCTGCAACTCACCCCCTCAGCCCGCAAACAGCCACGGCGCCTCGGCCTTGCGGCGTTCCTCGTAGGCCCGGATGTCGTCGGCGTACTGCAGTGTCAGACCGATATCGTCCAGGCCCTCGAGCAGGCACTCGCGGCGAAACGCATCCACCTCGAATGCAAACGCCGTGCCATCCGGCGTCACCACCTGCTGCTGCTCGAGGTCGACGGTGAGCCGGTAGCCCGCGTTCGCCTGGGTTTCGCGGAACAGCCGATCGACCGTATCGGCGTCGAGGCGTACCGGCAGCAGGCCGTTCTTGAAGCTGTTGCTGTAGAAGATATCGGCAAAGCTCGGGGCGATCACGGCCCGGAAGCCGTAGTCCGTGAGCGCCCATACCGCGTGCTCGCGCGACGAGCCGCAGGCGAAGTTCTCGCGCGCGAGCAGGATCTGCGCGCCGCGATAGCGTGGCTGGTTGAGCACGAAATCGGGCTTTTCGCGGCGCGCGCTGCTGTCGGCGCCGGGCTCGCCCGGGTCGAGATAGCGCCAGTCGTCGAACAGGTTCGGGCCGAAGCCCGTGCGCTGCACCGACTTCAGGTACTGCTTGGGGATGATCGCGTCGGTATCGACATTGGCCCGGTCGAGCGGCGCGACCAGGCCCGTGTGGCGTGTGAAGGGTTCCATGTCAGTGCCTCCGATCCGCCATCGTGCGCACGTCCACCAGGCGGCCCGTCACCGCCGCACCGGCGGCCATCGCCGGGCTCATCAGGTGCGTGCGCCCGCCCTGCCCCTGGCGGCCCTCGAAATTGCGATTGGAGGTCGAGGCACAGCGCTCGCCCGGCGACAGCCGGTCGGTGTTCATGCCGAGGCACATCGAGCACCCCGGCTCGCGCCACTCGAACCCGGCCGCCCGGAAGATCTCGTCCAGACCCTCGCTCTCGGCCTCGCGCTTCACCAGGCCGGAGCCGGGCACGACCATCGCCAGCGTGATCGAGTCGGCCACGCGCCGGCCCCGGACCACCCGGGCCGCGGCGCGCAGATCCTCGATGCGGGCATTCGTGCACGAGCCGATGAAGATCTTGTCCGGCCGGATCTCGGTCATCGGCGTACCCGGCTCGAGACCCTGATACTCGAGCGCACGCCGCATCGAGCCGGCCCGCACGGGGTCGGGCTCCGCCGCCGGATCGGGCACGCGCGCACCGATCGGCGCCACCATCTCCGGCGACGTCCCCCAGGTCACCTGCGGCTCGATGGCGGGCGCGTCGAGCACCACCTCCTGGTCGAAGGCCGCGGCGTCATCGCTGACCAGGCCGCGCCAGTGGGCGACCGCGGTGTCCCAGTGCTCACCGCGCGGGGCGAACGGGCGCCCAGCGATGTACTCGATGGTGTGATCGTCGACGCCCATCAGGCCCGCGCGGGCACCGGCCTCGATGGCCATGTTGCAGATGGTCATGCGCCCTTCCATCGACAGCCGGCGGATGGTCGAGCCGGCGAACTCGATCGTGTGGCCCGTGCCTCCCGCGGTCCCGATGCGGCCGATGATCGCGAGCATCACGTCCTTGGCGGTCACACCCGGCGGCAGATCGCCCTCGACGCGCACGCGCATGTCCTTCGCCTTGTACTGCATCAGGCATTGCGTGGCGAGCACATGCTCGACCTCCGAGGTACCGATGCCGAACGCCAGCGACCCGAATGCCCCGTGGGTCGCGGTGTGCGAATCACCGCAGACGATCGTCATCCCCGGCAGCGTCGCCCCCTGTTCCGGGCCGATGACGTGAACGATGCCCTGGCGGGCGTCGCCCATGCCGAACAGCCGGAGGCCGTATTCCTCGGAGTTGCGCGACAGCGTCTCGACCTGGGTGCGCGACAGCGGATCCTCGATCGGCCCGCTGTGATCCGTCGTCGGCACGTTGTGATCCGCCGTGGCGAGCACGGACGAGGTTCGCCACGGCTGGCGACCGGCCAGGCGCAGACCCTCGAAGGCCTGCGGCGAGGTCACCTCGTGCACCATGTGCCGGTCGATGTAGAGCAGCGCGGCCCCTTCGCCCTGGTGGCGCACCACGTGTTCGTCCCAGATCTTGCCGTACAGCGTTCGCTCACTCATCGCTCTCACCCCGGCAGCCGCCCGCCCGTTTCGCACACCGGCCGGCCCGATACGTCATTCCGATGGTCACCACCCTAGCGGCGGTCAATCCATGAATCCAATTCATTCTTGTCATGTAGCCCATTCCATATCAGTATGGCAAGATCATGGATCTCACCGCCCTGCAGGCGTTCATCGCCGTGGCCGATGCGGGCTCGTTCTCGCGCGCCGCGGACGCGCTCTTCCTGACACAACCGGCCGTGAGCAAGCGCATCGCCGCACTCGAGGAGGATCTGCACGCGCGCCTGTTCGACCGCCTGCCGCGCAGCGCCGAGCTGACCGAGGCCGGGCGGGCCCTGTTGCCGCACGCGCGTCGGGTCCTCGGGGAGCTGGAGGCCAGCCGCCAGGCGGTGGCCGACCTCGCCGGCCGCGTCGGCGGACGCCTGCGCATCGGCACCAGCCATCACGTGGGCCTGCACCGCCTGCCGCCGATCCTGCGGCGCTTCACCGCGAGTTACCCGGACGTCGAGCTCGACCTGCACTTCATGGACTCGGAACAGGCCTGCTTCGCCGTCGACCGGGGCGACCTCGAGCTGGCCGTGGTCACCCTGCCCTCGGCGCCGCCCGATACCCTGGCGCTCGAGACCCTGTGGCCCGATCCGCTCGACTTCGTCGCGGCCGCCGGGCACGCGCTGGCCCGGGAGACCGCGCTGGTGCCCACCGAGCTGGCGCGCTGGCCCGCCATCCTCCCGGCGGCCACCACCGTCACCCGGCGCATTGTCGCCGAGGCGCTGCACCCCCACGGACTGCACCTGCGGGTCGCGCTGGAGACCAACTACCTCGAGACGATCAAGATGATGGTCTCCGTGGGCCTCGGCTGGTCCGCCCTGCCGCGCACGCTGAACCGGGGGGAGCTGGCGGTGCTCGACGTCGGCGGGATCCACCTCCAGCGGCGCCTCGGCCTGGTGACGCGGGTGGGGCGCACTCCGGGCAATGCTGCCCGGGCCTTCGCCGACACGGCGCGCCAACAGGCCCGCGACGACGCGGGCGGCCGGGCGCGGCGCGGCCGCCATTGAATCGCCGCGTTTTCGTCCCCAGTCTGCAGGCGTCAATTCAAAGTCCACTCACCGCCCGGAGAAAGGAGAAGGACAATGGCGCACGAACTTCCGCCGCTTCCCTACAAATTCGACGCGCTCGAGCCGCACATCGACGCGCAGACGATGGAGATCCATCACGACAAGCACCACAACACCTACGTCACGAAGCTCAACGGCGCACTCGAACAGCATCCCGAGCTCGCGGACAAGGCCGTGGAGTCCCTGATCGCCGAGATCGGCGCCCTGCCGAGCGCGATCCAGACGCCGGTACGCAACAACGGCGGCGGCCACGCGAATCACGCCATGTTCTGGCAGCTCATGAGCCCGAACGGCGGCGGTGAACCGGGGGGTGCCCTGGGCGAAGCGATCAAGCAGGTCTGGGGCGACGTCGCCGCGTTCAAGGAGGCCTTCAAGAACGCCGCCCTCGGGCGCTTCGGCTCCGGGTGGGCGTGGCTGATCGTCGATCGCAGCGGCGATCTGAAGATCACGGACACGGCCAACCAGGACACGCCGCTGATGAGCGACATCGCCGCCGCGCCGGGCACGCCGATCCTCGGCGTGGACGTCTGGGAGCACGCCTACTACCTCAAGTACCAGAACCGGCGCCCCGACTACGTCGACGCCTGGTGGAACGTGGTCAACTGGGACGAGGTGGCGCGCCGGTTCGACGCTGCGAAGTGACAAACCGCTTCAATTACTGACCATAAAGCCCCGCTTTGGCGGGGCTTTTTTATGAGCTCCCGTCCGGGTATTCGCCCTGCACGAGCGCTTGCGCGCGATCTCGTTCGGGGCCATCCGGCGGGTTTCCGGGTTCACGCCAAGGCGCGAAGAACGCCCGAGTTCGCCGCGGTGCGGTCGGGTTCTCGCAGCCTCGCTGAGGGCGCAGGGAAAAAGGCGAGCAATGACGTAGGCCGGTCTTCGGCGAAGCCGCATGCCGGCAGGGACACGGCCGGAACCGGCCCCCGGGGCGACGATGCCGCCCGATGCCGCCCCGCCCGGCCCCTTGGCGCAGCGCTGCCGCTGTCGCCCTTCGCTTCGCTGCGGACGAAACCGGCCTACGCCCTCGAGGTGCGGGTTGCACGGCGGCGGGCAGCGCGCGCGCAAATTCCATTAACGCGCCGCGACGCCCTGCGTCCGCCGCGACTCCGCGAGGGACCGACCTTTCCTCGCGCCCTGACGACAACCGGGACCCGGCCCCGCTTGCAAGCGGCCGCACGCGGGTTCAGTCCTGCACCGGGCGCATCTGGGGGAAGAGCACGACGTCGCGGATCGACGCCGAGTCGGTGAACAGCATCGCGACCCGGTCGATACCGAGCCCGGCGCCGGCGGTCGGCGGCATGCCGTACTCGAGCGCGCGGATATAGTCGACGTCGTAGTGCATCGCTTCGGCGTCGCCCGCGTCCTTCGCCGCCACCTGCTCGCGGAAGCGCGCGGCCTGGTCCTCGGGGTCATTGAGCTCCGAGAAGCCATTGGCGAGCTCGCGGCCGCCGACGATCAGCTCGAAGCGGTCGGTCACGTTCGGATCGTCGTCGCTGCGGCGGGCGAGCGGCGAGACCTCGGTCGGGAAGCGCGTGATGAACGTGGGGTCGTGCAGGAGAGACTCGGCGGTCGCCTCGAAGATCTCCGCTTCGAGGCGCCCGGCACCCCATTCCGGCTCCACGCGGATGCCCAGCGCCTCGGCGGCCTCGGCGGCGCGCGCACGCTCGTCGAGGATGGCGTCGCACAGCTGCGGGTTGTAGTGCAGCACCGCCTCGCGCATCGTCATGCGGGTGAACGCCCTCGAGAAGTCGTACTCGGCACCGCCGCTGGTGAAGCGTTCCCGGCCGAGCACGTCGCGGGCGACCCGGCGCAGCATCGACTCGATGCGGTCCATCGCGTCGCGGTAATCGGCGTATGCCTCGTAGAACTCGAGCATCGTGAACTCGGGATTGTGGCGCGTGGACAGGCCCTCGTTGCGGAAGTTGCGGTTGACCTCGAACACCTTGTCCATGCCGCCGACGACCAGCCGCTTGAGATAGAGCTCGGGCGCGATGCGCAGGTAGAGGTCGATGTCGAGGGCGTTGTGGTGCGTGACGAACGGGCGCGCGGCCGCGCCCCCCGGGATCGGCTGCATCATCGGGGTCTCGACCTCGAGAAACCCCGCCTCGATCAGCTCGTTGCGGATCGCCCCGATCATGCGCGAGCGGAAGCGGAACGTCTCGCGCACGCTCGGGTTCATCACCAGGTCGACGTAGCGCTGGCGGTAGCGTTGCTCCATGTCCGTCAGGCCGTGCCACTTTTCCGGCAGTGGCCGCAGCGACTTCGTGAGCAGGCGCAGCTCGTCGGCGCGCACCGAGAGCTCGCCGGTGCGCGTGCGGAACAGCGTGCCCCGGGCGCCGACGATGTCGCCCACGTCCATGCCCTTGAACGCCTGATAGACCTCGGGGCCGAGCGCGTCGCGCTGCAGGAAGACCTGGATCCGCCCGGATTGATCCTGCACCTGCGCGAAGCTGGCCTTGCCCATCACCCGCTTGGCCATCATGCGCCCGGCAACCGCGACCCGGACCCCCTCGGCCTCGAGCTGCTCGCCGTCGTGCTCGCCATAGCGCTCGTGGAGCTCGGCCGCGAGCGCGTCGCGGCGGAAATCGTTCGGGAACGCGTCGCCCTGCTCGCGGATCGCTTCGAGCTTCTGCCGCCGCTGCGCGATGAGGCTGTTCTCGTCCTGCTCGGTCATGCCGTTATCGCCGTGTGGGGTTCTGGTTGACGCTTTCGGGACCACGAATGAACACGGTTGCCGCCGCTTCGCGCCCCTCGCGCTCGGGAATGGTCGCAGCGCAGCAATCACCCGCATTCCTTTCGAAACGAGTTCCTTATCCGTGTTGATCCGTGGTTCTACTGAACCCTGGAAGGACCCGGGAGATGTCCGCCTGGCGCCCGAGCACATCGGGGCCCCGCGACAGCATCAGTGTTCATTCGTGGTTCTCGTGTTCATCCGTGGTTGATCAGACACAGTCCGATTACACCCCCGCCTTGAGGCTGGCCTCGATGAAGCGGTCGAGGTTGCCGTCGAGCACGGACTGGGTGTTGCCGATCTCGATGTTCGTGCGCAGGTCCTTGATCCGGCCGGAATCCAGCACGTAGGAACGGATCTGGCTGCCCCAGCCGATGTCCGACTTCTGCTCCTCCGCCGACTGCTGGTCGCGGCGGCGCTCCTGCATCTCGCGCTCGTAGAGCTTGGCGCGCAGCTGGCTCATCGCCGTCGCCCGGTTGGCGTGCTGCGAGCGGCTGTTCTGGCACTGCACCACGATCCCGGTCGGATTGTGCGTGATGCGCACGGCGGACTCGGTGGTGTTGACGTGCTGACCGCCCGCGCCGCTCGCGCGATAGACATCCACGCGCAGGTCCGACGGATCGATCTCGACCTCGAACGAGTCGTCGATCTCGGGCGAGACGAACACCGCGGCGAACGAGGTGTGGCGGCGATTGCCCGAATCGAACGGCGACTTGCGCACCAGGCGATGCACGCCCGTCTCCGTGCGCAGCCAGCCGAAGGCGTACTCGCCGGTGACGTGGATCGTCACGCTCTTGATGCCGGCCACGTCGCCCGCGGACAGCTCGGTGATCTCGGTGGCGAAGCCGTGGCCCTCGGCCCAGCGCAGGTACATGCGCATCAGCATCTCGGCCCAGTCCTGGGCCTCGGTGCCACCCGAGCCCGACTGGATGTCGAGAAAGGCGTTGTTGGCGTCGAGCTCGCCGCTGAACATGCGCTGGAACTCGAGGCGCGCGACGCCGCGCTCGGTCTCGGCGATATCCTGCTCGACGCTGGCGAGCGTGTCGGCGTCGTCCTCTTGCGCCGCCATCTCGAGCAGCTCGGTACCGTCGGCGAGCGAGCGCTTGAAGCGGTCCAGGGCCCCGACCGTCTCGGCCAGCCGGGTGCGCTCGCGATTCAGCTCCTGGGCGTGGTCGGGATCGTTCCAGATCTGCGGCTGCGCCAGCTCACGCTCGAGCTCGGCCAGGCGTTCCGCCTTGGTGTCGTAGTCAAAGATACCCCCTCAGGTCGTCGAGGCGACCTTGCAGATCCTTGATTTGCTCGCGCAGCGCGTTGACTTCGGACATCGAGCGGGACTCCGGAATAGCGACGAATAAAAGCGTGCAAGTGTAGCGTATACGTTCGTGCCCTGCAGTGCCTCAGGGCCCGCCGTCAGGCACGGCCGCGGACAGGTGCTCGACAACCAGTTGCGGGTTGCGCCGCCCGCGGTACTCGTTGACCTCGAGGCGATAGACGAGATCGGCGCGCTCGCCCGGATCGGCGCGGGTCGCCGTGTCCGCGTTGAAGCGGATCGCGTCCACCACCGGGCCGTCGGCGTCCGCCGGCACCACCCGCAACTTGAGATGGCACTCGCCCACCACGCGCGCCTCGAGGATGCGGAAGCGGCCGTCGAACACGGGCTCGGGAAATCCGGGCCCCCAGGGCCCGGCCGCCGCCAGCGCCTCTGCCGTCTGCAGGTCGAGCTCCGTTGCCGCCAGGGGGCCATCGGTGGCGATCTCGCGCAGCGGCGCCACGCCGCCGAGTGCGCGCGCCACCTCCTCGGCGAAGCAGTCGCGGAACTCGTCCAGCCGCTCGGCGCCCAGCGCGAGCCCGGCGGCCATGGCGTGACCGCCGAAACGCTCGATGAGCCCCGGCCGCCGGGCGTCGACCGCGGCCAGGATATCGCGCACGTGCAGGTCCGCGATGGACCGGGCCGAGCCCTTGAGCCAGCCGTCGCCGGCGCCGGCGAAGACCACGGTCGGGCGATGCACGGCCTCGCGGACCCGGCCCGCGAGGATCCCGATCACCCCCTGGTGCCAGCGCTCGTCGTGGAGCACGAGGCCGGGCGGCAGAGCCTGGTCCTCCGCCAGGGTCGCGCGCAGGCGCTCGAGCTCCGCGTCCGCCTGTTCCCGCATCTGCGCCTCGATCGCCCGGCGCTCGCCGTTGAGCGCATCGAGTCGCTGCGCGAGGTCGGCCGCGACACCGGGGTCGTCGGTCAGCAGCGCCTGGATGCCCACGTCCATGTCCGTGAGCCGCCCGGCCGCGTTCAGCCGCGGTGCCACCGCATAGCCCATGTCGCCACTGGTCGTCGTCTCGGGGTTGCGCCGCGCCGCCTCCAGCAGCGCGTGGATGCCGGCACAGGCGTGGCCGCCCCGGATGCGGCGCAACCCCTGCTCCACGAGGATGCGGTTGCAGCGCTCCAGGCGCACGACATCCGCCACCGTGCCGAGCGCGACGAGGTCGAGCAGCGGGGCCATCGACGGCGCGCCCGCCGCCCGCTCCGCGAACCACCCGGCGGCCTCGAGGCGCGCGCGCAGGGCCGCCATCAGGTAGAAGACGACGCCGACGCCGGCCAGCGCCTTCGCCGGGAACGGGCAGTCCGCGCGGTTCGGATTGATTACCGCCACCGCCGGCGGCAGGGTCTCGCTCGACAGGTGATGATCGGTGACGATGGTGTCGATGCCGTGCGCCGCGGCGGCGGCGACCCCGGCGTGACTCGAGATGCCGTTGTCGACGGTGACGATCAGGCCCGGGCCGCGCTCGGCCGCCGGCTCGACGAGCTCCGGGGTGAGCCCGTAGCCGTACTCGAAGCGATTCGGCACCAGGTAGTCGACCGCGGTGCAACCGAATGCCCGCAGCGCGCGCACCGCGAGCGCGACGCTCGTCGCGCCGTCGGCATCGAAATCACCGACCACGAGGATCCGCTCACCCGCGCGCAGGGCCGCCTCGAGGCGCCCGGTCGCGGCCTCGAGATCGGCCATCGCCGGCGTGGGGAGCCCGGACAGCGAGGGGTCGAGCTCCGTGCTGGCCGTGACGCCGCGCGCCGCCATCACCCGCGCCACGACCGGGTGCAGGCCGTCGAGCAGCGGCGCCGCGGCCGAGCGCCGCCGGATGATCGGCCCCTCGCCCGCCATCAGTCCTGCACCAGCCAGTGGGTCCACGCGCGCCGCCGGCGCCAGAAACGGTGCAGCGCCTTGCGCCGCAGGCGGAAGCGGCGGCCGTCGGCCGGGGCCAGCACCAGCTCATCGAGCCGCCGCGCGCGCAGGGCCGCCGCCACCGGCGCCAGCCAATCCCGTTCCAGCGAGGCGAGGCGCTGCAGCCACACCTCGATATCACCGTGGACCAGCGCATCGCGCGCGCCCGTGTCGACCGCGAGCGTGGTGCCCTGCGGCCATGCGCGGTCGGATGCGCGCTCCGGCAGGGGCTGGACGGCCGCACCCGCGAGACGCCCGAGCCCGAGCGCGACCGGATCGTGCGCCCAGACGCGAGCCGGAGCCCCCGCGACCGCCGGCGCGAACCCGCCACCCCAGACCCAGAGGCTGTTCACCGGCAGCGCGCCGCGCGCCGCGCGCTCGCTGTTGACGGGCGCGTCGTGCAGCAGCATCTGCACCTCGTTGAGCCATGCGCGCCAGGCGCGGGCGTCCTCGCCCTCCGGCATGAACGCGTCGACATTGCGCCCGGCGACCCGATCGGGCGGCTGCACGTGCAGATCCTGGGGCTGTTCGAGGCCGAGATACCAGCGATCCGCCACCGGCGCCTCGAATACCAGCCCGTCCGCGGCGAAGAACGCATTCAGGCGCTCGACCAGCCGGGCTGCCTCGTCCTCATCGAGTTCCAGGGCATAGCCGGCGAACAGGCGCGCATGCGTGGTGTCGACGCGCAGGTGCACGGGATCGGCCCGCAACCACCACCGCCGGGACGCCACGGCCTCGCCGTCGTGCTCGCCCAGCCGCGATGCCGCGGCGGCGGGGCGTCCCGCATCGGCACAGGCGAAAGCCGCGAACACCGGTGCCAGGCCGTCATCCCCGGCCTCGTCGCGGCGGTCCGCGCGCGCGAGCAGCTCCGCCAGTACCGGCATGTCCGGCTGCAAGCGTGCGACCGCGTCGGCATCCGTGACCGGCCCGAGCAGTCCGGGCACGACGAGTTCCAGGCGGCGTGCTTGGCTCATGGCTGGTCTCCCGGGGAACGCAGCGGGGGATCCGCGGTCGGATGCACGGCAGCGCGTGCGGCACGCGGGATGATACAGCCTCGCCCAGCGGGCATCCTAGCCGGGCAGCTCGCTGTCGCCCGCCAACGCGAGCCGCCCCGTGTCGGACAGTGCGGCGCACAACGGCGCCGCCCAGAACGATCGTCAAGCCAGAAGGGAACCGTCCATGCGTGCCAGCAAGGTCCTCCTCGTCGCGGTGATCGCCGCCGTGATCATCGCATTCTTCGCGCTCGACCTCGGCCAGTACCTCAGCCTCGAGTATTTCAAGTCCCAGCAGGCCGGGATCGATCGTTTCTTCCAGGCGAATCCGGCACTGACGGCCGGCATCTACGCGACGATCTACATCGTCGTGACCGCCCTGTCACTGCCGGGCGCGGCCGTAATGACGCTGGTCGGCGGCGCCATATTCGGGCTGCTCTGGGGCACGATCATCGTCTCCTTCGCCTCCACGATCGGCGCGACCCTGGCGTTCCTAGTGGCCCGTTTCCTGTTCAAGGACGCGGTCCAGCGGCGCTTCGGCGACAGCCTGCGCTCGGTCAACGCGGGGGTGAAGCGCGACGGTGCCCTCTACCTGTTCATGCTGCGCCTGGTGCCGGCGTTCCCGTTCTTCGTCATCAACCTGGTGATGGCGCTGACACCGATCCGCACCCTGACGTTCTTCGTCGTCAGCCAGGCGGGGATGCTGGCCGGAACGATCGTCTACGTGAATGCCGGCACGCAGCTCGCGCAGATCGACTCGCTCGGCGGCATCCTCTCACCCGAGCTCATCGGCGCGTTCGTGCTGCTCGGGGTCTTCCCCCTCATCGCCAAGGGCATCGTGCGCGTGATCAAGAGTCGTCGCGCGCTCAAGGGCTGGCAGAAGCCGCAACACTTCGACCGCAACCTGGTGGTGATCGGCGCCGGTTCCGGCGGGCTCGTCGCGGCCTACATCGCCGCGGCCGTGAAGGCGCGTGTCAGCCTGATCGAGAAGCACGCGATGGGCGGCGACTGCCTCAACACCGGCTGTGTGCCGTCGAAGGCCCTGATCCGCTCGGGCAAGTTCGTCGCGCACGTGCAGCGCCACGCGGAATTCGGCGTGCGGGAAGCGAGTGCCCGGTTCGAGTTCCGCGACATCATGGCCCGCGTGCACCGGATCATCGCGAAGATCGCGCCCCACGACTCGGTCGAGCGCTTCACCGGCCTGGGCGTCGACGTAATCGAGGGCGAGGCCCGCATCACCGGCCCCTGGACGGTCGAGGTCGACGGCCAGACCCTGACCACCCGCCACATCGTCGTCGCCACCGGCGCGAGGCCCTTCGTGCCGCCCGTGCCGGGCATCGAGGACGTCGGCTACTACACCTCGGACACGATCTGGTCGCTCGAGGAGGATCCCGGCCGCCTGGTGGTGCTCGGCGGCGGACCGATCGGCTGCGAGCTGTCGCAGGCGTTCCACCGCCTCGGCGCGGAGGTCACCCAGGTCGAGATGCAGGCACGCATCATGGCGATCGAGGACCACGACGTCGGTCGCTTCGTCGAGGAGCGCTTCCACGCCGAGGGCATCCGCGTGCTCGTCGATCACAAGGCGACCGAGTTCCGCGTCGAGGACGGCGAGAAGGTCCTGGTGTGCGACCACGAGGGCGAGACCGTTCGGGTGGCGTTCGACACCCTGCTGGTGGCGGTCGGGCGAGCGGCCAACGTCAAGGGCTTCGGCCTCGAGGACGTCGGCGTCAAGCTCGACGATCGTGGGCGCATCGACGTCGACGAGCACCTGCAGACGGCCATGCCCACGATCTATGCCTGCGGCGACTGCGTCGGGCCCTACCAGTTCACGCACGCGAGCGCCCACCAAGCCTGGCACGCGAGCGTCAACGCGCTCTTCGGCATGTTCAAGCGCTTCAAGGTAGACTACTCGGCGCTGCCGTGGTCCACCTTCACCGATCCCGAGGTCGCGCGTGTGGGCTATTCGGAGGATGCCGCCGACCGCGACGGCGTCGAGTACGAGGTGACGCGTTACGACTATGGCGATCTCGACCGCGCGATCACCGACGAAGAGGGCCACGGTGTCGTCAAGGTCCTCACGGTCCCCGGCAAGGACCGCATCCTCGGCGCCGCCGTGGTCGGCGAGCACGCCGGTGACCTGATCGCGGAATTCACGCTCGCGATGCGCAACGGCATCGGGCTCAACAAGATCCTGAGCACGATCCACCCGTACCCGACCCTGATGGAGGCGAACAAGTTCGCCGCCGGCGAATGGAAGCGGGCGCACGCGCCCCAGGGGGCCCTGCGCTGGCTGCAGCGCTACCACGGCTGGCTGCGGGGGTAGCGCCCGGTGGGTGGACGGAGACCGGTCGGCGCCGGGGGCGCCGCCCGGGCATGCGCGCCATGCCCGATCTGCCCGCGGCGGCGTTAGCCGCTGCCGGAGCCCCCGGGGCTGTCAGCCTGTGACTGCGCCAGCCGGCGCTCGAGCGCCTCGCGCTCCTGGCGCAGCTGCTCCAGCTGCTCCGCGTTGCTGACGCGATCGCGCTCGTTTTCCGCCTGGTTGCCGCGCAACTGCTCGCGCTCGACCGCGGCGCTGCGATCGCCCCGCTCGAGCCGCTCGTCCGCGCGACGCATGGCGTGGCTCTGCTCGGCAAGGGCGCCCTCGAGCTCCCGCTGGGCCTGCTCGACGCGTTCCACGTGGGCCTTCAGGTCCTCCAGGCGCTGCTCGAGATCCTTTTGCTCGTCGGCCATGACCGTCTTCCTCGCGCGAACAGATGCCCCGGCGAAGACCTTGCGGTCGGGCTCGTCGGACCACCCCGCGGGCCCGACGGGGCCGGATCGTGCGGGGGCGAAGGGAACGGCGGAGGCGACACGTCGCGCTCAGCGCGCCGCCGGTGCCGCGCGGGCGGCCGACAGCAGTGGATCAGGATGGTCGGGGTGGCAGGATTTGAACCTACGACCTCCTGCGCCCCATGCAGGTGCGCTACCAGACTGCGCTACACCCCGACTTATCGGGCGCGATGATAGCCGATACAGCCGATCGAGGGAACCCGAGCCGGCGCGCGACGACGCGGAACCGGTTCTGTCGGGCAGGCTCCCAGTGTCCTTTAACGGAAGTT
>CAZVFN010000049.1:0-17052 GCA_964626335.1 uncultured Ectothiorhodospiraceae bacterium
GTCACCACGATGCCTCGCCGAGAAAGATCGGAGAACTTCCGTTAAAGGACACTAGCCACTGCGTGCCGGCCTGCGCGCGCGCTACGCCACCGATTGCCCCGACGGGCTCCCGGGGGCTGATGCCCGTCACCGCGTGGTCCTGCCCACGAGCGCCAGGGGCGCGTAACAGATCAGGCAGACCAGAATCCCGAGCGCGAACATCACCGCGACGTACCAGGGCCAGGGGCCCATGAAATCGACCAGCGTCGACCCCTCCGGCTTGGCACGGAGGTAGAGGTAGTTGGCGTCGAGCAGCCAGTTGACGGGGGCCATGACGGCGACCAGCACGATGCTGGCGGCCACGGTCCTGGGTACCGAGCGCCCGGACGGGCGCAGCCCGAGCACAGCGGTGGCGTAGAAAACACCCACGAGGATCAGGCCGTGACCGCCGAAGAACAGGAAGTAGAAGACGTGCGGGTAGTCATAGGGCAGGTCGGGCGTGAGCAGCGCCGGCAGGGTCCCGCCGATGCCCCAGAAATAGGCGATCTCGTGAACCCGGTTGCTGTGCCGCCACAGGACCCAGGCGGTCATCAGCGCGGCCAGCCCGCACAGGTGGAGCGGCAGGCTATCGGCGAGCCGGTCGCCGTAGCCGTGCACCCGGATCACCACTTTGCCGACCTCGTGGAGCAGCAGACCGACCGCGATGACCCCGCCGGCGATCGCCCGTCCGCGCACGTCGAGCAGCCACCGGGCCAGCCACGCTACGACGATAACGGCCACACCGATCGCCAGGAGGGCGAGCAGGTGGCTTGCGTCGAACGGCTGGAAGGGGGGTGGCCATTGCGTCATCGGTCGCTCCCGGCCCGCGGGCAACGGACGCTGTCGGGACAATGGTCCGCGCGGTGCCGTCTCCCCGCCGCGCCCGCTTGCGGGAGACGTGGGCGCGGCCGACAGGCGACGGGGCAGCCGGTCCACCGCCGCCGGGGAATCGCGGGGCGATCCACCGGGTCGGACGCCGCGGGCGGATCGCGCGCGTTCGTGCGTTGCGCTAGCGCGCGCGGCGCCTGGCGTCGGCCAGGAGGCAGAGGTAGTCGTGGGCCAGGGTGGCGGCCGCCAGCGCCGTGATCTGGCCGTGGTCATACGCCGGTGCCACCTCGACCACGTCCATCGCCACCAGCGGGACATCCCCGATGGCGCGCAGGATCGCGAGGGCCTGGGCGGAGCTGAGTCCTCCGGCCACGGGGGTGCCCGTGCCGGGCGCGAAGGCGGGGTCCAGGCAGTCGATGTCGAAGGTCAGGTACGCGGGGCGGTTGCCGATCGTTGCATGGATGCGCTCGATTACGGCGGCCGGCCCGTGGGCATGCACCCACGGTGCGTCGAGGACGGGGAAACCGTAGTCCGGTGCATGGGTCCGGATCCCGATCTGGATCGATCGGCCGGGGTCGATCACGCCCGCGCGCACGGCCCGGCCGATCATCTTGCCGTGATCGAGCGCGCCGCCCTCGTCCGCCCAGGTGTCCGGGTGGGCGTCGAACTGGATCAGGGACAGGGGCCCGTGACGCTCGGCGTGCGCGCGCAGCAGCGGCCACGTAACGTAATGGTCGCCGCCGAAGGTGAGCATCGTGGCCCCGCTGTCCAGGATGCCGCGCGCATGTGCGAGCATGGCGGCCTCCAGGGCCTCGGGGTCACCGGGCGGCAGGTAGCAGTCGCCCCAGTCCGCGACGGCGAGGTGATCGAACGGGTCGAATCCCCACGGGAATGCCTCGAGCTCGGCAAGCTGGTTCGAGGCGGCGCGAATGGCCTGCGGACCCGACCGGGCTCCGGGGCGGTTGGTGGTGGCGAGATCGAACGGCAGCCCGCTGACCACCACGTCGGCGTCCGCGATCTGGCGCGTATAACGCCGCCGCAGGAAGCTCGGGGCCCCGGCATAGGTCATCTCGGGCTGGCGACCGTAGAAGCTCTGCGCGCGGAAAGCCTGATCGCCCTGTTCGTGTTCGTTCATTGGCTGCTCCGCCAGTCGCCGCTCAGAGCCCCAGCTTTTCCTTCGCCATGTAGTACCACGCCCCGAGCATGGTCAGCGGCACGCGCAGGGTGCGCCCGCCGGGGAACGGGTAGTTGCGCAGGGCGGCAAACGTATCGAAGCGGTGGCTGTCGCCGTCGATGGCCTCGGCGATCAAGCGCCCGGCGAGATGGGTCGTGGTGACACCATGGCCGCTGTAGCCGTGCGTGAAGTAGACCGAGTCGTGGAGGCGGCCCATGTGCGGGATGCGCGTGAGCGTCAGCGCGAAGTTGCCGCTCCAGGCGTAATCGATGCGCGCATCCGCGAGCTCGGGGAAGGTGCGCGCGAGGTGCGGGCGCAGCTTGCTGACGATGTCGTCGGGCGTGACGCCGCCGTAGATGGTCCCGCCGCCGAACAGGATCCGGTTGTCCGACGTCGGGCGATAGTAGTCGAGGATGTAGTTGCAGTCCTCGACACAGACCCCGCTCGGGAACAGCCGCTGGATGGTCGCGGGATCCAGCGGCTCGGTCGCCATCACCTGCGTGCTCACCGGCATTACCCGGTCGCGCAGCGCGGGCACCGTATCGCCGAGATAGGCGTTGCCGCAGAGGACCACGTGTCGGGCACGAACGCGGCCCTCGGCGGTGTGGACCACGGGCTGCGCGCCTGATTCCACGCGCGTGACGGGCGATTGCTCGTGGATCGTGCCGCCCAGCGATTCCAGCGCGGCCGCCTCGCCCAGCGCGAGATTGAGCGGATGGACGTGCCCGCTCCAGCCGTCGAACAGGCCGCCGCTGTAGAGATCGGTGCTGACGTGCGAACGGATGGTGTCGCGATCGAGCAGCTCCAGGTGGTCGTGGCCGCAGGCCTGCCACTCCGACTGCTGCTGCTCCAACTCGCGCAGCTGGCGGCGATTGAGCGCGGCGAAGACCCCGCCCCGTCGCAGGTCGCAGTCGATCGAGTAACGCTCGACCAGCTCGCGGATGATCCCGGCGCCCTCGAAGGCCATCGCCCCGAGCTCGCGGGCCGCGTCGTGACCATAGCGCTTCTCGATGACGTCGAGGTCGCGGCTGTAGCCGTTGATCAGCTGCCCGCCGTTGCGCCCCGAGGCCCCCCAGCCGACGCGCGCCGCCTCGAGCACGATCACCGCGTAGCCGCGCTCGGCGAGATGCAGGGCGGTCGACAGTCCGGAGAATCCGCCCCCCACGACGCAGACGTCGGCCGTCGCCTCGGACTCCAGCGGCGGGCGCTGCGGACCGGGCTTTGCCGTCGCCGCGTACCAGGAGTCCGGGTGTTCCCGCGCGGCATCGGCCCGGTCGGTGTCACCGCGCTGCATTACCGAATCGGCCGTGGCAGTCATTTCAGATCGCACCCAGGTACGTGTCGTATTCGAGACGCGGGACCTCGCGCCGGAAGCCCGCCTGTTCCTGTTGCTTGCAAACCGTGAACAGGCGCCGATAGGCCTCGCCGAAGTATTCGCCGACGAACGCGGACTGGTCGAAGAGGGTGAGTGCCTGCTCCCACGTCGCGGGCAGGCCCGGCGCGTGCTGGCTGAAGGCCGAACCGCGCGTTTCCCCCGGTGGCCGGATCGCGTTGACCAGCCCGTGATCGACGCCGGCGAGGACCGCGGCGACGGCGAGATAGGGATTCGCGTCGGCGCCGGCCACGCGGTGCTCGACGCGCGTGGCGGCCGGGCTCGACAGCGGTACCCGCACAGCGGTGGTGCGGTTGTCGAAGCCCCAGGTCGGACCCATCGGAACGTGCGCGCCCACCTGGAAGCGGCGCCAGGAATTGGCGTGCGGCGCGAACACGGCCGCGGCCTCGTTCAGCGTGTCCATGAGTCCGCCCACGGCGTGGTGCAGCGCATCCGTCGGCGCCTCGCCGTCGCTGAAGAGGTTGTGCCCGTGCGCGTCGAGCAGACTGGCGTGGACGTGCAGCCCGTTGCCGGCCTGGTCGCCGAACGGCTTCGCCATGAAGCTCGCGATGAGCCCGTGGCGGCGCGCGACCGCCTTGATCGTGCGCTTGAGCAGGATCGCCTGATCGGCGGCCAGCACCGGATTGTCGACGTGGCGGAGATTGACCTCGTACTGGCCGGCACTCTGTTCGGCGATGACCGTGTCGGCGGGCAGCCCCTGCGCTCGGCAGGCGGAATCGAACGCCGAGAACACCTCGTCCATCACGTCGAGCTCGTCGAGCCCGAACAACTGCGAGCTGTTGCCGCGATCGAGCCGATCGGGGGCGCGCGGGGTGCCTTCGGCATCGAGGCCTGTCTCGAACAGACGGAACTCGAGCTCGGTCGCGATCACCGGGGTCTGACCGCGCCGGTGGAAGCGCTCGGCCACAGCCGCGAGGACGTTGCGCGGATCCGCGTGATACGGCTGCCCGTACGGGTCGTTCATGCGCAGCAGGAGCTGTCCGCCGCGCCCGTCCGTCCACGGGAGGGGGCGGAGACTGCCGGGGACGGGGTGGCACGGGTGGTCGGCGTCGCCCGTCTCGAAGATCAATCCGGTCGCCTCCACCTCGTTGCCCCAGACGTCGAGCACCAGGGTGGATGCGGGCAGGCACAGCCCGGACTCGTACAGGCGCGGCAGCGCGCCCACCGGGACCCGTTTGCCGCGCGCGATGCCGTTGACGTCGGTGACGAAGGCCTCGACGTACTCCAGGGCCGGATGCGCTTCGATGAAGCGCGTGATCTCGTGGGCCTGTTCCCCGGCCTGGCTCGGTGCGGGCATGAGCGCTGCTCTCGTGATGGTGGACGGGCGGGCCGAGCCGGCCGGTCCCCCGTACGTGATCACAAAGTAGCAGGCACCACCCGGAACCGCAACACAATGTGATCAAATTTGCTACGCTCCGCGAAGCGCACGCGAGAGGAATCCGCACCATGCTGGACCCCGTCGACACCCCGTTGTCCCGCGTCGGGCCGGACGACGGCGCGATCACCGTCCAGGAATGGGTCTACCGCCAGCTCAAGGAGCGCATCCTGATCGGCCAGTTCGTTCCCGGTCGCAGCGTGACGCTGCGCGGCATCGCGACCCTGCTCGATGTCAGCGCGACGCCCGTGCGCGAGGCGCTGCGCCGGTTGGTGTCGGAGCGCGCCCTCGAGGTCCACGGCAACCGCCGGGTCAGCGTGCCCATGATGACCCGGCGCAAGTTCGACGATCTCTGCGCGGTGCGCGTAGCGCTCGAGACGCTCGCGGCGGAGCGCGCGATGCCGTCGGTCGACGCACCACTCCTCGAGCGCCTGCGTCGCCTCGACGCCGAGATCGACGACGCGGTCGAGCGCGGCGACGTGACGCGCTACCTCAAGCGCCACCGGGAATTCCACTACAGCCTGTATGCGACCGGCTCGGCCGAGGTGCTGATGCCGCTGATCGACAGCGTCTGGCTGCAGTTCAGCCCGTTCCTGCGGCTGGTCATCAGCCACATCGGTGTCGATTACATCGTCGACCGCCACGCCGAGGCCCTGCGCGCCCTCGAGCGCGGTGACCATGCGGCGCTGCGGTTCGCGATCGAGGCCGACGTCCGCGAGGGGCTAGGATCGCTCACCGAGGCGGAATGGCGCGATCTGGACCCGGCCTCGGCTCATACCCGGGCACCGGACGCGGGACCTTGAGGGCTCGCGATGGCCGCGTCCGTCGGCGCCGGGATTGCGCCGGCGCCGGCCCGGCGCTAGTGTGATCACAAAATAACGGTGCCGATGGCCCGATCGGCGCCCCGGACTCGGAGGGATTCACCATGCAGATGCCCGATAGCCGCGAAGCCTGGGCAGCACTGGCCGACAGCCTCGACATCCGTGGCCGGGCCGTCATCGACGGCGAGCCCGTCGAGGCCGTCTCCGGCACCACGTTCGATTCGATCAATCCCGCCACCGGCGGGATCACGGCAAGGGTTTCGGAGTGCGACAGCGCCGATGTCGACCGCGCCGTCGCGGCCGCGAGAAGGGCCTTCGAGGATCGGCGCTGGGCCGGCCTCGAGCCGAGGGCACGCAAGGCCGTGCTGGTGCGGCTCGCGGAGCTGGTGGAGGAGCACCGCGCCGAGCTCGCGCTGCTCGAGACGCTCGACATGGGCAAGCCGGTGGCCGACTCGAGCGGCGTCGACATCCCGCTCGTCGCGCGCACGATCGCCTGGTACGCGGAGGCCATCGACAAGCTCTACGGGGAGACGGCGCCGACCAACGATCGGGTGCTGGCAACCATCACGCGCGAGCCGATCGGCGTCGTGGCGGCGGTCGTGCCTTGGAACTTCCCCCTCATGATGGCCGCGTGGAAGCTCGGCCCCGCGCTCGCGGCCGGTAATTCGGTCGTGCTCAAGCCGGCCGAGCAGAGCCCGCTCAGCGCGATCCGCTTCGCCGAGCTCGCCGCCGAGGCCGGGCTGCCGGACGGCGTGCTCAATGTCGTGCCCGGCTACGGGCCGACGGCCGGTCAGGCACTCGGGCAGCACATGGATGTCGACGCCCTCGCGTTCACCGGCTCCGCGGCCGTCGGCAAGCTGTTTCTCCAGTACGCCGGGCAATCGAACATGAAACACGTCGCGCTGGAGTGCGGCGGCAAGTCGCCGAACATCGTGCTGGCCGATGCGCCCGACCTGGACCAGGCCGCTGCCGCGGCCGCCAACGCCATCTTCTTCAACCAGGGCGAAGTCTGCATGTCCGGCTCGCGCCTGATCGTCGAAGAGCCGATCCGCGAAGAGCTGGTCGAGCGCATCGTTGCCCATGCCCGCGAGCGCCCGCCCGGCGATCCGCTGGATCCCGCCACGCGCCTCGGCGCGATGGTGGATGCCGAGCAGATGGAACGCGTGCTCGGCTACATCGAAGCGGGCGAGCGCGAAGGCGCGCGCCTGCGTGTCGGCGGCCGGCGCGGCCGCGAGGACAGCGGCGGCTATTTCATCGAGCCGACGGTCTTCGACAACGTCGAGGGCTCGATGACCATCGCGCGCGAGGAGATCTTCGGGCCGGTCCTGTCGGCGATCACCGTGCCGGGCTACGAGGAGGCCGTCAGAGTCGCCAACGACAGCCCGTACGGACTGGCCGCTGCGGTCTGGACCCGCGACCTCAGCAAGGCCCACCGGGCCGCCGGGATGCTGCGCGCCGGCACGGTGTGGGTGAACTGTTACGACGATGACGACATCACCGTGCCGTTCGGCGGCTACAAGCAGTCCGGGATCGGGCGTGACAAGTCGCTCCACGCGATCCACAAGTATACGCAGACGAAGACGACGTGGATCCGGTTCTGATCGTGTGCCGCGCGCATGAGTGAACGCGACGATTCCTGGTACGCCCGATCGGTCCGGGTGAGCCTGGCCTCGACCCGGACGCTCGAGGGCGATCAGCGCGCCGACGTCTGCGTGGTCGGTGGCGGCGTTACCGGCTGCTCGACGGCGCTGCACCTGGCCCGCCGCGGCTACCGCGTCGAGCTGCTGGAGGCCGGGCATATCGCGTGGGGCGCCTCCGGACGCGCCGGCGGCCACCTCATGCCGGGGTTCGGCGTGGGCATGGACGTCGTGGCCCGCGGCCTGGGGGCGTCCGGCGCGCGGGCCGCCTGGGACATGTCGCGCGAGGCGATCGGCCTGGTCGACGAGCTCGTGCACGACTACCAGATCCCCTGTGACCTGCGCTGGGGCTACGTCCACACGGCGATCCGGCCCCGCCACATGCGCATGTATCGGGACTGGACGCGCCGGCTGACCGAGGACTACGGCTACGCGGGCCTCGAGCTCCTCGACCGCGATGCACTCCAGCGCCACGTCCGCACCGACTACTACATCGGCGGGGTCCATGAGCCCGCCGCTGGCCGCCTGCACCCGCTGAATTACACCCTGGGCCTTGCGCGCGCCGCCCAGGATCACGGTGCGGAACTGCACGAGGACAGCGCCGTCACGGGGATCGATCGCGGGGACCCGGCAACCGTGCACACCGAGCGGGGCTGCGTGCGCGCGGATTTCGTCGTCCTCGCGTGCAACGCCTACCTGGACGAACTCGATCCGCAGCTTCGCGCCAAGATCATGCCGGTGAGCAACTACGTGATCGCGACGGAACCGCTCGACGAGACGCGGATCGCTCGTACGCTGCCGACGGACAAGGCGGTGTCCGATGCGAACTTCGTTCTCGATTACTACCATCTGTCGAGCGACCGGCGGCTGCTATACGGTGGCCAGGTCAGCTACAACGGGCGCGAGCCACGCAACCTGCGTCAACGCATGGAAGCCAAGATGACGCGCATCTTCCCCGCCCTGGCGGGCGTGCGCGTCGAGCACATCTGGGGCGGATGGGTGGGCATAACGCTGAACCGGTTCCCGCATTTCGGCCGCGTGAGCGGCAACCTCTATTTCGCTCATGGGTATTCCGGGCAGGGCATGGTGATGGCCGGCATGGCCGGCAAGCTGCTGTCCGAGGCAATCCGAGGGCAGGCGGAGCGCTTCGACGTGCTCGCACGCATGCGCCACCGGGATTTCCCGGGCGGGCGTCGCCTGCGAACACCCCTGCTCGTGCTCGCAACGAACTTCTACCGGATGCGGGACCTGATCTGAACCCGTGGTTCCCGGGGGCCTCGAGTCATGACGAGTTCGAATTCGCTACAGGACGCGGCCGTGGAGGCCGAGCCGGAACATCGGCCCGCCCCGCCCACTGACCCCTATGCGGAAGCCCGGCGCAATCCCAGCGGTGGCGAGCCCCGCGAGGCCTCATCGATTTCGCTGCAGGGGCTGCAGAAACACTTCACGGGCGGGGTCGTGGCACTGGATCACATCGACCTGGAGATCGAGGCCGGTGAATTCTTTACCCTGCTCGGTCCGTCCGGCTGCGGCAAGACGACACTGCTGCGCATCCTCGCCGGCCTCGAGGAGGCCACCGGCGGCTCGCTCGAGGTCGGGGGCCGCGACATCCTGAACACGCCCGCGCACCGGCGCAGCGTGAACACGGTCTTCCAGTCCTATGCCCTGTTCCCCCATCTCGACGTGCGCGAGAACATCGCGTTCGGCCTGCGCATGCGCGGCTTCGATCGCGACGAGTGCCGGCGCCGGGTGGACGAGACGGCGAAGTTCATCAAGATCGACGACCTCACCGAGCGTGAAGTCGGTCAGCTTTCCGGCGGCCAGAAACAGCGCGTGGCGCTCGCACGGGCGCTGATCAACGAGCCGGACCTGTTACTGCTCGACGAGCCCCTTTCGGCGCTCGACGCGGGGTTGCGCAGCGAGTTGCAGGTGGAGTTGTCGCAGACCCAGCAACGCCTCGGCATGACCTTCGTGTTCGTCACGCACGATCAGCAGGAAGCGATGGTCATGAGCGACCGCATCGCCGTGATGAACGAGGGCTGCATCCAGCAGACGGGATCGCCGGAGGCGATCTACGAGCACCCGAGGAACCTGTTCGTGGCCCGTTTCATGGGCCACACGAACCTGTTCCCGGTCGAGCCCGGGGGCGATGGGTCGCTCGCCACGGCCCTGGGCCCGCTCACGGGCTGCGACGCCCGCCGCGGCGGCCACGTCCTGATCCGCCCCGAGACGATCGACCTGGGGCCGGGCGACGAGACGGGCGAAAACCGCTTTCGCGCGCGCGTTCTCGATCGCCTCTATCGGGGCGCCTTCGCGGAGTACCAGCTCGAGTGCGGCGAGGCGCGCATTACCGCGATCGCCAGCAACCGGGGCCAGTCGCCCTACGACCCGGGCGAACACGTGACCCTGGGCGTGGACGTCCAGAGCCTGGTGTTCCTCGATGAGTAGTGCGGTATCGCCGCGAGGCTCGATCGGTGGCAGGCGCCACTGGGGCCAGACGGCGCACCTGTTGAGCACGATCGCTCCGGGGATCCTGTGGATCGTGTTCTTCCTGGTGCTGCCCAGCTTCTACCTCATGTCGGTGGCGTTCATGTCGAACGGTCCGTACGGCCTGCCACAGATGCCGCTGACCCTGCAGTCGTTTCGGGAACTGGCCGGATTCGGCTTCCTCGGCTGGAGCCCGGGCAACCTCTACACGCTCGCCCGATCGCTCTGGCAGACCCTGATCGCGACGGCGCTGGTGATCCTGATCGCCTACCCGCTGGCCTACTTCATCAGCATCCAGCCGTACAACCGCCGGCCTTTGATGCTGCTGATCGTGGTGGTCCCATCGTGGACCAACCAGGTCATCCGGGCCTTCGGCTGGATGAATATCCTGGCGCCCAACACCCCGGTTTCGGACCTGGCCGCCAGTGCGAACCTGATTCCCTCGGAGATGGGGCTGTTTCCGTCGAGTTTCGCGGTGGTTCTCGGTCTCGTCTACAACTTCCTGCCCTTCATGGTGCTGCCCCTCTACGCGGCCTTCGAGAAGCTGGATCCGGAGATCGTGGAGGCCGCGCACGACCTCTACTCGCGGCCCGTCAACGTGTTTCGTCACGCCGTTCTGCCGCAGACGCTGCCGGGGCTGATGGCGGGGACCGTGCTGGTCTCGATCCCGGCATTCGGCATGTACGTCATCCCCGAGCTGCTCGGCGGTGGCAAGTCCATGATGATCGGCAATCTCGTCGCGCGCCAGTTTGCCCAGGCCTCGAACTGGCCGCTCGGCGCGGCCGCCGCGCTGATCATGATCCTGGCCACGCTCGGCGGCTTGCTCGTGCTGCGCCGGATCGGCCGGCGCCTCGGCGGTGGCAGGGAGGTGGTGCTGTGAGACGCGCGAGTTTCCGGCGCGGGCTGCGCGTGTGGTGGTACGTGGTCCTGTTCTTCCTCTATGCGCCGCTGGCCATCGTCGTGCTTTTCTCGTTCAACTCGACTCGGACCTATCAGTCATTCCAGGGATTCTCACTCGAGTGGTACGTCAAGCTGTTCGCCAACGAGACCATCGTCAACGCGATCTACAACAGCCTGGCGCTGGCGATCGTGTCATCGTTTCTCGCCACGGGGATCGGAACAGTGCTCGGCTACGGCATGTACCGCTACCGGCACCTCAACATCGGATGGCTGATCTGGTTCATCTACCTGCCGCTCGTGATGCCGGACATCGTCTACGGCATCTCGCAAATGACCTTCTTCGTCCAGATCAACAAGGCCACCGGTCTTCTGGATCCGGGTCTGCTGACGATGATCATCGCGCACGTCTCGTTCCAGATCCCGTTCGTTTCGCTGCTGATCTTCTCGCGCCTGGTGCAGCTCGACCCCATGCTGTTCGAGGCAACCCGCGACCTGTACGCTCGACCCTGGCAGCGCGCCTGGTATTTCATCGTGCCGACGCTGCGCGCCGCGCTGATCTCGGCGTTCTTCCTGTCGTTCACGCTCTCGATCGATGATTTCGTGATCAGCTTCTTCACGGCAGGACCGGAAAGCACGACGCTCCCGATCTTCATCTGGAGCGCGATCAAGAAGGGTATCACCCCCGAGATCAACGCGATCTCGACGCTGATGATCGTGGCGGTGTTCACCGCTGCGGCGATCAGCTTCGCAATCCAGCGGGCCCGTCCCGCAAGCAAACGGTCACGCGAGTGACGATGGAGAGCTGACCATGAGACCGATGATTCGAACCGTGTCGATATCGCTTCTGGCCCTGATCACGCTTGGCGGTTTCGCCAGCGCCCAGGCGGAAGACAAGACGCTGTACATATTCAACTGGTCGCAGTACATGGACCCGGAGATCATCAAGAAGTTCGAGAACAAGCACGATGTCAAGGTGGTCGAGAATTATTACAACTCGTTGCCGGAGATGTTCTCGAAGTTGCGCTCGGGCGGCAAGTCGCAGTACGACATCATCGTGCCATCGAACTATTTCGTGCCACGGCTCGTCGAGACCGGGATCGTGCAGGAGCTCGACCACTCGAAGATCCCGAACCTCGAGAATCTGCACCCGAAGTTCAAGGATCCGAGCTTCGATCCCGGGAATAAGTACACCGCTGCCTACCAGTGGGGCACGACCGGGCTGATCTACAACAGCGAGAGCCTCGGCGATGTGCCGAACAGTTGGGGCATTCTGCTCGACCCGGAGGTGAATTCCGAGTATCCGTTCGCCATGATCAGTGACGGCCAGGTCTCGATGAGCGTGACGTGCGCCTACCTCGGCTTCGGTTACCGCTGCCAGGATACGCAGCAGTGGGAGAAGGCGGCCAAGCGGATTCTGGAGACGAAGAACCGGGACAACTTCAGCGGTTTCAACGACGGTACGCCCCAGCTGCAGCAGATCGCCCAGGGCGTCATCCACGCGGGTATGTCGTACAACGGCGACTACCTGTTCTACAAGTCCGAAGATCCCGAGGCCTACGAGAATATCGAGTTCACGATCCCGCAGGAGGGCGCGGAGCTCTGGGTCGACAGCATGATGATCCCCTCCGAGGCGCCGAATCCGGACCTTGCACACAAGTTCATCAATTTCATTCTGGACGCGGAAATCGGTGCGCAGCTGTCGAACTGGACGTTCTACAGCAGCCCCAACGAGGCGGCGCGCCCGATGCTCGATCCGATGCTGCAGGAGCCGCCGGCGACGCCGACGGACGAGGAGATGAAGCGTCTGCACTTCACGCCCAGCCTCAAGGGCGACAAGCTTCAGACGTTCCAGCAGCTGTGGACGGATGTGCAATCCCGCTGAAAACGCGGCCGGCCCGGGGGTGCCCCGGGCCGGCCGTTCCGGGCCGACGGTGATTTATGCAGAAACAGGGCTACGAGAGCGACGCCACCCTGGAGCGGTGGTTCGAGGAGCGCGAGATCACGGAGGTGGAGTGTCTCGTCCCCGACATGACGGGGACTCCCAAGGGCAAGATCATGCCCGCCGACAAGTATCTGCACGGCGGCCGTCCCCGCTTGCCGGATTCGATCTTCATCCAGACGGCCGCCGGGGATTATCCGCAAGACGACGAGCGGATCTGGAACCCGATCGAGCAGGACATGGAGCTGGTCCCGGACCTGAGCACGCTGCGCCTGGTGCCGTGGGCGGCGGAGCCGACGGCGCAGGTGATCCACGACTGCTACTATCTGGGCGGCGATGCGGTCGATCTCGCCCCGCGCCACGTGCTCCAGCGGGTGATCGACCTGTATCGCGAGCGCGGCTGGAACCCGGTCGTCGCCCCCGAGGTGGAGTTCTACCTGGTCCAGAAGAACACGGACCCCGATTACCCGCTGGAGGCACCCATCGGCCGCTCGGGCCGGCAGGGCGCCTCGCACCAGTCGTACAGCATCGATGCGGTCAACGAATTCGATCCGTTGTTCGAAAAGATGTACGACTACTGCGAGACACTCGGCCTGGACATCGATACGCTGATCCAGGAGGAGGGCTCCGGCCAGATGGAGATCAATTTCGAGCACGGTTCGCCGATGGATCTCGCCGACCAGGTCTTCATGTTCAAGCGGACCCTGCGCGAGGTGGCGTTCGAGTTCGGCATCTACGCAACCTTCATGGCCAAGCCCATGCAGCGGGAGCCGGGGAGCTCGCTGCACATCCACCAGAGCGTGACGGACGCCGGGACCGGGGAGAACGCGTTCGCGGGCGAGGGCGACCATCCAGGGCCGCTGTTCCACCAGTACCTCGGTGGCCTGCAGCGCTACCTGCCTTCGGCGATCGCGTACCTGGCACCGAACGTGAACTCGTATCGGCGCCTGGTGCCCGGCAATCTCGCCGCCCCGATCAACACGGAGTGGGGCTACGACAATCGAACGGTCGGGCTGCGCGTGCCCTACAGCAGCCGCGCGGCAACACGGGTCGAAAGCCGGATCGCGGGAGCGGATGCCAACCCCTATCTCGCGCTGGCGACGAACCTGGCCTGCGGCTACCTCGGCATGATCGAGCAGCTCGAGCCGCGACCGCCGCTGCAGAGCGTTGGCTACGAGGCGGGGCAGAACCTGCCGTCGGAACTTGGTCGTGCGCTCGATGCCCTCGAAGAGTGCCGGTCGCTGCATGAGCTCATGGGGGAGCGGTTCACGCAGGCGTATCTCGCCGCCAAGCGCACCGAATACGAGGCCTATTTCCGGGTCATCAGTTCCTGGGAGCGCCGGTACCTGCTGTTGCGGGTCTGACCCCGGGTGGGACGACGCCGGCCGTCGACCCGACGCAAGGTCGATGGCTGGGGTGCCCGGGCGTGGGGGAGGTGGATCCCGGCGCCGGCTCGCCCGCAGCCACGTTGTTCGCGCGGGGCAGCGGCGCACGGGTGGCGCCCCTGTGGTCGCTCGGGCAGCGGACGGGATCCGGCTCGCGGCAGGTCGCCGGGGCAGCGCAAGACGTTGATCGAGGGGCGGGCGAGCCCCCGCAGTCGCATCGCGCGCGGGCAGGGGCCTGCGGGGCGAGGCACAGCGCGGGGCAAGAGCGTGGTGGCAGCGCGGGTACCTGCGGCTCCGCTGAATCCCGAATGACCGCAGCGGCGAAAGCAGCTGCATCCAGGGTTATCCCCATCCGAGCGAGCTATGGAGTCCGTCATGAGCGAAATCGATCTCCCCGAAGGGATCCTGCAGGATGTCGTCGAAGGCATCGGCAATCTGTCGTTCGACGCAATCACGATCACCCGCGCGAGCGACTCACAGGCGCCGGTGATCGTGTATGTCAACGACGCCTTCACGGAACTCACGGGTTACCCCGCCGCCGAGGCCGTCGGCGAGACACCGGGCATGCTCCAGGGATCACGGACGGAGCGTGCCGTGCTCGACCGACTCGACGAGACGGTGAGCCGCGGTGAAACGTTCCACGGGCGCACCATCAATTACCGTCGCGATGGCTCGCCGTTCGAGATGGAGTGGAAGGTGAAACGTCTGGGCGAAGAGGGGGGTGCCACCTACTATCTCGCGGTGCAGCGCGACGGCGGACCGGTCGCGGATTGAACTCGACTGGATCGAGCGTCGCCCAATGGGCACTGCTTGCCGGATCCGGGACGCGCCCGCCGTTCCGCGGTCGCGCCCGAACCGGACTTTGTGGACAATGGCGGCGTGCCCGATCCGGCGCGGAGCGCATCCGTCGGTTTTCGGCGGTTGCGCGTTTCGCGTTCGCCCGCGGCCTTCAGCTCCGGCCGCGGCGCGACTTGCGATAGCGTCCGGTCAAGGCTTGGCTGCCGGGTTCTCATCAGGGGTGGCGTGATCATGCAACAGGAGCGACTGATGTGGGCGCTTCGCAAATCGATGGTCGCTCTGCCGATCCTGGCGATCCTCGTGCTCGCCCGCTGCGGCAGCGACGCCACCGACAACGGCGGCGGCAGCGCGGGCGCGGAGCAGGGCGGTGACGCAGCCACTGCCGAAGCCGAGGCCGAGCAGGAGACGTCCGCAACGGGCGACACGGGCACGAGCAATGCCGAGGAATACTCGGCGGGACAAATCAAGGCGGCCATGCGCGCGCACATCGAGCGCCGCGCCCGGCTGGGCAATCCCGGGGTGTTCGAGATCACGGATCCACGCACCAGTCGGACACTCGAGCTCGCGTTCCAGAAGATCCACGACCCGGTGCGCACCATGGGCGACGGCCTGTATTTCGCGTGCACCAATTTCGCCGAGGTCGGCAAGCCCGACAAGACGTACGACCTGGACTTCTGGTTGCAGGCGCATGACGGAGAGCTGATCGTGTACGAGGAAAACGTGCACAAGCTGCCCGTGCGCGACGACGGGCAATGGGTGCAGCAGCCGCGCTACAATTTCGTTGACGACCGGATCAACCTGCTTCGCTAGGAGTTCGACACGATCGACGATCGCGGCTGCGATGGCCGTCCGAAGGCGACCGGTCCGGCCGGCGTCCCGGCGCGTGGCATGCCTGTCACGGGGCAGTTGGGAGGTCGCCCGGCGGCCATGATTGCCCGCGGCGGGGTCGTCTTTCCCGGCCTCGCTGCGGGTCGCCTCGAGTCCCTTTCGCACAGCGAGCAGTTTCGAGCGGCGGGATATGGAAGACCTGAAGCTCCCCATTTTCCTGGCCGGCTTCGCCCTTTTCTTCCTGGTCGAGACGCTGGCGGCGAAGCGGCCCTGGGAAGTCCCCCGCGGGCAGCGCCTGCGCACGCATGCGGCGATGGCGGTGTTCAACACGGTCGTCCTGAAACTGGTCGTGCTGGCGCCGTTCCTGGCCTGGTCCGAGTACGTCGCCGGTCAGCAATGGGGTTTGGCGCCCTTCCTCGGTTACGGCGGTCTGGGCGGCATCGTGGCCACGATCATCGTGCTCGACATGTTCGACTACTGGTGGCACCGTTTCAATCACCGTTGCGGCTTTCTGTGGCGCTTCCACAAGGTCCACCATGTTGATACGCATGTGGACGTGACGACCGCGCTGCGTTTCCACCCGGGCGAGCTTTTCATCTCGTTCTTTGTCAAGCTCGTCTGGATCGCGGTGTGGGGGCCGTCAATGGCCGGCTTCGCGGCGTTCGAGATCGCGGTCAGCCTGGCGAGCCAGTTCCATCACTCGAATATCGATCTCCCGGACAGGTGGGAGCGGTTCCTGCGCCTGTTCATCGTCACCCCGCGATTCCACACCAGTCACCACACGGTTTCACGGCGGACCGGCGACGCGAACTTCGCGACCATCTTCATCGTCTGGGATCGGCTCTTCGGGACGTATCGCGAACCGGACCCCGAGGAGATGCGCGAGCTCGGTCTCGCGGAGGGCCGCGAAGACTATTTGTCATTCGGGACGTGGCTGACCGAGCCCTTCGCGCGACGCAACCAGGATCAGGCGTATCGAGGGCGCTGAAGCGAGAGCGAGTGCGCCCCGGGTTTCCGTGGTCGGGCGATCCGGGCATCCGGGCTCGAAGCGGGGCGCATGGTTCCGGTCGACGGGCGACGCGGCCGACAGGGGTCAGCGGCGTCGCACCGCAGGATCATCCAGCGGCAAATCGGGCGTCGGGTAGACGAGTAACCCCGGGGCCCGCGCTGTCGATGACGCCCCGGCGAGATGTTCGCCGGGTCTTTCAAGTGCAATGGAGAATCGATGATGACACGCATGCAATCAGTTCTTGCCCTGCTTCTGCTCCTGTCCGGCCTCGTGCTGGGCGGAACCGCCATGGCGGCGGACGAACACGGCGGCGAGGCGGCCGATTCCGGCAGCTCCGAACATGCCGGCGACAGTGCCGAGGACGAGGACCACGGTGACGACGAGCATTCGTCCGACGAGCACGCCGGCGACGAGGCGTCCTCCGACGACCACGGCTCCTCCGACGAGCACGCGGGCGACT
>CAZVFN010000049.1:17152-19813 GCA_964626335.1 uncultured Ectothiorhodospiraceae bacterium
GGCGACGAGGCGTCCTCCGACGACCACGGCTCCTCCGACGAGCACGCGGGCGACTCGGCCGAGTAGAAGCGCCGGGCGGTCGGGCCGGGGCGGGATGCTGCCCCGGCGCCGCCCACCGGGGCCGACCGCCGCGTGGGAGGCCGCTGCAGACGGGTCGACGTGACTGCGGGGGCCATGGCGCGACACTGATCCCCGCCACGGGCCGTTCCCGGGCCACGAACAATCGCGGCGGTGCCTGAACGATCGCTGATGCGCCACCGGCGGACCTCGTGGGTGGCGCCCTTTCCGGAAAGACCGTCCGCCGAGGCCGCGCCGTTCGATCCCTTCCCGGGACCGGGGAGGGCTCCGGGCCGGCCGAACGCGCCGGCTTTCCATGCCCGCCCGCGAGGGGGCCGGCATGACGCCAGCGAACCGTAGGCCCGCGGCACCGCGCCCTCGCGACAGTACGCAGCCGCGCCACGAACGCACCCCGGTAACCGCACGCGAATGGGGCGCCCGGCTCGAACCGGAGCCGGTTCGGGCGGGTGCTCGACGAGCACGTGCTGGGGCCGGGGATAACCGCCGCCTTGCCGAATCGGGCGTGCCGGTACATGATCCGGACCGTGTTCCGGGCCGACCGGCGCGAGTGGCTACGGGGAACGCGGGAGGGGGTCATGGGGCATTCGATCTTTCTGGTCACCAATCGCGATTTCCGCCGCGGGGGCGGATCGGGTGGCTACGAGCTCAGGGACGCGCCCAACCGCAAGGGCGCGCGCGAGCTGCGGCTGTTCGAGGCCGAACCGCTGGACACGCAGCGACGGGACTGGTCGTTCTCGCTGGTGCCGGAGCGGCCGCGCGCGGCCGATTTCGACGGCCTCGACACGGCGTTCCTCGAGGCCCGGAGCTCGCGCCGACGGCTGGGCAGCGACCTGGTCGCGGCGCGCCTGGTGAAGCGCCTGCGGGACGGCGGGCGCCACCTGGTGTTCTTCGTCCACGGATACAACACCAACGCGAAGGATGCGGTGCGACGGGCCCACCGCCTGGCGGCGCGCTACGATGTCGAGGTCGTCGTCTTTTCGTGGCCGGCCAACGGCGGCGGCGACCGTTTCGTGGAGGACGTGCACGGTACCGCGAGCTACAAGTCCGACAAGTCCGATGCGCGCAGCTCGACGGAAGCACTCGACCGGGCACTGGCGCGCATGCAGGGCCTGATTGCGGAGATGAACGACGGCGTTCTCGCGACGGTGCGTGACGAGGTGCGCACGGAGACCCCGGAGGACGGCGAGGAACGCCGCCGTCGCCTGGCCGAGCGCCTGCGCAGCCGGGTGTGCCCGTTCAACGTCACGTTGGTCGCGCACAGCATGGGCAACTACCTGTACAAGAAGATGCTGCTCAGCTCAGACGAGCGCCTGAGCCGGGATACCGTGTTCGACAACGTGATCCTGAAGGCCGCGGACACGAACCACGCGTGCCACGCACAGTGGGTCGAGCGCATCCGTGCCCGCCGGCGCATCTACATCCTGATCAATCAGAACGATGCCGCGCTGCAGCTCTCGACGCTGAAGCTCGGCGAACTGCAGAAGACGCGGCTGGGCAATACGCTGGCCCGTCAGAATGCGGGCGGGGCCACCTACCTGGATCTCACCGGTTACCTCGGGGACCAACACTCGTATTTCGACGGACGCGATGTCGAGCGCGCGGACGCGGGGCGGCTGGAAGGCTTCTTCGAGCAGTCGCTGCGGGGCGGGATCGCCGAGCGGGACCTGCCGTATTCCGCCGACACGAACACCTATCGCCTCGAGTAATGCGCCGGCGGATCGACGCCTCGGCGCGGGGCCCGGCTCCGTCGGTTACAGCCATCCGGGGCGGCCGATCGCAGCGTCAGCGCAACGCAGCCGGGACCGATCCGCGAACCCGCGCGCCAGCGGGGTCCGTCAGGAGGCGGCTCAGCCGCTGCCCGGCGCGGGTGCCCCCGCAATGGCCAGGATGCCGGCCTGCACGACGATGAGGATGACCCAGCCGATCAGGCAGACGCCCACGGCCCGCCACGTGCTCTCGTAGTCCAGCGCCTGGCGGACCGCGACGACCATCGCCGCCAGCATCCACACGTTGCAGACCAGCACCAGCAGCCCGCCGATCCCCGGGATGATACCGAGCACGCGCAGGAGCCCGGGGGCCGAGGCGAAGCCGATGGTGCGCAACAGCTGGCCGATGTCGGCCTCGGTCTTCGCCTCCGGGAGCAGTTTCGTGCCGATGATCCAGGTGAGGAAGGCCCAGACGATCCAGCCGAGCAGCGCCGCGATCGTGCCCACGAACAGCGCGGTCGCGAAGTCCATGTAGAGCACACTGCCGATCCCCGCCGCCAGGCTCGACAGCAGGACCACAGCCACCGCCTGGCCCATGGCATTGCCGTCGTGCTCGACCTCCTCGTACGTCTGGGCGTCGAGCCTGGCGGCCCCGATCATGCGGTCGGTGAAGCTGGTCATGGTTCGATGCTCCGTTCGCGGCGGCGGACTGTCTCTGCACAACTGCTGTGCATGCTACGGGCCCGCCCCGGGCCGGGTCCACCGCGCACCGGGCGCGCCGATCCCGCACCGGGGGGCCGCCTCGCCCGAGAACGCTCGACGGCCATCGGGAGCGTCGCGACAATCCGGTTGCCGAGTCGGCCTCCCTCGCCGCCTA
>CAZVFN010000050.1:0-19765 GCA_964626335.1 uncultured Ectothiorhodospiraceae bacterium
GCTCGAGCGCTTCCACGAGCGCGCCCGGTAGCGCTGCTCGTGGAAGTGGCGCACGCCCCAACCGGGCGCAGCGCCGACGCTTGGCAAGCCGATGTCGTCAGCGCACGAGCGGCGGCTCACCCCGTAATGGTGCTCGTGCGCCCGAGTTCCGGTCGAAATCGGGGGCCGGGTCGATCACGGCAGCGCGGCGGGTCTCGGGATCGCAGACGACGCAGGAGAACGTCGAGTTCTCATCGTGCAGCGTGGCGGACTTCGGGATTCACGCCTGCATCTCCGGTTCGTTGGAATCGTTATAATATTAGAGCGAATAGTTATTTAAGTTTATTCTAATTTAGCTTTGACGAATACAGCTCGCGGCCCCTACCCTCCGCTCGGTGCAAGGGGACCAGCTCCAATGGCACAGGCGACTCGGCAATGGTGCCTGGCCGCGGCCGATCCGGCCACCATGGCTCGGGGGCAGGCGAGGCCGCGCGAGTCCCGCCGGCGCTGTCGAACGAGAACCGCCTGCCGACCCTGTGCTGCCTTGGTCGGGGCGAGCTCTCGGTATCGAAACGCCTCGAGCGCGTGCCGCTGTGACGGTCGGCGCTGTCGCAGCACCTCGCCGTGCTGCGCAGCGAGGGCCTCGTGGAGACCCCGCGCGAGGCGCAGACGATCCACCACCGCGGCGTGGATGACCGAGTGCAGCGCCTGATGTTCGTGGTCTGCGAAGTGCTCGCGGCCGAGCATCGCTGAAGGAGTGTTGTACTCGGCCTCGGTGCCACCGCCGGATGCGCCCGTGCCGGACACGAGGTCATCGCGAGTGGGCGCGGAGGAGGCGCTGGAGGCCACCCGGACGGTCATCGGCATCGGCGATCGGCCGGCGGTCGACCCATGATTCTCGTCCCCTGCTCTGGGAGCTTCTGGATCGCTGCCTCGAGCCTGCGGAAGCCGCCGGCGACATCGTGGGCGCCATCGGCTGCCGGACCACGCCCCGGGGCAGGCGGCGCTCCGCCCACGCCGCGGTCCACACTCAAGGCGGCCTCGATGTGCCGCCGTAGCACGGGCCGGTACCAATCGAGCGAGGCCCGCATTGCCGTGCACGTCGGCCCTCGGAACCCGCCAACATAGGCATTTGTCATGACGAGTCCCAACAAGATGCGCTGGCAGGCCCGCCTCGCCCCGGCCGCGTTGCTGGCCACCATGGTCGCCCTCGCTGCCTGGGGCGTGATCAGCCGCAAGGCGGAGCTGGCCGCCGCGTCGCGCTTCGAGGCGGCACCGGTGGCGGTGCACACGGTCGCCGCGAAGACCGGCACGCTGGAGCGCGCCCGGCGTTACCTGGCGGTGGCGGAGGCCGTGCGCTCCGCCGACGTCAGCGCCCGCGTCACGGAGCAGGTGACCGCGATGGCGGTGGACGAGGGGGATGTTGTCTCCGCGGGCGATGACCTGGTGCGCCTGGATGCCTCGCGGATAGCGGCGCGGCTGGAGGGCGTGGCCGCCGACCTGGACCAGGCAAGTTCCGAGCGTGCGGCGGAGCATGCCCGACGCGATGCTCTGGCCGACTCCGCGGACTACTGGTCGAGAGAGCTGGAGCGGCTGCGCCGCCTGCGCGAGCGGGAGTCGGCGTCGCAATCGGCGGCGGACGAGGCGGCGGACAGGCTCAACCAGGTTAGCGGTAATCTGGCGGCATCCCGCCAGCGGGTGAAGGCACTGACCGCTCGCCTGGAGTCGCTGCGCGCGCGGCGGGCGGAGCTGCACCGCCAGCGCGACGACTACACCCTCGAGGCCCCGTTCGACGGTGAGGTAACGGCGCGCGCCGTGGACCCCGGCGACCAGGCCGCCCCGGGCAAGACCCTGGTGCGCGTGGCCAGCACCGATCGCATGCGCCTGGCCTTCGGCGTGCCCCGGGCGGATCGGCCGGCGGTGGCCGCGGGACGCGTGGTCCGCTTCCGGGTGGCGGGCGAGGCCCGCGAGGCGGCCATCGATCGCATCCATCCGGCCCTGGACGCGGGCCGCCTGGCCCGGGCGGAGGTGGACCTGACCGGGGGCGTCACGCTGCCGCCCGGCGCCGAGGTGCCGGTGACAGTAGCCCTGCCGCCGCTGGTGGAAGCCACCCTGATCCCTGCCGGCGCCCTGGCCGGCGGTGACACGCGGCCGACCGTGTACGTGGTGGCCGACGGCAAGGCCCGGGCGCGGACCGTGACCGTGCGGGGCCGGACCGGCGACCGCGTCGCGGTGGCCGGTGTCGAGCCGGGGGCAGTGGTGGTGGTGACGCCCTATCTGGGCTGGACCCGCCTGGCCGACGGCATGCCGGTGACGGAAGTACAGCCTTGAGGCTCATCGACTGGGCCCTGAACCGACCGCACGCACTGGTGGCGGTGGTCCTGCTCGTGGTGATCTGGGGCGTGCTGGCCTATGTCCGCACACCGGTGGACCTATTCCCCGACACCGAGCCGCCCCAGGCGGTGGTGGTGGCCACCCAGCCCGGGGCCAGCGCCCGCGACATGGCCTCCGACGTCACCCAGGTGCTGGAGAAGGAACTCAACACCCTCGACGGGGTGGTCAACATCACCAGCACCAGCCGCGACGGCGTCGCCGCCATCCGCGTGGAATTCGGCTACCACAAGACCCTCGCCCAGGCGGTGGCCACGGTGGGCAATGCCCTGGACCGCACCACGGGCGACCTGCCCGCCGATGTGATCCGGCCACGGGTGTTCCCCGTGAGCGAGGCCACCAGTCCGGTGATGACCCTCGCGCTGCGCCCCGCGGCGGGCAGTCCCAAGGACCTCGCCGATGTCCGCCTGCTGGCGGCCAACCCCATCCAGGACCGCCTGCTGGCCCTGCCCGACGTGGGCGACGTGGAGGTGTTCGGCGGCCACCAGCCCGAGGTGCGCGTGGCCGTGGACCGCGAGGCCCTGGCGGCCCGGGATCTCGGCGTGGCAGCGGTGGTGGCCGCCCTGGAAGGCGCCAATGTCACCATCCCCGCCGGGCGCGTGGAGCCGGGCGGCAGGGAGTACCTGGTCACCGTGGCCGGCGAGGCGGCGGATCCGCAGGAGCTGGCCGGGCTGCCCCTGCGCCAGAGGCCCGAGGGCACGGTGCGCCTCGGCGACGTCGCCGAGGTCCGGCTGGGAACCAGGGAGGCGCGCAGCGCCTACCACGGCAACGGCGAGCCGGCCATCGCCGTCAACATCCAGCGGCCCCGGGGCGGCGCCACTCTAGCCGCCATCGAGGCGGTGAAGGCGGAGCTGCCCGCGCTGCGCGCCGATTACCGCGATGTCCGCTTCGAGATCGCCGGCAGCCAGCAGAACCTCATCGAGGTGAACGCCAGCGGCCTGCGCAGCAGCGTGGTCCAGGCGGTGATCCTCACGGTGGCGGTGATCTTCGTCTTCCTCGCCGACTGGCGGGCCGCGGCCGTGGCCTCGGTGAGCATCCCCCTGGCCTTTCTGGGCGCCCTGGCGGTGCTCGGCTTCACGCCCTATTCGCTGAACATGGTCACCATGTCCGGCCTCATCATCGCCGTGGGGCTGGTCATCGACAGCGCGGTCGTGGTGCTCGAGAACATCATCCGCCGCCACCGGGGGGGTCTGGACAGCGACGCCCGTGCGGCGGCACGGGCCGGGGCGCGCCAGGTGGCCACGGCGGTGACGGCGGGCATCCTCACCACCGTGGTGGTGGTGCTGCCGGTGATGTTCGCCGGCGGCTACCTCCAGCGCATCATGCGGCCGCTCAACCTCATGATCGTGGTCACCCTCGTGGCCTCCCTGCTGGTGGCGCTCACCGTGGTCCCGGTGCTGGCGGCGCGGCTGCTGGACCGGCCCCGTTCCCGGCGCAGCCGGGTGGAGCGCTGGCTGGGCGGGGTGACCAGGGGCACGGATCGCCTGGCCGAGGCCACGGGACGGGCGGTGCGCGTCGCCCTGCGCCACCGCTGGCTCACCCTGGCGGCGGCGGGGATCTTCCTGGTCGGCACCATGCGCCTGGTACCCCCGCTGATCGGCAACGAGCTCATGCCGCCCATGGACACGGGCATCGCCGCCATCGAGCTCGAGACTCCCGCCCATTACGGGCTGGACCGGGTGGAAGACGTGCTGGACGAGGTGGAAGCCGTCATCGAGGCTACGCCGGGCGTGCAGCGCGTATCGTCGGTGGTGGGCTCGGAGCCGGGCCGGATCAGCTTCGGCGCCGGCGGTGCCACTGCGCAGACGGCCGGTATCACCGTCTACCTGGTGGACCGCATGCGGCGCGAGGCGGACATCTGGACCATCATGGACCGCTGGCGGGCCGCGCTCGACGGGATGCCGGGGATCAAGGGCTACACCGTCTCCGAGTTCGGCGCCACGCCCATCTCCACCACCAAGGCGCCGCTGGACATCATCATCAGCGGGCCGGACGCGGCGGTGCTGGACACCCTGGGCGAGCGGGCCCTGGCGAAACTGGAAGGCATGCCGGGGATCCTGGACGTGCGCCGGAGCTGGCTGCGCGACAAGCCCGAGCGTATCGTGACAGTGAAGCGCGAATCGGCCCAGCGCCTGGGGCTGTCCACCGCGGAGACGGGCCGGGCCTTGGCTGCGGCGGTGGACGGCCTGTCTGCCGGCGACCTGCGCCTGGAGGGTTTCCTGGACATCCCCATCCGGGTGGCCTACGCCGACGCGCTGGTCGACCGCCCCGGGGGCGTGGGCGGGGTATACCTGCCGACGGCGGCAGGCCCGGTTCCCCTGCGCGCCGTGGCGAGCACGACCACCCAATGGACTCGGCCCGCCATCACCCGCGAGGACCTGCAGGAAACGCTCGACATCACGGCCGTGAACCGGACTCATACCGTGGCCGATGTGGCCGCGGAGGCACGGGAGCGGCTGGCGGATCTGGCCGTGCCGGCCGGCTATGGCATCGAGGTCGGCGGCACGGTCACGGATCTGGAGGCCAACCAGGGCCGCATGCGCGCCGCCCTGATCCCCGGTTTCGGCATGCTGGTGCTGTTGCTGTTCGCCCTGTTCGGCACCCTGCGCCACCCCGTGGCCATCATCGCCGCCATCCCGCTGGCCGTGGCGGGCGCCCTGTGGGGCCTGCTGGTGTTCGGCAAGCCGATGAGCATGCCGGCCATCATGGGCCTGATCCTGCTCGGCGGCACGGTGGTGAACACCCAGATCCTGCTGCTGGATTTCGTGCGCCAGGCTCGGGCCGAGGGCAGCGGCCGGGAGGACGCCATCGTCGAAGCCGTGCGTCTGCGCCTGCGGCCCGTGCTCATGACCACCGTCTCCACCGTGCTGGGCCTGAGCCCGCTGGTGTTCGAGATGGCCGTCGGCCTGGAGCGCATGAGCCCACTGGGGATCGCCGCCGCCACGGGTTTGCTGGTGGCCACGGTTTTGACCCTGGTGGTGCTGCCGGTCGTGTTCAGCCTGGTGGACGACGCCGCCGCGCGCCTGCGGCACGAATCGGGCCGAGAGGCAGGCACGGCCTAGCCGGCATGGGTGGTGTTGCCGTACGCAGCCGCGGGCCGGGGCAACAGAGCGGGACGTCACTGTTCCCGCGTTCATCCGGGGAAGAATCGGAAGCAGGCCGCCCGGCGGGTGCGGCCTACCGCTCCCGGTCCGACGCCATCCGCAGATCCGGACGCAGCTCGGTGTAGTTGCGCGGGGGCTTTTCTTCGAGCACACCCGGCCCGGTGACCGAGGGCGCAACAATGACTCCGTCGCCCGACTTCCAGTTGGCCGGCCAGACCACGCTGCGCCGATCGGTGATCTGCATCGCGTCGATCACGCGCGGCCCCTCGTCGAAGTTGCGCCCGGCGCTCCTCGGGTAGGTGATCATCGCCCGGACCTTCCCGGCCGGGTCGATGATGAACACGGCCCGCGCGGTCGCGGTCTCGTCCTCGTTCGGGCGGATGAAGAGATAGGCAATCCACGCGCTTCCTTCGGGATATTGTCCCCAGAGTGGACGCGATCAACCGGGGAGCGGAGTTGTCCTGAGCGCCGCAGCCCCTCGGTCACGGCAATCCGACACCCGTCGTCCTGTTCACAGCACGTTTTCGCCCCCGAACCGGGCGCACTGGGGTGGACCCATTCGTCTGGACAGCGGATCGGGCAGTTGACGTGAACCTCCCGTCTTCTGAACGGGCCGTGACTCGGGATCATTGGATCCCGTAGACCTCGGCCGGCGTAGCCCCCTGTAGTCCTTGGTGGGAACGGCGCACGTTGTAGTAGCGGGCGTAGCGGTCGAGCCCACCGGCACGCAAGCGAAGCCGTCGCGCCATCGGCCAACACCCGGAGGCGCTGAGGCCGAGGTGCACCGCGTAAACCTGCCACCCGGAGCGAGCCTGGAACCGCTTGCGTGATTGCAAGACGTGAACCCATTGCCCCGCTTGACCCCATTGGCCCCGGGCCCCGCCGCGGCGATAGTGGGGCGTGTTAACAGGCCCTAGCACGCACCGCGAGCACCACCGCGAGGGCGCCGAAGGTCAGAACAAAAACCAGCGGGAAACCGTCGGGGCCGGCCGCGGACATGGCACCGCCGACCACGGCGGAACCCGCGATGCCGCCGATGCCCCACATGGCCGCGAAAGCGGCATTGCCGGCGACCAGCGTGGTGCCGCTGAAGGACTCGCCCAGGCGCACCAGCGCGAGCATGTAGATGGCGTAGTAGGCCCCGCCCCAGACGAACACGACCGCCCCCAGGGCCGGCGCCGCCGGCGTCGCCAGCGGCATGGCGGCAGCGCTGGCCGCGGCGAGCCCGGCGCAGCCGGCCATGACGACCGAGCGGCGCAGGCGATCGGCGAGCCAGCCGATCGGATACTGCATGCTCACGCTGCCGGCGATCATGGCGATCAGCAGGATCGTTCCGGCCTGTTCGCCGTAGTCGTGGGCCAGCGCGTACAGCGGCAGGAAGGACATCGCGCCCTCGTCGGCGAGCGCGACCGCGGCCGTCAGCATCAGCAGCAGCGGCGCCATGCGCAGGAAGCCGAAAGCGGACACGGCCCGGTCGCCGCCGGCGAGCTTTGGCAGGCCGCGACGCACGGCGACCAGCGGCACCAGCGCTAGCAACGGCAATGCCGCGCCGAGCACGAACGGCAGCCAGCCGCGACTACCGACCAGCGCGAGGAGCAGGGGCCCGAGCGCAAAGCCGGCGGAGAGGACGGCGGAGTAGAACCCGATGATCCGGCCCCGGTAGCGGTCGCTCGCGATCTCGTTGATCCAGCTCTCGTTGACGACGAGGATGCAGCCGAGTCCGATGCCCATCAGTAGCCGCAACGGCATCCACAGCCAGGCATCGGGCACGCCCTTCACCGTCAGCAGGCAGGCCGCCGAGATCAGCAGGCTCGCCGCGGTCACCACGTACCCGCCGAGCCGCCGCATCAGTACGGGCGCGAGTGGCGCCGAGAGGATCATGCCCACGGGCATGGTGGCCGCGTTGACCCCGATGAGCCACTCGGGCACGTCCATGCGGTGCAGGACCAGCGCGAGCAGGGGATAGGTCAATCCCTGCATGGCCGTGAACACCGTCGCGCAGAGCGTGATGGCGAGCGCCAGGCGCGCCGTGCGGCGCTGGTCGGTCGGCGGCATGCGGGCGCGGTCCGGTGTCGGGAGGCAGCATGGTACACCGGCCGCCGGTCCCCACCATGGCCAGCGCCGGAACCGTCACCCCGTATTCATGCGCGGCGAACGTGGGCCCTGGTCGCCCGACCCGCCGCGCGGCCGGTAAGGCTCGGGCACGCGCGTCGTCTCGCTCGTGCAGCGTGTCCCGGCCACCTTCTCCCGCGGACCTTCGGCAACAACATGACCACCGCCCTCGCCGCCCTCGGGGCCCAGATCGATGAGCCGGTCGGCCTCGGCGATCACGTCGCGGTCGTGCTCGATGAGCACCACCCTGTGGCCGGCGTCGGCGACGCGGTACGGCACGCGGATCAGGCGCTCGAAGCGGCCATGTGCAGGCCGACGGCGGGCTCATCGAGGATGTAGGCCTGCTTCATCAGGGGACCCGCTGCCTCGCCCGAGGTGGGCGTCATCGTCAGGTGGACATGGTTGCCCATCAGCGCATGCGCGCGAATCCGGCAACCCGTCTTGTCGGCCGATTCGCCGAGCCAGTCCAGGTAGACCCGACAGTCATCCTCCGTGACCAAGCAGATGTGGCGATTGTTGCCGCGCCGGATCGCATGGAGCGGCATCCCCGCAAGGATAAGACGCGGGCGTCCCGGCATGGCCCCACCCTGAGCATTCCCACGACACAACTACCGATCGTGCCCAAAAACGTGGGCTGTCCCCCATGCCCTTGTCCCCTCATTCCCTATTTCCTCTTCCGACCGTCCCCTCTTCCCGAGTCCTGGGTCGAGGAGATCACGCAGGGCGGCGACGATTCGACATCCGGGGGAGACGACGAAACAGCCCGGCGCGACTGAGCGCGAGTCGCGCGGATCGGGAGTGCGCCGACCCGCACCTCCTCGACAGCGCCAGAGCCCAAGGGGCGGGGCGGCATCGCCCCCGGATTCGGGTTCGCCTCCGTCCGGGCTACGTCGGCTGCCACTGGCGGTCGAACGACGCCGGTGGCTCGCCGAGGCGGCCCGCATGGGCACGCCGGCGGGCGCCGCGGGCCTCGCGCAGGAGGTACGACGGCGACTGTTCTCGCGCCAGGCCCTCGATGCGCAGGCGCGGGGTGGCCGGAGTCGGCAGACCGGCGGCCCGCATGCCGGCATAGCGTGCCCAGACGGCGTTCTTCTTCGCCACCTGATGGGGCTGGAAGTCGTCCATCTCGCGGAAGGAACTGTCGCGATCGACGACGATGCGCCCGCCGGCGACCGCCGCGTCGAACAGCGCCCGCCCGCGTGCCGTGCGCACGAGCACCGCGTTGAAGCCGGCGTCCTCACCCGTCGGTCCCCCGCCCGGCCAGCAGTCGGCGGCGGCGATATCGGCCACCTCGCCGATCGCGTCGGGGCAGATCTTGCAGCGCGGCTGCAGGGCCCAGCCGACCTCGTCGCCCCAGAGCTCGTTGTACCTCGCCTCTTGGGTATGCCCGTCGTTCGTCTCGGCGCGCAGCGGCCCGGGGTTGCCGTGACCGCGGTAGCGGAACAGGCGCAGCTGCGACTCCTTCATCCCGGCGTCGTCGAGCACGCCCTGGCTCTTGGTCAGGTCCGACATGCCGCCGCAGACCAGCGCGAGGCAGTAACGCACGAGCGAGCGGGCCCGCTCGTCGCGGCGCATGACGTTGCGCACGGCGGTGATGTCGCAGGGTTTGCCGACCACGGCGAACGGGCGGCCGCGCTCAAGCAGTGCGTGGAAGTCGTGCAGCGGGGCCGCCGGCCCGTAGCGCGAGCTGGCGCCGGCGAGCAGGCTCGCGCGATCGGAGCTCACACGTGCCTCCGAGCGCATCGGCGCTTCACGCGACGCGCCCACGTGCAGCACGAACGCCACCTCGCCCGTCTCCACCAGGTGCTGACCGAGCGCCGTGAGGATGCCGCCGGTCGCTGCCTTGTAGCGGATCTCCTCGTCGCCGGCGTGGGCGATCACGATCCCGCCCGCCGGCCCCCACACGGGGTCGAGCTCGGCCTCCGGTGCCGCCGCCTCCGGCTCGGGGCCCTCGACGTTGACACCCGGGCAGACGGCGTTGATCGCGCGGTCGGTGGCCTCATCGAGGGGCTCGCGGGCCACGGGCCGCAGGCGCCCCTCGGGCGTCATCACGAAGCCGATGCGGTCATCGCCGGCGACCCCGCGACACAGGCCGCAGCCCATGCACAGGCCGGCCTCGACGATCTCCGAAACGGCGAGCGGTGCCTCTCTCAAGTGTCCTCCAGCTCGGCCGTCGCGGTCACGCCGCCGCCCGCAACCGGCGGGCGCGGGTCCGGTAGAGACTGCGCGGTCCATCCAGGTCGATGTAGCACCCCTGCAGGTGGCGATAGCCCTCGCGCGGATCGTATGCCGTGCGGCCGTGCAGCACGCGGCTGTTGTCGAACATCATGAGCTCGCCCGCGCGCAGCGGGAATCGCAGCTCGAAGCGCGGATCCGCGAACAGCTCGCCGAGGCGACGCCGCGCGCGGTGGAAACGGCGGGTGCGCTCGGCGTCCATGACCGGCAGGTAGTCCAGCCGCGGACTGTAATGCACGCCCGTCATCCGGCCGGTGGCGTCGCGGTGGACAATGGTACGGCGCTCGACCAGTTCCTCCTCGTCGTCGACGAAGCGGAAACGGACCGGCGTCGTCGCCAGCAGCTCCAGGCCCGCCGGGTCCTCGCGCTGCAGCTGCTCGGCCACGGCCAGGCTGTCGACCAGGGTCGACTCGCCGCCCGTGGTCTCGTTGACCAGGCAGTGCAGGAGCTGTATGCCCGGAACCGGCTCGCGGTACGGGTTGTCCGTGTGCGCGCCGAGGCCCACGGGCCGGTAGGCCAGGTCGTTGGAATGCGGGCGCGAGTAGACCTCGAACCAGGTCCCGAAGTTGGTCTCGCGCGGATGGCCGAACGTGCGCGCAACCTGCAGGATCCGCTGCGGGTCGGTAGGCACGTTGTAGAGCACGACGAAACCGTGCGCGAGGAAGGTGCCGGTGGCGTCCGCGAGCGCGTCCGGGTCGCCGAGCGCGGACCAGTCCACGCGGACGTGCTCCAGCGGCAGGCCCGCGTCCCACGCCACCGCCTCGGGCAGCCCGTCGTGGTCGTCGAACTCCGTCGCCAGCGCCTCCAGGTCGTAGCGCCCCTCGTAGCCGTCGCTGAAGGCCAGCCGGGCAGTGCCACCGGGCTCTTCGCTCGCCGCCACCAGGGCCAGGTTCTCGGGGAGTTGGTGCGGGTCGAACAGGCGCTGCGCCGTGTCCGGATCCACGTGCTCCCGGTCCTGGCAGC
This sequence comes from uncultured Ectothiorhodospiraceae bacterium, assembly GCA_964626335.1. Taxonomy (GTDB): domain Bacteria; phylum Pseudomonadota; class Gammaproteobacteria; order XJ16; family Halofilaceae; genus Halofilum. The sequence continues at coordinate 10,785 of CAZVFN010000050.1, forward strand.
GCTCGCGCAGCCACAGGGCGGGCAGCTCGAGGCGCTGCCCGCCAGTGGTCGCGACTACGCTCGGCGTGCCTGAATGGATCTCGAAGTGGACGGCTGCCATGGGTGTCTCCATCGACCGAAATATATGAATCGATTATGAGCCGTTGACCGAAACCCGGTAAATCGGCCGATTACTGATACATGGAATAAGTTTATCTTATGACTAGAGACGACCCGGCTCCGCCCCTGAAGTCCCTTGCCGCCTTCGAGGCGACGGTCCGGCTGCAGTCGATGACGGCCGCCGCCCGCGAGCTGGGCACGACGCAGCCCGCGATCTCGCAGCGCATCCGCCAGCTCGAGGACACGCTCGGATTGCCGCTGTTCGACCGCGGCGGCCGGCAACTGCACCCGACCCGGGACGGCCTTGCCTATCACGAGGAAGTCGCCGGTGCACTGCGCCGCATCCGCGGAGCCACGCGCCGGCTGCGTGCCCGCGCGACCGCGCGCGGGCGCGAGCTCACGATCGCCGTGCACTTCGGCTTCGCGCATCTGTGGCTGCTGCCGCGACTAGCGCGCCTGGAGGCGGCGTTCCCGGGCACGGCATTCGAGGTCCTGCCGGTGGACAGTGCCCCGCGCGAGGCGGTTCCCGGGGCCGATCTCACGGTCCGCTTCGGCACCTTTGCCGAGCGCGAGCCGCACGAGCACCCGCTATTCCCGGAGGCCGTCCAGCCCGTGTGCAGCCCGGCGTTCGGGCGCCGGCACGCGCTCGCCGGAATGCTCGCGAGTGAGTCGCCGACCCGTCTGCCCCTGCTGCACATGGACGACCGTGACCCGCGCTGGCTGGACTGGCCCCGCTGGAGCGAGCGCGCCGGGCTGGCGATCCCGCCGGGTGCGCCGCGCTTCCGCTACAACAACTACCCCCTGCTGCTGAATGCGGCCATCGAGGGCAGCGGCCTCGCGCTCGGCTGGCGGGGCCTCATCGATGCGCTCACCGCCGAGGGCACGCTGGTCGAGCTCGCTCCGGTCGTGGAGCGCCCGGAGCGCGGCTACCTGTTGGGCGCGCCCGACGAGGAGAGCGCGGCCGTGGCGCCGATCGTCGACTGGTTCCTGCGCGACTGTGCACCGGTCGGCTGATACCTGTCCTCAAAGGCGATAGCCGGGGCTGTCCTCGTCGAGGATGGCACGGATCTCGGCGAAATGATTCTCGGCGAGGCCCGGGTAGGCTTCCCACTCGTCGCGCGTCCTGCGCGCGGTCGGCTCGTCGATGTGCCGCAGCGCCCGACCGGTGGACGCGGCCAGCACCTGCGTCTCGCAGGCCTTCTCCAGGAAGTAGAGGCGGTCGAAGGCCTCGACGACGTCGCGCCCGGTGACGGTGACCCCGTGATTGCCCATGAACAGCACGGGCCTGTCCGCCAGGGCGCGCGCGAGCCGGTCGCCCTCGTCGTCGTCGAGCGCCATCCCGGGGAAGTCCTCGTCGTAGGCGACGCGCCCGTGGAACTTGAGGGCGTTCTGGCTCACGGGCTCGAGCCGCCCGCCGTCGATGCAGGCGAGCGCCGTCGCGTAGGGCATGTGCGTGTGCAGCACGCAGCGCGCGGCAGGCACGTTGCGGTGGATCGCGCCGTGGATGTGCAGCGCCGTCGGATCGACGGGGCCGTCGCCCTCGAGCAGGCGGCCACCGGGGCCGATCTTCAGCAGCTCGCTCGCGCGCACGCGCGAGAAGTGCCGCCCCGCGGGCTGGATCAGGAACGGCGCTTCCGGGCCCTCGCCCAGCGCGAGGCTGAAGTGGTTCGACACGGCCTCGTGCAGGCCGAGCCGCGCGCTCCAGCGGAAGGCGGCGGCGAGGTCCTGTCGCGCCCGGGTCTCGTCGGTCATGGCGATCTCTTCGGCGCGGGCTCCGGCGGACGACGCATTACGCGGTGGGAGCGGTCCCGTCGGCGAGCGGGCTCACGTTGCGCCCGGCAAGCCGGGCGGCGCGGTCGCCGTCGCCGGCGCAGATCGCCTCGACCAGCTCGCGGTGCGACTCGCCGATCGCGCGGGCGTCGACGGCGCGATTGGACAGCGCGATGTACGCGCGGAACTGGTTCTCAACGCGGGCGTAGTGCTGCACCAGCCGCTCGTTGCCGGAAAGACGGACGATCACCTGGTGCAGCTCATGGTCGAGGCGACTGGCGCGCTCGTGGTCGTCAGCCTCGGCCGCGGCCATCAGCGCCGCGAACGTGTCCCGCAGGCGGGTCGCGCCATCAACGGTGATGCCGTCGGCCGCCAGGCGCGCGCCGAGCGACTCCAGCGTGGCCCGGAGGGTGTAGAGCTCCCAGAGGTCGTGATCGCTGAAATCGACCACCCGGTAGCCGGCGTAGGGCACCTGTCGAACGAGCCCCTCCTCGACCAGCCGGCGCAGGGCCGCGCGAATCGTCCCCCGCGAGAGCCCGTAGGCCTCGGCGAGTGGCGTCTCCACGATCCGCTCGCCCGGACCGAACGCACCGCTGACGATGCGCTCGCGCAACACGTCGGTCGCCTGGGCCTCGAGGCTGCGTTTCGAGATCGCGCTGGTGGTCGCGTCGGTCATGGTCATCGCACCGCGGCCTCAGGCGGCTTCGCCGGCCGCGAGGGCCTCGGTGCGACCGACCACGGCCGAGTCGAACGGCTCGCGCGCGAAGATGCGTCGCACCAGCGGCTCGAAGTGCTCGAGCGGCTGCGTCGGGTAGTCCGGGTCGAACGAGGCCTGATCCCAGCGCTCGCAGAAGCGCACGCACGAGTCGTGGTACGGGTGGTCCCTGTAGACCTCGCGCGCGTACGGGTCCTCGCCGAAGTGGTGCGCATAGTACACCTTCTGGAACAGCCCGTGGTGCTCGACCACCCAGGCCACCTCGGGGCGCACATAGGGGCGGATGATCACCGCCGCGTACTGCGAGTGGTTCTCCGGCGCCAGGTCATCGCCGAGGTCGTGCAGCAGCGCACCGAGCACCATCTCCTCGTCGGCGCCGTCGGCCTCGGCGCGCGTGGCCGTCTGCAGCGAGTGCTCCAGGCGCGTGACCTGGTAGCCGCTCAGGGTGTCGTCGAGCGCGCGCAGGGCGCCGAGGATGCGGTCGGGCAGCTGGTCGATGAACTGCTGCTCGAGCTCGCCCAGAAACTCGTAGTCGGCCTTCGTGCCGTCCTTCATCTGGCGGAAGCTGACGGTCTGCATGATCCCTCCTGGCTGCGGTTCCGGGGCTGTCTCGACCGGGCCGTGTGGCCCGGGTCGGCGAGGCATCCAGTCGATGCGCGGCGACGCGCCACGTTGGTGCCCGACGGTACGGAAGCTGCTCGCCGGAGGTCAACAGTTAATCGCTGATTGTTGACAATCATCACGGGACCACGCAGGCTGCGTCCGCTCGGCTCTCACCGGAGCGCACAAGCCGCGCCGCGTCGTGTGCGAGCCGCGCCCTTCCGACAATCTCTCCAGGAGCAAAGAATGAGACGATACGCACTCACCACCCTCGTCGCCCTCACCTGCCTGGCGACCGGGTCCGCGGCGAGTGCCGCGAACATCGACAAGCTGACCGAGGATTTCGACTGCAACACGGTGCGTTTCGGGCAACCGAACTGGACCGGTGTCTCGGTCAAGACCGCGACCGCCACGTGGATGCTCGAGCAGCTGGGCTACAAGACGAAGACCACCAAGGCGTCCCTGCCGATCACCTACAAGACGATGGCCAACGGCGAAATGGACGCGATGATGGCGCAGTGGCTGCCGTCACAGCGCTCGATGTTCCGCGAGTTCGGCATCAAGGGAAGCATCGATGTCGTCTCGCCGAACCTGACCGGCGGCCGCTACACGATCGCCGTACCGAGCTATGTCTACGAGGCGGGGGTCACCACCATCCAGGATCTCGACAAGCACAAGCAGAAGTTCGGCGGCGAGATCTACGGCATCGAGCCCGGTAGCGGCGGCAACAGCACCATCAAGAAGATGCTGGACGACGACTACGCCGGCCTCGGCGACTGGGAGCTGGTCGCTTCCAGCGAGCCGGGCATGCTCGCCGAGGTGGGCAATCGCACGAACGACGAGGAATGGATCGCTTTCCTCGCCTGGGCGCCGCACCCGATGAACATCAACTATGACCTGAAGTACCTGTCGGGCGGCGAGCAGTACTGGGGCCCGAACAAGGGCGAGGTCATCGTCAACACGGTGACGCAGACCGGCTACGCCTGGTCCTGTCCCAACATCGGCCAGTTCCTCGACAATTACGACTGGACGGTCGAGGAGCAGAGCCTAGGCATGGGCTACGTCAACAAGGACGGCATGGAGCCGCTGGCCGCGGGCAAGAAGGTCATCCGGGAGAATCCCGAGATGCTCGAGCGCTGGTTCGGCCAGTCCGGTATCTACCACACCGGCGGTATCAGGAACGCCGACGGTGAAGGCGACCCGGCGGCGGTGATCTCGCAGAAGCTGGGTCAGTAAGGCCTCCCGGCGAGATGCCCGCGGTCCGATAACGGGCCGCGGGCGGCGCCTGCCTGCGAACGGCTACCCGCGGGGTCCGCGGCCTCGGCACGTTCGACGGGATCGAGCTGGTGCGCAACCGCGTGACCCGGGGAGCCGCTGGTCCCCTTCGCGGCAAGCGCGCCGCTGCGCCCATGCCGACGCGACTCGCGACCGCCATGGACAAGGGCCTGTACCTGTCGCGGTTCGCCGGTATCGTGCGCCTGACGCGGCCCCTGAACATCAGCGGGGCGACTCGGCGCCACGGCCTCGGCATCCTCGACGAGGCGCCGGAGATCGCGGAACGGGAATGCGCCTGATACGGCAGGCTGCTCCTCCCGTCGACCCGCCGACCTGAGCCATTCGTCCGGGGCGCTCCAGCGAGCCGGATCACCTGGTGCTCAGGACCTGCACGCGCGCGCTCGTTCCCGAACGCCGCCCGGAGGAGGGATCGCTTGGACACGACACCCGAATCCGCCAGCGGCCCGGCAGCCTGCCGTCCGGCCGAACTCGGCACGGGCCTGATGGCATTGACGATGCTGCTGGTGCCCGGCATCGACGCCATCGCCCCCCAAGGCCCGATCCAGTCGATCCGGCTGCCGTGCCATTATCTGACGAAAGATAGGAAAGCCATCCGCTTCGTTCGAAGGATTGCCCCGACGAGTGGGGGCGATCAACCCGGCAGCGGGGTTGTCCCGAGCGCCGCGGCCCGCGGTGACGGCGAGGCGAAACCTGATGGGTACCTCCACGGGGGCGTTTTCAGGCCCCCGAACCGGGCGTAGCGCCGGCGCCTGGCAAGCCGGTCGCGTCAGCGCCACGACCGGCTTTTCACCCCGAGATGCGCTGGTCGAAGATGGATTCCGGCTCGGGCTCGGCCAGCGGATCGATCCCGGCGGACTGGTCGTACGGGTCGATGACGTCGCCGGCGTCGAGATCGCCGGTCCAGGCGGGCGGCTCCCGGGCCGGGGGCAGCGCCGGCGGGTGCGTCGGCTCCCCGATGGGCGCCAGGATCGCGTGGATCGGGGCCGGGTCGGTGACAAACGCGATGGTCCGCATCTCGCCCGAGCAGCGCCGGCGCGCCCTGCGCCTGACCGAGCGCGGGGCCGCGCTGGAGCGCACGCTTTCCCGGGCCGGCGCGGGGGCGGCGGGCGGCTTCTGGGAGGTGCTCACCGCCTTGGTCGGCGAAGAGGCGCCCGAACGCGAAAACGAGCACCCCGGCGCGAGGTAGGCGCGCCGGGGCCTGTTCCGGATTAGGCGTGACAAAGTCCGGTTTCCGGCTCGAAGCGCGTGCAACAGCCGGGTGCGCCGCTCACGGCGCCGAAGAATACGCGTTGCGCATTTCCCGGGCGGCGCTGACGAGGTTGGCCAGAGACGGACGAACCTCCTGCCAGTCGCGTGTCTTGAGCCCGCAATCGGGATTGACCCAGAGCCGCTCCGGATCGACCACCTTTGCGGCCTTCTCCAATAGCGCGCGCATTTCTTCGCGCTTGGGAATGCGCGGGGAATGGATATCCCAGACGCCGGGACCGATTTCGTTGGGATAGGAAAAATCCACAAAGCTGTCGAGGAGCTCCATGTCCGAGCGCGAGGTCTCAATGGAGATGACATCGGCGTCCAACCCCGCGATGGCCGGCATGATGTCGTGGAACTCGGCATAGCACATATGCGTGTGGATCTGGGTTTCATCCGCCACCACGCTGGAAGCCAGACGGAAGCAATCCACCGCCCATTGCAGATAGCCTTCCCAGTCGGTCCGTCGTAGCGGTAGGCCTTCGCGCAGGGCCGGCTCGTCGATCTGGATCAGGCGGATACCCGCCGCCTCCAGATCCGCGACCTCGTCGCGAATGGCCAGGCCGATCTGCCGGCAGGTATCCGCACGCGGCTGATCGTCGCGCACGAACGACCATTGCAGGATGGTGACCGGCCCGGTGAGCATGCCTTTTACCGGCCGATCGGTCAGCGACTGAGCGTACTGCGTCCATTTCACCGTCATCGGTTCGGGCCGAGAGACGTCACCATAGATGATCGGCGGCTTTACATAGCGGGTGCCGAAAGATTGAACCCAACCGAATTGGGTGAAGGCGAAACCGTCGAGCTGTTCACCGAAGTACTCGACCATGTCGTTGCGCTCGAACTCGCCGTGGACGAGGACGTCCAGGCCCAGCTCCTCCTGCCGGCGGATCGCCTCCTCGGTTTTGGCTTTTAGGAAGTGGTCGTAGTCTTGCGCCGTCATATCGCCGCGGCGATACGTTGCGCGGGCCCGGCGCACGTCCTGGGTTTGCGGGAAGGAGCCGATGGTGGTGGTGGGCAAGGCCGGCAGGTCGAGGTGTTCGGCCTGTTTCTCCCGCCGTTCGGCGTAGGGCGCGCCGCGCGTGAGAGCGCTCTCGTCGATCCTGGCGCAGCGCTCGGCGACGGCCGGATTGTGGATCCGCGGCGAGGCACGCCGGGCCGCGATCGCCCGGTCGCTGGCCTCGAAGGTTTCGGCCAGGCTCGCCTTGCCCGATTCCGCGGCCGTAGCCAGGGCCGCGACCTCCTCGAGCTTCTGTTTGGAAAAGGCGAGCCAGGACTTCAGCTCACCGTCGAGTTTAGTCTCGTTATCGAGATCGACGGGCGAATGCAGCAGCGAGCAGGATGGTGCGATTTCGATGGACCCGGCGTCGCGTTCGCCCAGGGCGCGCTCGACCTGCGCGAACACCGCGGAGAGATCGCTGCGCCAGACATTGCGCCCGTCGACCACGCCCAGCGAAAGCCGCATCGCGGCCGGGAGTTTCTCCAAGGCGGCGGCGAGCTGGTCGGGCGCGCGCACGAGGTCCAGATGCAGGCCGTCCACGCCAAGCCCGGCGGCGAGATCCAAATTCTCGCGGAGACCCTCGAAGTAGGTGGCGATGAGCAGCTTGGGCCGGCCGGCGGCGAGCTGGGCATAGGCCTTTTTGAACGCGTCGTGCTGGGCCTGGCTCAAATCCAGCGCCAGGAAGGGCTCGTCCATCTGCACCCAGTCCGCGCCGGCGGCGCTGAGGGCGTGAAGCAGCTCCTCGTAGACGGGCAGAAGCTTGTCCAGCAGCGCCAGCGGGTCGAAGGCCTCGTCCTTGGCCTTGCCGAGGGCGAGGAAACTGACCGGCCCGATCAGCACCGGCCGCGTTTCGATTCTCAGCGCGAACGCCTCGCGGAATTCGTCCACGGCTTTCGTTGAGCAGAGGGCGAAGTCCTGATCCTTGTAGAATTCCGGAACGATGTAATGGTAGTTCGTATCGAACCATTTCGTCATTTCCATCGCCGGCGCCTCGTCGGTGCCCCGGGCCATGGCGAAATAGGTATCGAGATCGACGTCCCCGCCGCTATGGCCGAAACGCCGCGGCACCGCGCCGACCGTGGCCGCCATGTCCAGGACCTGATCGTAAAAGGAAAAATCGTTGGACGGGATGACCTGGATGCCGGCGTCGCGCTGGAGCCGCCAGTTGTCGGCGCGGAGTTGAGCGCCCATTTCCAGAAGCGCATCGCGATCCGTTTCGTTTTTCCAATAGCTTTCCGTGGCTTTTTTCAGCTCGCGCTTAGCGCCGATGCGCGGAAAGCCGAGATTGGCTGGTTTGGCCATGATTCCTCTCCTCCATCGTCGTTTCGAACGTGCATTGCGCGCGCCGACACTTACTGGGTGTCGGCGCGCTCGCGGTGCTTTGCCACGAACTCGAGAAGCTCCAGCAGGCGCTGCTGATGCGCAGCCAATGGCGGGCTGACTTGCGCGCGCAGACGCGCACATAACCGCCTGGCCGCCTGGGGCGGCGGCAACTCTCGCGGCAGCAGCGCCATCCAAGCCAGAATGAGCTCGTCGGCATCGCATACGCTCGCTGAAGCCAGGAACGTCTGCTCGATCAGGCGGCCGGGATCGTCCTCGGGGGTCCCGTCGGATGCGGCGGAACCGGCCTCCTGCGACAGCCCGGAGATCGACTCCTCGCCTCGCGCGTCATGGGCCCGGGCCGCATCCTGGCTGGCTGGACGATTCGGCCGCGATCGGCGTCGCGGCGCGCGCATCTCAGCGTCGCCGCGGCGAAGTCTGCCGGTTGTCGGGGTAGCGACCGCGCAGACCGCCGACCGCCGTCAAGCTGGTGTGGGAATCGGGCATGATTATCCTCCCGGCACCGGTCCATCCCGCCCAGTGCATGCGATGGGCCTCGTCGACGGCAGGTCTCCTGGCTTGCGGCTTGGCACGCTCCGCCTTCCCGGGTCTACGGTGGGACCGCTTTCCCAGTGGCTTTCTTTGGACCGCCACACACCGCCTACAGTTGCGGGGGCAGCTCCGGACTTGCCCGTCCTTTCCAGGCGGGCGCACCGGATTCCCTATTATCCCCTCGCGGGGACCGCCGAGAGTGTCGTGAGAACGCTAACAAGGCGTCTCGGCGCTGTCGAGCATGGGAAAGGATCGGGAATCCAACCGCTTCCTTCGAAGGATTGCCCCGACGAGTGGAGGCGATCAACCCGGCAGCGGGGTTGTCGCGAGCGCCGCGGCCCGCGGTGACGGCGAGGCGAAACGTCATGGGTACCTTCAGGC
>CAZVFN010000051.1:0-19651 GCA_964626335.1 uncultured Ectothiorhodospiraceae bacterium
AACGCGGCCAGGGCGCGCTCGCCCGCCGCCGCCGTGGCCGGCGGTGCGGCGGCGCCGAGCGGGCCCGGTGCCAGTGCCTCTGGGGTCGCGCGCGTCATTGACACCGGATTATCGCAGCGGCCGCGGCCCCTGCCCACCACCGAAATGACAATTCTTCTCATTCAAGTTTGGGCGTTTTGTCCGTATAATTAGGGGTCTGGAGGGTGGCCGACGGGCGTACAACCGGTTGTCGGCGGATCGTGCCACCCGTACGCGCCCGCCGGCGCACCTGTCCGACGCACACCGAGGGGAACACCATGCGCCGCCTGCTCGCGGTTGTCCCGGCCGCCAGCCTTGCCCTGTTGCTGCCGCTCGCCGCAGCGGCGGCCGCCGAGCGCGTCAACGTGTACTCGGCGCGCCACGACTCGCTGATCGAGCCGCTGCTCGATCGCTTCAGCGACGAGACCGGCATCGAGGTCGGTCTGATCACGGGCAACTCGGACGCGATGATCAAGCGCCTCGAGATCGAGGGGGCCAGCACGCCCGCCGACGTGCTGATCACGGTCGACGCCGCCCGCCTTCACCGCGCCCGGGAGGGCGGCCTGTTCCGTTCCGTGAGCTCCGAGGCGCTCGCCGAGGCGGTGCCGCCGTACCTGCGCGACGCCGACAACCATTGGTTCGGGCTGTCGATGCGCGCGCGGGTGATCGCCTACAGCCGCGAGCGCGTCGAGCGCAGCGCGCTCTCCACGTACGAGGCGCTCGCGGAGCCGCGCTGGAAAGGCCGGCTCTGCATCCGCTCGTCGGACAACGTCTACAACCAGTCGCTGCTCGCCTCGATCATCGCGGCGCACGATCGCGACTACGCCGAGCAGTGGGCACGCGGCATCGTCGAGAACATGGCCCGCCCGCCGCAGGGCGGCGACACCGAGCAGCTACGCGCGATCGCCGCGGGGATCTGCGACGTCGCCATCGTCAACACCTACTACCACGCGCGCATGGCGAACGCCGAGGACGACCCGGAAGCACGCGCGACCGCCGAGCAGATCCGGCTGTTCTTCCCCAACCAGTCCGGCCGCGGCGCCCATGTCAACGTCACCGGGGCCGGCGTGCTGCGCCACGCACCCCACCCCGAGGCCGCCGTGCGCCTGCTCGAGTTCCTGACCCGCCCGGATGCCCAGCGCCGGCTGGCACGCTCGAATTACGAGTACCCGGTTCGCCCGAGTACGCAGGCGAGCGCGGCGGTACGCCGGCTCGGCGACCATCCGTTCCGCAAGGACCACGCGTCGCTGTCGCGGATCGGCGCGCTCAACGGCGCCGCCGTGCGGATCTTCGATCGCGTCGGCTGGCGCTGAGGTGGCGCCGCCCCGCCGCTGTCCGGGCGCCGCGAGGATCGTCGCCCGATGAGCTCGATCGCCCCGCACGCCGTCACGACCCGCGAGCCGGATCGCCCGGCGGTCGGCCGCTGGCGCCCGGACGCCTGGACGCTCGGCGTCTGCGCGGTCGCCGCCGTGTTCGCCCTGCCCCTGCTGACCATCGCGGCCTTCGTCGCCCAGCCGGCGGGCGACGTCTGGGGGCATCTCGTGGCCACGGTGCTGCCGCGCTACGTCGGCAACTCCCTGGCGCTCGCCCTCGGCGTCGGCGTCGGCACGCTGTTGATCGGCGTGACCACCGCCTGGCTGACCAGCATGTGCGAGTTCCCCGGGCGGCGCTTTTTCACTTGGGCGCTCCTGCTGCCGCTCGCCATGCCGTCCTACATCATCGCCTACACCTATACCGGACTGCTCGAGTACGCGGGACCGGTGCAGGAGGCGCTGCGCGCGGCGACCGGCTGGGGCTACGGCGACTACTGGTTCCCCGAGATCCGGTCGCTCGGGGGCGCGATCGCGATGCTCACGCTCGTCCTCTTCCCGTACGTCTACCTGCTCGCGCGCGCGGCCTTCCTGGAGCAGTCCGTGTGCGCCCTCGAGGTCGCGCGCACGCTCGGCTGCGGCCCTTGGCGCGCATTCTTCACGATCGCCGTGCCGCTCGCCCGCCCCGCGATCGTGGCCGGCCTGTCGCTGGTGCTGATGGAGACCCTCGCCGAGTACGGGGCAGTGCACTACTTCGGCGTCTCGACGTTCACGACCGGGATCTTCCGCACCTGGTTCGGGCTGGGCGACGTCGGTGCGGCCGCCCAGCTCGCGGCCGTGCTGCTCGGCTTCGTGTTCGTGCTCGTGATCCTCGAGCGCCGCTCGCGCCGGCGTGCCCGGTACCACCATGCGACCAGTCGCCACCAGGCGCTGCGCCCGACGCCGCTGCAGGGGCGGCACCGGTGGGCGGCGATCGCGGCCTGCGCGCTGCCACTGCTGCTCGGCTTCGTCGTGCCCGTCGCGCAACTCGCCCTGTGGGCGCTCGAGACGGCGGACACGATGGTCGACGCGGCCTTCGCGAGCCTGGCCGCCAACAGCTTCGGCCTGGCGCTCGTCGCCGCGGTCACGACCCTCGCGATCGCCGTTTTCCTCGGCTGCGGGCAGCGCCAGCGGCCGAGCGCGCCGGTGCGCTTCGGTGTCCGGCTCGCGGGCATGGGCTACGCGATCCCGGGGCCGGTTCTCGCGGTCGGCATCCTGATCCCGTTCGGCTGGCTCGACAACGCGGCGAACCAGTGGCTCGAGGCGCACTTCGGGGTGGCGCCGGGCCTGCTGCTGTCCGGCACGCTGTTCATCCTGGTGTTCGCCTACGCCGTGCGTTTCATGACCGCGGCGCTGCAGACGGTCGAGTCGGGCCTGAGCAAGGTCCGCCCGTCGATGGACGAGGCGGCGCGCTCGCTCGGTCACCGGGGCTTCGCGGTGCTCGCGCGCGTGCACCTGCCGATCATGCGCGGCAGTCTGCTCACGGCGCTGCTGCTGGTGTTCGTCGATGTGCTCAAGGAACTGCCGGCGACGCTGATCATGCGGCCGCTGGATTTCAACACGCTCGCGGTGCGCACCTACGAGCTGGCGTCCGACGAGCGCCTCGCCGACGCGGCGCCCAGCGCGCTGGCCATCGTCGCCACGGGACTGATCCCCGTGATCCTGATCAGCCGCTCGATCACGGCGAGCCAACCGGGACGGCGGCGTGGCACAGCTTGATCTGCACGGCGTCTGCGTGCGCTTCGGCGACACGGTCGCGGTCGACGGGGTCGGCCTGTCCCTCGAGACCGGCGAGATCGGCTGCCTCGTGGGCCCCAGCGGCTGCGGCAAGACATCCCTGCTGCGCGCGATCGCGGGCTTCGAGCGGGTTGCCAACGGCACGATCGCGCTCGCCGGCCGCGTCGCCAGCACCCCTTGCTGGAGCCTGGCGCCGCAGGACCGCTCGGTGGGGATGCTGTTCCAGGACCTGGCGCTGTTCCCGCACCTGACCCTGGCGGCCAACGTCGGCTTCGGCCTGCGCACCTGGGGCAGGCGGGCGGCGGCGGCGCGCGTCGACGAACTGCTCGCGCTGGTCGGGCTGGAGGGGCTCGGGGCAAGCTACCCCCACGAGCTGTCGGGCGGCCAGCAGCAGCGGGCGGCGCTGGCGCGGGCGATCGCTCCGCGCCCGACGCTACTGCTGCTCGACGAGCCGTTCTCGAGCCAGGACATCGAGCGCCGGTCCCAGCTCGCGCAGGAGGTGCGACAGATCCTGCGCCGCGAGCACGTCACGGCGCTGCTGGTCACGCACGACCAGTTCGAGGCCTTCGCCATGGCCGACCGGATCGGCGTGATGGACCAGGGCCGCCTGCACCAGTGGGCCACCCCCTACAGCCTCTACCACCGGCCCGCGGACCGGGTCGTGGCCGACTTCATCGGTCAGGGCACGCTCATCCGGGGCCGGGTCCTGGACGCGGGCCGCCTCGCGACGGGGCTGGGCGTGCTGCGCGGCGGGCTGCCGCGCGGCTTCGCGTCCGGCGACACGGTGTACCTGCTGGTGCGCCCGGACGACATCATCCACGACCCGGACAGCGAGCTGACCGCGAGGGTCATGCACCGCACCTTCCGCGGCGCCGACTTCCTCTACACGCTGCAGGTCGACGGCGACCGCGTGCTCTGCCTGTCACCGAGCCACGACGACCATCCGATCGGCGAGCGCATCGGGATCCGTCCCGAGCTCAAGCACCTGGTCGTCTTCGCCCGCGAGGAGGCCGAGGAGGAGACCAGCGCCTCGTCGTGACGGCTGATCGCCCCCGGGCTCGGGGTTCTCGCCAAGGCGCCAAGAGCGCGAGGCGTCTGTCCGAGGAATCTGTGCCGTCGCGAGCGCGTGGGACAGCGAGGCAGGTTGAGCGATCGTGAGACGAGCAGGGTGGTTCTCATGTGAGTCGAACGATCGCTCAAGATGGCCGCTGTGGGACGCGCGCAGTCGGTACACGGTTGCTCGGACGGGCTCCCAGGAAACGCGAAGGATTTCAGGAGCGATCACGCAGAGTCGCAGAGGACGCAGAGAATCCAGACGAGCGTGGCGATCGGCGAAGGGCGTTGCGGCAAGCGCGCTTTTGCGAAGTGGCCGCAGGCCGGTTCTGCCGGCAGCGAAGCGAAGGGCAATGCCGGCGGGACGGTGTCGAGCCGACGCCCGCTTGCTCCATGCCGGCATGAGCGCAGCGGGCAGGGGCGTGTCGTGTTGCCGCCGGCATTCGGCTTCGCCGAAAATCGGCCTTCCCTCCCCGAGATGGCCTCCGTGCGGCTTCGTGCCCTGGCCTGAACCTGGCCGACCACGGCGACTCCAGCCCCTGAATCGAGGCCGTTGCCAATACGGCGGGGAAGGCGTGGGCGCGTCAGCGCGGGTCGCGGTTGCGCACCCGGATGACGAGGTCCATCCCCTCGATCTCCGTGCCGTTGGGCAGGCCGGGGTCGCCGTCGATGCGGACGCTGCTGGCGGGGATGTCGGTCAGGTGGCCACTGTCGACGTTGTACAGGTGGTGGTGATCGCGCGTATTGGAGTCGTAGAAGGTTCGCCCCGGCTCGATCAGCACCTCGCGCACGAGCCCACGGCGCACGAACAGCCCCAGCGTGTTGTACACGGTGGCCTTCGAGACGTGACCGTAGTCGGCGTTCACCTGTGCCAGCACCTGATCGGCCGCGAGGTGCTGCGCGCGCTGGAACAGCAGGTGCGCGATATCGACCCGCTGCTGCGTCGGCAGGATGCCGTGACGCTCCAGCAGATCGCCGACCTGGTCCCGGTCGAGCGGGAAATTGTGCGTTGGCTCGATCATTGCCCCTTCAGTATAGCATGCCCATCCGCGCCGCTCACGGGGCACCGCGGGCGTCGCTCATCGTTGTCGCGCAGGGCGCCGCGGGCGAACGGCGACGCGCGGCGGGCGGCAGGCGGCCAGCGCCGAACGGGGCGGGCGGCCAGCGATGCCTTCGGGGCCAGGGCGCACTCCGCGGCGATCGGGACCTCGTCCCCGCGGGCAGGCCCGCTCCCGCATGAGTCCTGACCCCCGGCGGGTCGGTCTGCCTTCAGGGGCGGGCCCGCCCGCGAACCGGGCTGGATGCGCACGGAGCGCGGCCGGACCACGCTGCCGCCGCGGCCGCGGGCCGCCCGACCCGCGCCGCCCTTCGCCTTCGCGCATCCTTGCGCTCGCAGCGCCCTGTCGAGAACCCGGTCCCCGCCCGATCCGCCGCGACCGCCTCAGGCCGTCCCGGTGCCGTGGACCTGGACGCGCTCGCGATTGGCGAAGTCGACCATGCGCTGGACCGAGTGCAGCGCCTGGCGCCGCACCTCCTCGGCGACCGTGATCTCGTTGCGACCGTGCTCCAGGGCGGCGGCCAGGTTCTCCAGGCCGTTCATGGCCATCCAGGGACAGTGCGCACACGAGCGACACGTCGCCCCCGCCCCGCCGGTGGGCGCCTCGATGAAGCGCTTGCCGGGCGCCGCCTGCTGCATCTTGTGGAAGATGCCGCGGTCGGTGGCGACGATGAACGTGTCGTTGGACAGTTGCTGCGCCCCCCGGATGAGCTGCGTGGTGGAGCCGACCACGTCGGCGATGTCGATCACTTCCGCGGGCGACTCGGGGTGGACCAGCACGCCCGCCTCGGGGTGGGCCGCCTTGAGCTTCTGCAGTTCGCGCGCCCGGAACTCGTCGTGGACGATGCACGACCCCTGCCAGAGCACCATGTCGGCGCCCGAGCAACGCTCGATGTAGCGCCCGAGATGGCGGTCCGGGGCCCACAGGATCTTCTCGCCGCATTCGTCGAGGTACTCGATCACGTCCAGGGCGATACTCGACGTCACGACCCAGTCGGCCCGGGCCTTCACCGCGGCGCTGGTGTTCGCGTACACCACGACGGTGCGGTCGGGATGCTGGTCGCAGAAGCGCGCGAACTCGTCGGGCGGGCAGCCGATGTCGAGCGAGCAGGTCGCCTCCAGAGTCGGCATCAGCACCCGTTTCTCGGGGTTGAGGATCTTCGCCGTCTCGCCCATGAAGCGCACGCCCGCCACCACGAGGGTGTCGGCCGGGTGCGCGCTGCCGAAGCGCGCCATCTCCAGCGAATCGGAGACGGTCCCGCCGGTCGCGTCCGCCAGTGCCTGGATCTCCGGATCCGTGTAGTAGTGCGCCACCAGCACCGCGTTCTCGCGCTCGAGCAGCCCCCGTATGCGCTCGACCAGCGCGTCGCGCTCCCCGCCCGCAGTTGCGGGCCGCGCCCGCTCGACGTCGGCCGTGCGCGGTACGGTCCGCGCCCGTGTGATGGGATCTTCGAGCATTGCGTTCATGCCGTTCCTCGCCCGGGCCGTGGCGCGCCCCGCCACGGTCGTCACGCCTGTGTTGCAATTTGCGGTCACGGTCGAGCGGATGCAAGCCCGCTTGGCGACCGCCGCGCCGCCCGCTATGGTTGGCCCATGAATACGCTGCCCACCCCGGCCGACAACTGGGCCCTGTTCCTCGACTTCGACGGCACGCTGGTCGAGATCGCGGACCGCCCCGATGCGGTCGTGCCGCCGCCCGATCTGGCCGACCGCCTCGCGCGTCTGGCGAGCGCGTTCGACGGCGCCCTGGCGATCGTCAGCGGGCGCTCGCTGGCCGACCTCGACCGGGTGCTGCACCCGCTGCGCCCGCCGCTGGCGGCCCTGCACGGGATCGAACGGCGCGATGCGCGCGGCCGCGTGCTCACCCACACCGACGCGGCCGATCGCCTGGCGCACGTGCGCGAGGCGATCGGCGGCTTCGTCGCCGCGCGCCACGGGCTCGCCGCCGAGGACAAGGGCGCAGCGGTCGCCGTGCACTACCGCGCCGCGCCCGAGCGCCGTGACGAGGTGGGCGCCTTCCTCGAGCGCCAGCGGCGGCTGCTCGGGGACGATTTCCATGTCCAGGCCGGCAAGCAGGTCTTCGAGCTCAAGCCGGGCCTGCGCGACAAGGGTCAAGCCGTGCGCGCGTTCATGCAGGAGCAACCGTTCGCCGGCCGTGTCCCGGTCTTCGTCGGCGACGACCGCACGGATGAAGACGCCTTCGCCGCGGCCAACGCGCTCGGCGGCCACTCGATCCGGGTGGGGGAGCACCACGAGGCGAGCGCCGCGTGCGCCACGCTCGCGTCCGTGGCGGCCACGCTCGCGTGGCTCGACAGCCTGCCCGAACGCCTCGTCGGGCACGACAGCGGCGATGCGGCGGGGGTTCCTTGAGCGCGAACGGCGACGCCAGCACCGGCGGGCTCGAGCTCGGACTGATCGGCAACTGCCAGATCTCCGCGCTGATCGACGCGGTCGGCACGATCGTCTGGGGCTGCTTCCCGCGCTTCGACGGCGAGCCGGTGTTCTCGCACCTGGTCGACTCGGGCAATGACCGCGGCTACTTCGGGATCGAACTGCAGGATCGCCGCGAGGCCCGGCAGTACTATCTGCGCAACACGGCCATCCTGTGCACCGAGCTGTACGACGGCCAGGGCGGGGCCCTGCGGATTACCGATTTCGCGCCCCGTTTCGCCCAGTACGGGCGGCGTTTCCGGCCCGTGATGCTGATCCGCCAGGTGACGGTGCTGAGCGGCAACCCGGTGGTGCGGATCCGCCTGCGCCCGAGCGCCGCGCACGGCGAGAGCCACCACAGTGTCACCCAGGGCAGCAATCACGTGCGCTTCGTGTTCGACGAGCAGGTGCTGCGCCTGACCACGGATGCGCCCGTCACAGCGGTGCTCCAGGAGCGGGCACAGGTCCTGGAGGCGGGCATGACCCTGATCCTCGGCCCGGACGAGAGCGTGACCGAGTCGGTGACCGAGATGGGCCGTCGGTTCTTCGACGAGACCCGCACGTACTGGCAGGAATGGGGCCGCGCGCTCGCGATTCCCTTCGAGTGGCAGCGGGCGGTGATGCGTGCGGCGATCACCCTCAAGCTGTCGACATTCGACGACACGGGCGCGGTCGTCGCTGCAATGACGACCTCGATCCCGGAGGCGCCGGACAGCGGCCGCAACTGGGACTACCGCTACTGCTGGCTGCGCGATGCCTATTTCGTGGTGCACGCGCTGAACCGCCTGGGCGCGACCGGCACGCTCGAGCGCTACCTGCGCTATATCATCAACCTCGTTGCCGCCGGCGACGATCAGCTGCAACCGCTCTACGGCATCGGTGGCGAGACCGAGCTGGACGAGCGCGAGGCGCAGGCGCTGACGGGCTACGGCGGCATGGCTCCGGTGCGCATCGGCAACGACGCCTGGCGCCAGGTGCAGCACGACAGTTACGGGGCGGTCGTGCTGGCCGTCACCCAGGCCTTTTTCGACGAGCGCCTCGCCCGCCCGGGCGACGCGTCGCTGTTCCGGCGCCTGGAGCCGCTGGGCGCCCGCGCCGCCGAGTTGTTCGACCAGCCCGACGCCGGGCCCTGGGAATACCGCGGCCACGAGAAGGTGCACACGTACTCCGCCGTCATGTGCTGGGCGGCGTGCGACCGCCTCGCGCGCATCGCGGGGCGTCTCGAGCTGGCGGACGAGCACGACGCGTGGCGGGCGTGCGCGGACCGGATCCACGCGACGATCAGCGCGCGCGGCTGGAACGAGAGCCGCGGCGCCTTCGTCGAGAGCTTCGACGGCGAGCGCCTCGACGCCAGTCTCCTGCTGCTGCACGAGCTCGGCTTCATCGGCGCCGACGATCCGCGCTTCGTCGCCACGGTCGAGGCCATCGAGGGCGAGCTGCGCCGCGGCGACCACCTGTTCCGCTACGTCGGCGAGGACGATTTCGGCACGCCCGAGAACGCGTTCAACATCTGCACCTTCTGGTTCATCGATGCGCTGGCGGCCATCGGCCGCCACGACGAGGCGCGCCGGCTGTTCGACAACATGCTCGCAGCGACCACCCGCCTGGGCCTGCTGTCGGAAGACCTCGACCCGGCCACGCATGAACTGTGGGGCAACTTCCCGCAGACCTATTCGATGGTCGGGCTGATCAACTCGGCGCTGCGGCTCAGCCGCCCCTGGGAGGACGCGTTTTGACCCGCCTCGTCGTCGTCTCCAACCGGGTCGCGATCCCGCGGCGCGGCCAGCGACCGCAGGCCGGGGGCCTGGCGGTCGCGCTCGCCGGCGCACTCGCCGAGTACGGCGGCATCTGGTTCGGCTGGAACGGGGAGATCGAGGAGGCGCCCCCGGCCGAGGCGGAACAGTCGCGCGTCGAGGGCATCACCTACGCGACGACGCCCCTCACCCCGGGCGAGTACGAGCACTACTACGCGGGATTCTCGAACGCGGTGCTGTGGCCGCTGTGTCATTTCATGCTCGGGCGAATGGCGTACGACGGCGAGCACCGCCGCACCTACGAGGCCGTCAATCAGCGCTTCGCGCAACAGCTCGCGCCGCTGCTGCAGGGCGACGAGCTCATCTGGGTCAACGACTACCACCTGGTACCGCTGGCGGACGCACTGCGCAGGCTGGGCGCACGTCAGCCCGTCGGCTTCTTCCTCCACATCCCGTTCCCCAGCTACGGCCTGCTCAAGGCCATGCCCGGCTGGCGCGACTGGCTGCGGTCGCTCGCCGCCTATGACCTCGTCGGGCTGCAGACGCCCGAGGACCGGCGCGCGCTCGAGACCTCGTTCGTCTACGGCCTGGGCGCGGAGTGGGCCGAGGGCGGCGTCCGCTTCGGCGGGCGGTTGGTGCGAACGACCGCCCGGCCGGTGGGCGTGGACTGCGACGAACTGAGCGGGCTCGCCGCCGACTCCACCGGTAGCCGCCGCGTGCGGCGCCTCACCGACAGTCTCGGACAGAGCGACCTCATCATCGGCGCCGAGCGCCTCGACTACTCCAAGGGGCTGCCACAGCGCTTCGACGCGTACGAGCGCCTGCTGCAGGACTTCCCGAAGCGGCGCGGGCGAACCGTGTTCATGCAGATCGCCAGCCCGTCGCGCGAGAACATCGACGAGTACGAGGTACTGCGCGAGACCCTCGAGGCCGGCGCCGGCCACATCAACGGCCGTTTTGCCGACTTCGACTGGGTCCCCATCCGCTACATGAACAAGGCGTTCGCGCGGGGCTCGCTGCTCGGCTTTTTCCGGATCGCGCGGGTCGGCTTCGTGACCCCCCTGCGTGACGGCATGAACCTGGTGGCGAAGGAATTCGTCGCCGCCCAGGATCCGGACGACCCCGGGATCCTGGTCCTGTCGGAGCTGGCCGGGGCCGCCGCCGAGCTCGACGCGGCCGTGATCATCAATCCGTACGACCGCGAGGGCATGGCGGCGGGCCTGGAACAGGCGCTGGCGATGCCGCGCGCGGAGCGCCTCGAGCGCTGGCAGACCATGATCGAGATCCTGCGGCGCAACAATCTCGTCGCCTGGCGGCGCAAGTACCTGGCCGACCTCGAGGCGGCGGCCGCCGGCGAGTGAACCAACGCCGAGCACCGACCGCGGTCGGTCACACAGCGACGAGCACGAGGGCGCCCCCGAGCAGAGCAGGGCCGAGGACGATCGCGAGCCGCAGCGCCATGCGGGCATTGCCGAGCAGCGCGGCCAGGAACACCTTGACCACGGTATTGCTCCCCGCGGCCAGCAGGATGGCGCCGGAGGCGAGCCGTTCGTCGAGACCGTTTCGGGCCATGCGCGCGACCGAGAGCGCGATCGCGTCGACGTCGGCGAGGCCGGCCACCGCCGCGAGCACGAGGATCCCGCGGTCGCCGAACCACTGCCGCGCGGCTTCGGCGAGCAACATCATGAGCGCGAGCAGGGCGCCGAACTGCAACGCGAGGCCGATCTCGCAGGGGTTCTTCAAGCCCAGGGGCTTGTCCGCGGCGGCGCCCGAAGAGCGCCACCAGAGGATCCCCGCGCCCACGAGCGCGATCCCCGTGACCGCCGTCAGCGCGGGCGCCAGCTCAGCCAGCAGCGCCGGATTCACGACGGCCACCTCGAGCGCGAGCCGGGGGAACATCACGGCCGCGGCCAGCGCCGTTCCGCTGGCCAGCAGCGCGCTGATCGCCGGCCGCCGACGCGCCATGCGCGCAAGGCTCAGCGTGGTCGCGGTCGAGGACGCCAGTCCACCGAGCCCCCCCGTCAAGGGCACGCCCCGCCCCGGCCCCACCGCCTTCGTCGCTGCATAACCCAGGAACGAGATGCCGGCGATCAGCACGACCAGCCACCACACGGCATACGGATTCAGCGCACCCCAGGGGCCGAGCCCTCGGTCGGGCAGCACGGGCAGGACGACCACGGAGAGCAGGCCGAGCTTGAACACGGCGAGCAGCTCGTCGCGGGACAGTTGCAGCAGCCAGCCATGGAGCGTGGGCTTGAGGTTGAGCAGCAGCGCCGTGACCACGCCGCCGGCGGCGGCCGCGGCGACCTGGCCGAGGACCGCGAGGGCACCCAGGCCGAACGTCAGCAACGCCGCGGTCAACGTCGTGAGGCCGTGGTCCGGCGATGCCTCGCTGGTAGTGGTCCGCAGCCAGCGCATCGCCACCAGCGTGCCGGCAAAGACGGCGAACCCGGTGGCGAGGACCACCGGCCCCGCTTCCCGGCCGATGAGCGCCCAGACGCCGCCGAGCAAGCCGATGATCGCAAACGTGCGCAGGCCGGCCGGGCGCTGGCCCTCGGCGCGCTTGCGCTGGGTCCAGCCGCGCTCGAGGCCGATCAGCAGGCCAATGGCCAGCGCCACCCCGAGCCGCTGGAACAGGATCAGCGTGTCCAATCGCGTCCCCAGGCGAGGCGCGGCCACGGCACCGTGGGTGCGGACGCACGCAGGGTTGCAAAGATGGAGCGCCCCGGGGTGGCGCTTTCAAGCCGCCCTCCCGCGCGAGCCCGCCGCCGGTAAAAAAAAAGCCCCGCCGGAGCGGGGCTTTTGCGTGCGGCCGGCAGGCCGGGCAGCTTACATCATGCCGCCCATGCCGCCCATACCGCCCATACCGCCCATGTCGGCGCCACCACCGCCCGACTGGTCGTCCTCCTTCGGCAGGTCGGCGACCATCGCCTCGGTCGTGATCATCACGCTGGCGATCGACGTGGCGTTCTGCAGCGCGGTGCGCGTGACCTTGGTCGGATCGATGATGCCGAGATCGATCATGTCGCCGAAATCGCCGGTGGCGGCGTTGTAGCCGTAGTTGCCCTGCTCGTTGCGGACCTGGTTGAGGACCACGGAGGGCTCGCCGCCGGAATTGTAGACGATCTGGCGCATCGGTTCCTCGAGCGCTCGGCGGACGATGCCGATGCCCATGTCCTGATCGTGGTTGTCGCCCTTCGTGCCCTCAATCCCGGCGATGCAGCGCACCAGCGACACGCCGCCGCCGGGCACCACGCCTTCTTCGACCGCGGCACGGGTGGCATGCAGGGCATCGTCCACGCGGTCCTTCTTCTCCTTCATCTCGGTCTCGGTCGCGGCCCCGACCTTGATGACCGCAACACCGCCGGCCAGCTTCGCCAGCCGCTCCTGCAGCTTCTCCTTGTCGTAGTCCGAGGTGGACTCCTCGATCTGCTGGCGGATCTGCTTGCAGCGGGCCTCGATGTCGGCCTTGTTGCCGGAACCGCTGACGACCGTGGTGTTGTCCTTGTCGACCGTGACCCGGCCGGCCTGGCCGAGGTGCTCGATGCCGGCGTTCTCGAGCTTCATGCCGACTTCCTCGGAGATCACCTGGCCGCCGGTCAGCACGGCGAGGTCCTGGAGCATGGCCTTGCGCCGGTCACCGAAGCCGGGGGCCTTGACCGCGCAGACCTTGACGATGCCGCGGATGTTGTTGACCACGAGCGTGGCCAGGGCCTCGCCCTCGACCTCCTCGGAGACGATCAGCAGCGGCCGGCTCTCCTTCGACACGGCCTCGAGCACGGGCAGCAGGTCCCGGATGTTCGAGACCTTCTTGTCGTGGATGAGGATGTAGGGGTTGTCGAGCTCGGCCTGCATGCTCTCGTTGTTGGTCACGAAGTACGGGCTCTGGTAGCCGCGGTCGAACTCCATGCCCTCGACCACGTCGAGCTCGTTGTCCAGCCCGGAGCCCTCTTCGACGGTGATCACGCCTTCCTGGCCGACCCGGTCCATGGAGTCGGCGATGAGCTGACCGACCTCCTGGTCGGCGTTGGACGAGATCGAGCCGACCTGCGCGATCGACTTGGAATCGTTACACGGCTTGGACAGGCTCACCATGTGCTCGACGGCCGCCCGTACGGCATGGTCCATGCCGCGCTTGAGATCCATCGGGTTCATTCCGGCCGTGACCGACTTCATGCCCTCGCGGACCATCGACTGCGCCAGCACGGTGGCGGTAGTGGTGCCGTCGCCGGCCTCGTCGGATGTCTGCGAGGAGACCTCCTTGACCATCTGCGCGCCCATGTTCTCGAACTTGTCCTCGAGCTCGATCTCCTTGGCGACGGTGACACCGTCCTTCGTGCTGTTGGGCGCACCGAACGATTTGTCGATCACGACGTTGCGGCCGCGTGGGCCCAGCGTCACCTTGACGGCATTCGCCAGGGTGTCGACGCCGCGCTGCATGCGCTGGCGCGCGTCATTGCTGAAACGGACTTCTTTCGCTGCCATTTCCGTACCCTCTGTCTGGATGTCTCGTTGTTCGCTGCGGGGAATCGGCGCTGCCGGGCTCAGCCCTCGAGCACGGCGACGACGTCATCCTCGCGCATGACGAGGTAGTCCTCGTCGTCGATCTTGATCTCGGTGCCGGCATACTTGCCGAACAGCACCTTGTCACCCTTCTGTACCTCGGGCGTGCGGACCCCGCCGTCGTCGGTGGGCTTGCCCTTGCCGACGGCAACGACCTCGCCCCGCTGCGGCTTCTCGGCCGCGGTATCGGGGATGACGATGCCGCCCGCGGTCGTGCGCTCCTCTTCGAGACGCTTGATGACGACGCGATCGTGCAACGGACGGATATTCATGGACGCCTTCTCCTTTGTGGTATCGACTGCGGAACCCGGAGGAACCTGTTAGCACTCTTGTTTGTCGAGTGCCAATGATAGTCATGCAGGCGCGAATTGCAAGACCCCTCGAAGCCGCGCTGGGGCGCTCAGTCGCGGCGGCGGAACTCGCCCTCGAGCGTGCGGTCGTCGCGCCCGTCCTGGCCGGTGCTGCCGGGCCCGCCCGGGCCGCCGCCGCTGAACCGCGTCTCCATGCGCCGCAGGGCGGCCGCGATGAGCGCACGCCGCGTCCAGGGCACGAGACAGAGGAAGCCGGCGACGTCGGTGACGAATCCGGGGGTCAACAGCAGGGCGCCGCCGATCGCCAGGGCCACACCCTCGAACATCTCCATGGCCGGCAGTTGGCCGCGGTCCATGTTGCGCTGGGCCCGTCGCAGTGTCTGGAAGCCCTGGTAGCGCAACAGGCCACCACCGATGACGGCGGTCGCCACGCAGGCGAGCACGGTCGGCAGGGCGCCGATCATGCCGCCCACCTCGATCAGGACATAGATCTCGACCAGGGGGACGACCAGGAAGATCAGCAACAGTGCGGGCACAGGGCCCTCCGCGCGTGCGATGACCACGTGCAGTTGGCGGTGGCGCGGGCGGTTTTCAACCCCTTGGCCCGGCGTGACGTGCCACCCGCCGGCGAAGTAGAATCGCGCGCCGGTGCAGCGCCGCGGAGGCGATGATGTCCGACCCCGAATGCCTGATCGTGATGTCCACCATCGACGACGCCGTGCAGGCGCGGCGCGTCGCCGACCGGGTCGTCGAGGCCGGTCTCGCCGCGTGCGTGAACATCCTCCCCGGGGTCACGTCGGTGTTCCGCTGGGAGCCGGACAGCGGCGATCCGGCGCGCGCCGGCGTCCAGGCCGAGGGCGAGGTGCTGCTGCTGATCAAGACGACGGCGGCGGCCTACGACGCGCTCGAGCAGCTGCTGCAGCGCGAACACACCTACGAACTGCCGGAGGTAGTGGCCCTGCCGATGACGCGGGGGCTGCCCGGATTCCTGCGTTGGATCGGCGCGAGCACATCATCCTGAAACGCGTCATCGCCAGCATCGCGCTGTCGCTCGCCGCCCTGGCCGGCGCGGCCGCGCACGCCGAGGAATCGCTCGGCGGCGGTGGCGACGGCAGCGGCCAGCTGCTGCCGGCGGACCAGGCGTTCTCGCTCGCCGCGGAGCGCCAGGCCGACGCGACGATCGTGCTGCACTGGGACATCGCCGGCGATTATTACCTCTACCGCGACCGCACCGAGTTCGAGCTGCTCGACGGCGGCGACGCCCGCCTCGGCGAGCCCCGCTTCGGGCCCGCGCGCACGAAGCAGGACCCCTTCTTCGGCGAGGTGGCGGTGTACTACCAGGAAGCAGCGGTGCGCCTGCCGCTGCAGGGCACGCCCGCCGACGGCGCACGGCTGAAGGTGACGTATCAGGGCTGCAACGAGCCGGTCGGGGTGTGCTACCCCCCGATCGAGCGCACCCTCGCCCTGGCCTCCATCGCCCCGGCCGCCGCCGGCGGCACCGGCCCCGGCGACGGCGTGCGCTCGGAACAGGGCCGCATCGCCCAGGCCATCGGCGATCGCGGCACCTGGCTCACCGCGCTCGTGTTCGTGGGTTTCGGACTGCTGCTGACATTCACCCCCTGCGTGCTGCCGATGGTGCCGATCCTGGCCGGCGTGATCGCCGGCGATCGCGAGCGCGTCCACGGGGCTCGCGCTGGCGCGCTGGCGGCGGTGTTCGTGCTGACCATGGCGCTGACGTACGCGGCGGTGGGCGTGCTCGTGGGGCTGACCGGTGCGTCGATCCAGGCCTGGTTCCAGCAACCGTGGGTGATCGCCACATTCGCCGGCGTGGTCGTGCTGCTCGCGCTGGCCACGTTCGGGCTGTTCGACCTGCAGGTGCCGGCGCCCGTGCGCCACACCATCGAGCGCCACACGCGCGGCCTGGGGGGCTCGTTCGCGAGTGCCGGGGTGCTCGGCGTCGTCTCCGCCATCATCGTCACGCCCTGCGTGACGCCACCGCTGATCGGGGCACTCATCTACGTCGCGGATACCGGCGACCCGATCACCGGGGGCATCGCGCTGTTCGCACTGGGTATCGGCATGGGCCTGCCGCTGATCGCCGCCGCGGGCGTCGCCGGGCACGTGCTACCCCGCGCCGGCGCCTGGATGAACCGCGTGCGCGCGGCATTCGGCGTCCTGCTGCTCGGCCTGGCGATCTGGCTGCTGCAGCGGGTCGTGCCGGTGCCGGTGGCGATGGCCCTGTGGGCGGTCCTGCTGATCGTCTGCGGCGTCCAGATGGGCGCGCTCGGGTCCGCGGGGGCCGGCTGGCCCCGCCTGTGGAAGGGGGTCGGCACCGTCGCGCTGCTCTACGGCGCCATCCTGATGGTCGGGGCGGCGAGTGGCGGCCAGAGCCTGTTGCAGCCGCTGCGGGGGGTGGTCGGCGGGGGCGCGGCACCGACCGCGGAGGTCTCCTTCC
Source organism: uncultured Ectothiorhodospiraceae bacterium (assembly GCA_964626335.1). Taxonomy (GTDB): domain Bacteria; phylum Pseudomonadota; class Gammaproteobacteria; order XJ16; family Halofilaceae; genus Halofilum. The sequence continues at coordinate 16,728 of CAZVFN010000051.1, forward strand.
AGTCCGTGGACGATGCCCGGGGCCTGCGCGGGGCGATCGCCGAGGCGCAGCGCAACGACCGCAGCGTGATGCTCGACGTCTACGCGGACTGGTGCATCGCCTGCAAGGAGCTGGAGGCATTCACCTTCCCGGACCCGCGCGTGCAGGCCGCACTCGGGGACGCGCTGCTGCTGCGCGCCGACGTCACCGCCGACGACGCGGGCGACCGCGCCTTGCTGGAACGCTTCGACCTCTATGGCCCACCCGCGGTGCTGTTCTTCGGACCCGACGGCGTCGAGCGCCGCGGCTTCCGGGTCGTCGGCTACAAGGACGCCAAGGCCTTCGCCGAGCACGCGCGCCGTGCCCTGGGGGCGAGCGGGACGGACTCTTGAAGGCCCGCCTGTGGATCATCGTCGTGGGCGCCGGCGCTATCGGCCTGGGCCTCGGCGCCGCGGTGCGCCACTGGTGGCTCGCACCGGACACCGGCCCACCGGCGACGGTGCCCACCGCCGATTCCGGCGACGGCGGGCCGGCGGTCATCGGGCGCGAGCGACCGGCGTTCAGCCTGCCGACCCTCGACGGCGGTTCGCGCTCGATCGGTGACTTCGATGGCCGGGTCGTCCTGCTCAACTTCTGGGCCACCTGGTGCCCGCCCTGCCTGGAGGAGGTCCCCGCGCTCGACGCGCTCGCCGCGGAACTGCGCGACCGCGGCCTGCGCGTGGTCGGGGTGGCTCTCGAGGAGCGCGCCCCGGTTGCGCGCTTCGCCCGCGAGCACGGGGTCGGCTATCCCCTGCTGCCGGGCGGCCGGGCCGCGTTCGACATCGCCGCCGAGTACGGCAATGCCCGCGGGACCCTGCCGTACACCGTCGTCATCGACCGCGACGGCGTCATCCGCGCGGCCCACCAGGGTGCACTGACCCGCGACGAGGCGCGCGCGCTGGTTCGGCCCTGGCTCTGATCGGGCAAGCCAATCGGCTACCAACTCCGCGGAAAACGCGTGTAACGCGCACGATTTGGACAATCAGAAGGCGTTCGGGCACACTTGCCGACTTCGCGGTGCAAGGGCCGATCATCGTGGACATCCTCGTTCTGCACGGGCCGAACCTGAATCTGCTGGGCTCACGCGAGCCGGAGCAGTACGGCAGCACCCGCCTGGGCGAGATCGACGCCCGGCTCGGCCAGCGCGCCGAGCATGCCGGACGCGAGCTGACCGCGTTCCAGTCCAACGCCGAGCACGCTCTGATCGACTGCGTGCACCAGGCGCGTGCGTCGGGCGCGGTGTGGGCCATCTGCAATCCCGCGGCACTGACGCACACCAGCGTGGCGCTGCGCGACGCCCTGCTCGCGACCGCGCTCCCGTTCGTCGAGGTGCACCTGTCGAACGTGCATGCCCGCGAGGCGTTCCGGCAGCAGTCGTACTTCTCGGATATCGCCGCCGGCGTCATCACGGGCCTCGGGCCGCAGGGCTATGACCTCGCCCTCGAGGCGGTGCTCGCCCGGCTCGACGCCTGAACACGGCGGCCACCGGCCGCCCATGAACGACAACGAACAATCAACCGGGTCTCGCGATGGACATCCGCAAAGTCAAGAAGCTGATCGAACTGCTCGAGGAATCGGGGATTTCCGAGCTCGAGATCAAGGAAGGCGAGGAATCGGTGCGCATCGCGCGCGCCGCGCCGCAGGCGGCATCGCCGCCGCCCGCCCCCGCGGCCGCTGCGCCGGCGCAGGCGGAGCAGGTCGCGTCCGAGCCCGCCGGCGGGGCGAGCGCCGGCGGCGAGCAGGGCGATCTGCCGTCCGGCCACGTGATCGAGTCGCCCATGGTGGGGACGTACTACAGCGCCTCTTCGCCCAGCTCGCCGCCGTTCGTCGAGGTCGGTCAGAGCGTCAAGGCCGGTGAGACGGTCTGCATCATCGAGGCGATGAAGATCCTCAACCAGATCGAGACCGACGTCAGCGGTACGGTCAAGGCCATCCTCGTCGAGAACGGCTCGCCGGTGGAGTTCGGCGCACCCCTCATGATCATCGAATAGGCCTCGCCATGATCGACAAGGTTGTCATCGCCAACCGCGGCGAGATCGCGCTGCGGATCCTGCGCGCCTGCCGCGAGCTCGGCATCCGCACGGTCGCGGTCCACTCGAGCGCGGATCGCGACCTCAAGCATGTGCGCCTCGCCGACGAGACCGTCTGCATCGGTCCACCGAACTCGAGCGAGAGCTACCTGAACATCCCGGCGATCATCGCCGCCGCCGAGGTCACGGACGCCGTCGCGATCCACCCGGGCTACGGCTTCCTCGCGGAGAACGCCGATTTCGCCGAACGGGTCGAGTCAAGCGGTTTCACGTTCATCGGGCCCAACGCGAGCGTGATCCGCACGATGGGTGACAAGGTCAGCGCCATCCGCGAGATGAAGACCGCGGGCGTGCCCTGCGTGCCGGGCTCGGACGGCCCCCTCCCGGAGGATCCGGACCAGTGCTCGCGCATCGCCCGGGAGATCGGGTATCCCGTGATGATCAAGGCGTCGGGGGGCGGCGGCGGCCGCGGTATGCGCGTGGTCCACAGCGAGGCCGCCCTGCACAACGCGGTCTCGATGACGCGCACGGAGGCGGCCAACGCCTTCGGCAATCCCGCTGTCTACATGGAGAAGTACCTGGGCCATCCACGCCACATCGAGTTCCAGGTACTCGCGGACAGCCACGGCGACGCCATCCATCTCGGCGAACGCGACTGCTCCATGCAGCGCCGTCATCAGAAGGTGGTCGAGGAGGCGCCCGCTCCGGGCATCAGCGAAAAACAGCGTCAGAAGATCGGCAAGCGCTGCGCGGACGCCTGCCGGAAGATCGGCTACCAGGGCGCCGGCACGTTCGAATTCCTGTACGAGAACGGCGAGTTCTTCTTCATCGAGATGAACACGCGCGTGCAGGTCGAGCACCCGGTCACCGAGATGA
>CAZVFN010000052.1:0-18540 GCA_964626335.1 uncultured Ectothiorhodospiraceae bacterium
CCCCCGACAACCTGGTCCGAAGCCAGGCACTCTGTCCAGGCTGAGCTAAGCGCCCCGGCGAGCGCTTCGACGCACACGCGCAAGAGCGTTGCGGAGTCGGGCGGACCGACGCCGGGGCCTTCCCGCTGCTCGTGAAGTATCTCGATGCGCGGGAGAATCTCTCCGTTCAGGTCCATCCGAACGAGGCGTACGCGGAATTGCAGCGCGCGCTGCGCGCGGCGCGCACCGAGCTCGTCGTGACCGACCGCCGCGTGCTGGCCCGCACCGGGGTGTGGCGGGCGCGGGTCGCCGAAGCCGCCGGCGCCTCGCGGGTGCAGGATCCGCTGGGGCGGCGCCTCGATTACGCGCATGTCCACCTGGACCCCGACAGCGAGCGCCGGCTCGTCGTGCCGTTCGTCGCCGGTGCGCGCGCCCTCGCGGAGGTGCTGGGCGCGCCGGCGGAGGCCGGGGGATGAGCCCCTCCCGGCGCGCGCCGGCGCTGCCGGCACAGCCTTGGCACGGGCGGCACCATCGCTCATCCTGAAAGATTGCATCCAATCGTTCTGCCACCGGGCGGCGGGGCAACGGATGCAGCCATCGATGCAACGTGGAGTCCGGTCTTGACGCAACACGACGCAGGCGACGACGCGCTGGCCCTGGGCAACCAGCTCTGTTTCAGCGTCTATTCCACGGCCCACGCATTCACGCGTCTCTACAGCAGCCTGCTGAAATCGCTCGACGTCACCTATACCCAGTACCTCGTGCTGCTCGTGCTGTGGGAACAGGACGGGCCCAGCGTCAGGGAGCTGGGCGACCGGCTGTCGCTGGATTCGGGTACCCTCACGCCGCTGCTGCGGCGCCTCGAGGAGGCGGGCTATGTGCAGCGCGAGCGCGACGACCGCGACCAGCGCCGCCTGCACGTGCACCTCACCGACCTCGGGCGCCGCGTCCGTCCCGACATCCAGGCCGTGCGCCGCGCCGTGGTCGAGGCCACCGGCCTGAGCCACGCCGAACTCGAGGATCTCCAGGCCCGGCTCGAGCAGCTGCGGGCGGGCCTCGAGGGCGGCGCGCCACCCGCGTGCAGGAGCGGCTGACCACCGCGCGCGGCAGCGGCGATCAAAGCCGCTGCGCGAGCTCGCGCCCATCGTAGATGGCCATGACGGCGAGGCGGGGCGCCACACAGTCGCCGATCGCGTGGACCTCGAGGTCGTGGCCGGCCAGTTCATCGGCGAGCCCGGTCTGAGGCGCGTTGACGGTCGCCATCACCAGCGTGTCCGCGTCCAGTCGGCGGGTCGTGCCATCGAGCAGGTCGATCACGTCCGCGCCGTCGCCATGCCATTCCGTGATCGCGCTGTCGCCCATCTCCGTGACCCCGAGTCGCCGCAGGCGGGTGCGCAGCGGTGCGTCGGCCGCGGTGCGCGCCAGCTCGGCGCCGAGCGTCGGGTGGCGCGTGACCACGGTGACGTCGTGGCCCGCCTCGGCCAGGTGCCACGCGGTGCCGGCGCCATGCCAGTGGCCCAGGTCGTCCAGGACCACCACGCGCTGGCCGGGCTGCACCGATCCGCCCATCACGTCCTCGACGCTGGCGACGCCGGCGCGGTCGATGCCGGGCAGGCGCTCGACCTGGGGCAGGGCGCGCTGAAAGCCGTTTTCCGCGGGCAGCGAGCCGGTTGCCAGGATGGCCGCGTCGGCGCCGAACGCGGGGACGTCTTGCGCCTCGACCGGGGCGTTGTGGCGCACCTCCACGCCGAGTCGCTCGAGCTCGCGCGCCCACCAGCCGATCAGCTCGGTGATCTGCCCGCGTCGCGGCTGCAGGCCGGCGTAGCGGAAGCGACCGCCGAGGTCGGGGCCGGCCTCGGCCAGCACCACCGAGTGGCCGCGCTCGGCCGCCACCCGCGCGGACTCCAGCCCGGCGGGTCCGCCGCCCACGACCAGCAGCCGGCGCGGGCGCCCGGCCGGCGTGAAACGGTCGCCGCCCCACTCGAACTCGCGGCCCGCCGAGGGATTCACCAGGCACGAGATCCAGTAGTCGCGGTAGCGCCGGCCCCAGCACATCTGGTTGCAGGACAGGCAGGGGCGGATCTCCGCATCGCGGCCGCTGCGTGCCTTGTTCGCCAGGTGCGGATCGGCGATCTGGCCGCGCACGATCGACACCAGATCGGCCTGGCCCGCCCCGAGCACGCTGTCGGCGTTCTCGGGCGTGCGCACGTGGCTCTCGCACTGCACGGCCGCGTGGCGCGTGACGTGCTTGAGCGCCTCGGCGAACGGCGCGCCCAGCTTCTCGCCGTAGAGCACGGTCGGCATCAGCGGATAGAAGTCGAAGTAGCTCCCCGTGCCGCACGTGACGTAGTCCATCAGTGCCCGCTCGTCGTGCCAGGCCACGATCTCCTGCATCGACTCGAGCGACAGCGAGACCGGCACGTCCGGGTGCATGTTAACCGCCAGGCCGATGATGAAGTCGTCACCGCAACGGTCGCGGATCCGGTCGAGCAGGGTGGCGGAGAAGCGCATCCGGTTGTCGAACGAGCCGCCCCAGCGATCGCCGCGGCGGTTCGACCAGGGCGTCCAGAACTGGTCGATCAGCGCGTGGTAGGCCGCGAACAGCTCGACCCCGTCGAAGCCCGCCTCGTGCGCGCGCCAGGCGGCGTCCACGAAGCACTGGATCGTGGCCTCGATCTCGGCCTCGGTCATCGCATGGCTGCCGTCCGAGTCGTGGAAGGATGGCATGCCCGAAGGGGACCAGCTGGCATGGAATGCGTTGTCCGGGTCGCCGTGCTCGCCGACGTGGTAGAGCTGCTGCAGCACCACCGTGTCGTATGGCTTGACGGCCTCGGTGATCCGCCGCAGCCCGGGTATGACCGCGTCGTCGCACGGCCGGTAGTTGCGCGCGGTGAGCACGGCGGCGCGGTGCACGGGCATGGGCTCGGTGACGATCATGCCGGCGCCGCCGCGGGCGCGTTCCTCGTAGTAGCCGCGGTGGCGTTCGCCGGGCAGGCCGTCCTCGGCCATGTTCGCCGTGTGCGCGCCGAAGGTCAGCCGGTTCTTCAGGGTGCGATGGCGCAGCGTGAGCGGCGTGAAGAGATGGCGGCAGGGCGTGTCCGGCATGTTCGCCTCCGTCGACTCGCAGGCGCCGTGCGCGCGTGACCGTTCCAGCGTAGCGGTCCGACCCGGACGCGGCCAGTCGCCGCCCGCTGCGCCGCACGCGCAGACGCCCCGGCGGTGCCTTGCCGCGCCCGCGCGCTTGTTCCATGCTGCAACCCGATCGCTGCAGCGGAGGAAACGATCGATGCTGGATCCCGTGCTCAGGCGCATCGACGCCGGCCTCGACGGGGCCGTGGAGCGCTGGTCGGAACTGCTGCGCATCCCGAGCGTGAGCACGGACCCGGCCTACGCCGACGAGGCCCGCCGGGCGGCCCGCTGGCTGATGCAGACCCTCGAGGCGCTCGGCTTCACGCTCGAGCTGCACGAGACCGAGGGCCACCCGGTCGTGCTCGGCCACCATCCGGGGCCCGGGGGCGAGGCCCCGCATCTGCTGTACTACGGCCACTACGACGTGCAGCCGCCGGACCCGGTGGAGCTCTGGGATTCCGGGCCGTTCGAGCCGACCGTCGTCGACAGCCGTCACGGGCGCAAGATGGTTGCCCGCGGCGCGGTCGACGACAAGGGCCAGCTCATGATGTGGCTCGAGGCGCTGCGCGCCTGGCAGGCCGAGCACGGCACCCTGCCGGTCGAGGCGACGGTGCTGCTCGAGGGCGAGGAAGAAATCGGCAGCCGGCACCTGCGCCCGTTCCTGGAGGCCCAGCGCGAGCGCCTGGCGCGGGCCGATGTCTGCGTCGTCAGCGACACCACCATGTGGGACGTGGACACGCCCGCGATCACCTATAGCCTGCGCGGCCTGCTCTACACGGAGATCACCTGCCGCGGCCCGTCCCGCGACCTGCACTCCGGCTTCTACGGCGGCGCGGTGGTCAACCCGCTGAACGCGCTCGCGCAGTTGCTGGCGGACCTGCACGACGAGGACGGGCGGATCCGCATCCCCGGCTTCTACGACGACGTGGTCGAGCCCGCCCGCGCGGAGCGCGAGGCCTGGGAGGCCCTCGACATGGACGAGGCCGCGTTCCTCGAGAGCGCGGGCGTCACGCAGGGCGGCGGCGAGCGCGGGCGCACACTGCTCGAGCGCCTCTGGACCCGGCCCACCGGTGACGTCAACGGCCTCTGTGGCGGCTACACCGGCGCGGGCGCCAAGACCGTGCTCCCGACCGAGGGCTCGGCCAAGGTGAGCTTCCGGCTGGTGCCGCACCAGGATCCCGACACCGTGGCCGAGGGTCTGCGGCGCTTCCTCGACGAGCACACGCCGCCCGGCTGCCACTGCGAGCTGGCGATCCACTCGGCGGCCCCGGCGATCCGCATCGATCCCGACTCGCCCTGGCTGCGCACGGCCTGCGCCGCCATGGGCGATGTCTATGCCCGCGACGCGGTGCCGATCGGCTGCGGCGGCTCCATCCCCATCGCCGCCTGGGCCCGCGAGATCCTCGGCATGGACACCCTCCTGATGGGCTTCAGCCTCGACGACGACGGCATGCACAGCCCCAACGAGAAGTTCGAGCTGACCTGCTTCGAGCGCGGCATGAAGTCCCACGCCGCCCTGCTGGCGCGGCTGGCGCACGACGCGGGGTGAACGCGCCGCCCGGCCGGTTGCGCGCGGTAGCCGGGAACACGGCTCGACCCCCTGCTGTTGCGCCCAGCGCGCATGGTCGGCGAACCGTTCGTTGCCGCCGTCACCGGCCAGGCGGCGTGTCATGCCGGCCTGCCGGGCGATGCGCGCGCCGAGATGGGCGGGCAGAGCCGAGGCGTTGCCGAACGCTTCGTCGAAGGAGCGCACCACCGTCTCGACCGTGTCGGCGATGGCCGCCGGCGCCGTGTCGTACTCGCTGAGGGGCACATCGAAGTGCCGGGCCGCCGGCGCGTATACATCGTGGCCGCCGGCAGTGCCGCAGGAGCCGTCTGCCACCGGCGGGTGAGCCGATGCGCCCGTCCACCCGGTGGTCCGCTCGCGGGGTGGCGACGGATGCAAGCAGCCACGGGAAGCGGGCAGGCTGTGCAATCCGCGCTCCGACAATGCGGTCGATGCCGGTCCGCCGCTCGTCGCCACCGCCGCGGTCGCGGAAAAGGGGGGTGTCGCCGCATCCGTGGATCGGGTCGCCACCCCGGTGTTCGCAACCCGGTCGACCTCGCAGGCAGCACCATCCACCTGCTCGAAGCCTTCGGTGCTCGACGAATGGACCGGGTCGATCCGCCGTGACGGCAGCACGCGCCGGGCGAGGCGGGTCGCGGGAGGCGGTCAGCCGCGGCCTCGGTACCGGTGACTGCCGCCCCTTTCAGAACGGCACGGGCGGACCGCGCCAGTCCGGCCCCCGGGGGCGGCTGCGTTCGAGCGCCGCGTGCGCGTCGTTCCAGCCGGTACAGGCGCCGTCGGGTGGCAGGCCGCGGAGCAGGTTGCGGCCACGCTTCATGGCGATATAGAGGCGCAGGAACGCGACCAGCCGGCGTTGGGTCGCGGCCGTGACGGGCGTGCGGCTGCAGATCAGCTTGTCGTCATACAGCCCGCGCTCCGCGAGGCCGATCGCCCCCCGCGCCGGGACGGACACGCGGGTCCCGCGCGCCAGGCGCGGGCCCAGCACGACGGCGTCGAGCAGATCGCCCTCGAGGCCGATCCGATCCGGAACCGAGCCGTAGTTGCAGGGGCAGGGCAACGGCGAGACGAAGTCGATCGCTCCCGTGGAGCCGCGCTTGAGGCAACTCCAGCGCGGGATCTCGATGACCACCTCGACCAGCGTCTCGGCATCGACTGGCGCCGGTTGCTGGTCCGCGGGGGCAGGGGGTGCGCGCATCATGCGCCACTATAGCAGCGCGGCGCGGATGCGGAACGGCGTCTGCCGGTCCCGGGCCCGAGCGCGGCGATCCGGTGTCGGGATCCTCTCTCCGGGGCAGGGTCACCCTTGCCGTCACGCCGGGTGAAGGGGCCGGTGCGCCGACGGACCCCGTCGCGCAAACGGCCGGCACCATCGCGCCAACGCGCCGGCCAGGACACGGCGCCGCCAACCCGCGGCGACGACCAGGCTCGCCGGCTGGTTCGGCGCCATGGCCGTGGCCCCGTGTCTTCCCTGCGTCGGCCCGGCGTCGGCTGGCGTGGCTCGTCCGCCCCCTGTCGGCCGCGCCCCGGGACGCCCGGGTGCCGCCGATCGCCCCGGTGATGGTGGGGCGTTGCCGCTGATCGTGCACAACGGCGAGCACGGGGCTCGTGGTCGCGGAGTCGGCTGCGGGGAGCCGGCAGGCGCGGCGCAAGGAGCCTGCTCGAACCCGATGGACGCAGGAGGCCCGGGCCATTGCCGTGGCCGCCACGCACCGGCCGCCGCTTCGGTGAGCCCGATGCGCGACACGCAGCAAGCCGCAGCCGTGGTTCCCCGGGGGCTGCCGGGGCGCGCGACCCTCCATGGTCACCCGGTGACGGCAATCCGACAGTGGACCGGACCGGCGTCTGCCGCTATACCGGCTTCGCCGAGTCCCCGTGCCCATGTGCCGGCGCTGGATCGCGCGACGGGATGCCGAGCGCACGCCGGCGGTGCCAGTCCGCGCCCGCCGCCTGGAGTGCCGGGGCGACGCGATCCGTGCCGACCCCCGGGCCCGCCCGCAACGGGGTGCCGTCGGCCAGCAAGGCGGATTCGAGTGCGCGCGACCGCCACCGCGGGGGAACTGTTCGACTGCCTGTCCCGTGTCTGTCGGTGAACGGGCTGCCAGCCCGCCCCGGTTTCGAGCAAGAGGCACGTGATCGGGATGACACGTGCGGGCCATACCCTGACGCGATCGACCCGCACGGCGCTGTCCGCCGGTGTGCTTGGCCTCGCTGCGCCGGGGCCCGGCCGCCACTGCGTTCCACCCGTTGAAGGCCCGAAAACGAGGGCGTTACCGTGATGTTCGTCGACAACGTGGCGGTGGCTCGGACCCTGGGTCACCGCCGACCGGCCGCTGGTCCCGGGTGTGAGAGTGCGGCCACCCGTCGGGACCCGTGGCCGGACAACGGCGCAGGGATGCCCGATCTCCAGGCCCGCGGTCCGGCCGCAGGGATGGTGTGGGGGGAGTCGTCATGGCGCTTCGAAACCACCTCCCGAGGCGCTTCTTCGTGTCCCCAAGCCCGCCCGAGTGCATGCCCGGGGCGCGGTCCGCGGCCGGCCGGCCGGGCCTGCGCGTCGCGACATGGCCATCGCGATCCGCTCCACGGCGTGGCCCGGATCTTGCTCCTACGCCGCCACAGGCAGAAGCCGCCAACACGGGCTTCAAGGCGCCATCGCCGCGATCCGTTTCGACCGGATCGAGTGCGCGACGGGGCATCGGGGGAGCACGGGACCAGGAAATGAGTGTACTTGGACGGTACTACAACGAGCTCTTCCGCTTCATTCCCCTGCTCGAGGGCATGGTCCTCCTCGGCTGCGTCTACATCGGTTCCTGGCTGCGCCTGGGGGAGCGGCTGTGGAGCCAGGGCATAGCCGAGGCGCGCGGGCCGATCTGGCCGGAGGCGGTGATTTTCGCGCTCGTGATGCTGCTGTCCATGACGGCCATGGGCCTGTACAACAAGCGCCTGCGGGAGCGCCTCGAAGGCGTCATCATTCGCCTGGCGCTCGCCTTCCTGGTCGGCAGCATGATCCTGGCGGTGCTGTTCTATCTTTTCCTCGACATGTTCCTCGGGCGGGGCGTACTCGCGCTGGCACTGCTGTCGGCCTTCGCCGTTATCGTCCTGCTGCGGGCCGTCCTCGGCCGGCTCCTGGACGAGCCGCAGAACCGCCGCCGTATCGTCGTTCTCGGTTGCGGCCGGAACGCATCCTCGATCACCCGCCTGCGACGACGGACCGATCTGATCGGGCTGACGGTCGTCGGCTTCGTACCGGTCAACGGTGAGGACTGCAACGTATCCACCGAGCGCCTCCTCACGCCCGAACAACGGCTCTCGGACTGGGTGCAGTCGCAGGCGATCGACGAGGTGGTGGTGGCGCCGGACGAACGCCGCCGGAACCTCGACATGAGCGAGCTCATGAGCTGCCGGGCCGCCGGTGTGGGGGTCGTGGACCTCAATACCTTCATCGAGCGCGAGACCGGTTCGCTGATGCTCGATGCCATGACGCCCGGCTGGTTCGCCTTCTCGAACGGGCTCCACTCGCCGCTGGTCGGCGACCGCCTGAAACGGCTGCTCGACATCACGGTGAGCCTGCTTGTCCTCGTGGTCGCGTCACCGCTGATTGCGGCGGCCGCGCTGGCCATCTGGCTGGAAGCCGGCGGCAAGGGGCCCATCCTGTATCGCCAGGCCCGGGTCGGGCGCAACGGCCGGCCCTTCGAGGTATTGAAGTTCCGGAGCATGTGCAACGACGCGGAAAAGCCGGGCGAGGCCCGCTGGGCGCAGCGCAACGATCCGCGGGTCACCCGGGTCGGTGCCGTCCTGCGGCGATTCCGCATCGACGAGCTGCCCCAGCTGTTCAACGTGCTGCGCGGTGACATGAGCTTCGTCGGCCCGCGTCCCGAGCGCCCCGAATTCGTGGAATCACTGAAGCAGTCGTGCCCGCATTACGCCGACCGGCACCGGGTCAAGCCGGGCCTCACGGGCTGGGCACAGATCCGCTACCCGTACGGGGCGAGCGAGGAGGATGCCTTCCGCAAGCTCCAGTTCGACCTGTACTACGTCAAGAATCGCAGCGTGTATCTGGACCTGTTCATCCTGATGCAGACCGCCGAGGTGGTGCTCTGGGGGCACGGGGCGAGATGAGCGGCCGCTGGCGAAGCACACCGGCGCGGGAGCGGCCGCGCCGCTGCCGGCCACGCGGGCGTGGCGCGCGGCGTTGGCGGGTCACGGCATTGGGAGTACATTCGCAGGATCATGGATCATGCCGAGTTCCGGGGGAGCGATGAGGACATTGAAATCAACAAGCGCGGTGAGCCCGGGATATCGGCCGGGCCGGCCGCGCAGCCCCATGGGCCTGCTCGCCGCGGTCGCCGGCGTCGCGTTGACGGCCTTCGTCGGCTGTGCCACCGGCCCGGGGGTGCCGAGCGGCGACCTCGAGCGGACGTCCGGCGGGCAAGGGCAAACGCCGCTGTACCGGATCGGTCCGGGCGACCAGCTCAACGTGTTCGTCTGGGACAATCCCGAGCTCTCGGTCTCCGTGCCCGTGCGCCCGGACGGGCGCATCAACACGCCGCTGGTCGAGGACCTCGAGGCGGCCGGCAAGGCCCCGACCGAGCTGGCGCGCGCTCTCGAGGACGAGCTCTCGAGCTACATCCAGAACCCCGTGGTCACGGTGATGGTCACCGGCTTCGTCGGCGAGTTCGACCAGCAGGTCCGCGTGGTCGGCGAGGCGACCGAGCCGCAGGCGCTGTCCTATCGCGACGACATGACGCTGCTCGACGTGATGATCGCGGTCGGCGGATTGACCGAGTTCGCCGCGGGTAACGACGCCAAGCTGATCCGCAGGGTCGAGGGCGAGCTGCGCTCGCAGGACGTCAGGCTGGGCGATCTGCTGCGCGACGGCGAAATAAGCGCCAACGTGAGGATGCAGCCGGGCGACATACTGATCATCCCGGAGGCCTGGTTCTGATCATGGAAACCACCGCACCGACCGTCGAGACCGGCGTGCGCCGGGGCCCGGCACAGAGACGAGGGGCCTGACAGCGATGCGCGAACAGGTCGAGCAGATCGGATCCTATGTGCGCGAAGCCTGGCGCTTCCGCTGGTATGCGCTCGGGGTGGCCTGGCTCGTGGCGCTGGCCGGCTGGGCGGTCTCCCTGCAGATGCCCAACGAGTACCGCGCATCGGCGCAGATCCACGTCGACACCGAGTCCATGCTCAAGCCGCTGCTGCGCGGGCTCGTCGTCGAGTCCAACACGCAGCGCCGCGTCGAGTTGATGACGCGCACGCTGCTGGCGCGACCCAATCTCGAGAAGGTCGCGCGCGAGACCGACCTCGATCTGCGCGCGGAGTCGCCGCAGCAAATGGAGGCCCTGATCGACCGCCTGGAGCGGCGGATCCAGCTCTCCGGCACGGGGCGGACGAACCTCTATCGCATCAGCTACCGGGGCGAGGACCCGCAGGTCACGCGCGACGTCGTGGACACGCTCGTCAACCTCTTCGTCGAGGAGAGCATGGGTCGCACCCGCCGGGACACCGAGTCGGCGCAGGCCTTTCTGAACCGCAAGGTCGAGGAATACGAACGACGCGTCGCGGCCGCGGAGCAACGCCTCACCGAGTTCAAGCGCGAGCACGTGGGGCAGCTGCCGGGCAACCGCGGCGACTACTACCAGCGCCTGCAGCAGGCGACCGAGCAGCTCGAGCAGGCCCGGTTCGAGCTCGAGACGGCGCAGAGCCGCAAGCGCGAGCTCGAAAAGCAGCTCGCCGGCGAGGAACCCGTGTTCGGGATCATGGGGGACCAGGACGGCGGCGCCTCGACGGCGCAGACGCCGCGGCTCGATCAGCGCATCAACAAGCTCCAGGATCGCCTCGACCAGCTCCTGCTCAAGTACACCGAGCAGCACCCCGAGGTGGAGACGGTGCGCGATCGCCTGGAGCAGCTCACGCAGAAGCGCGAGGAGAAACGCGCCGAGCTCGCGGCAGCCGCCGGGGAGGCCTCGCCGCGCGAGGGCAGCGAGTCACTGGAGCAGAACCCCGTCCACCAGGAGATCCGCGCCGCGCTCGCGCGCACCCGCGCCGAGGTGGCGACCGCGGAGTCCAAGGTGGCGCGCTACCGCCGGCAAGTGCAGGAACTGCGTTCCAAGGTGAACACGCTGCCGGAGGTCGAGGCGCGGTACAACGAGCTGCAACGCCAGCATCAGCAGGTGAGGCAGACCTACGACGAGCTGCAGCAGCGCCTGCGCACGGCCGAGATCTCCGAGGCAGCCGACAGCGCGGAGAACCAGGTCGATTTCCGCGTCGTCGAGCCCGCGCGCGTGCCGAGCGAGCCGGTCGCGCCGGATCGGCCGCTGCTGGTCACGGCAAGCCTCGGTGCCGCCGCGGTCGGCTATGGGGCATTCGCGGTGTTCCTCGCCCTGCTCTGGCCCACTTTCCAGACGCGCGCGGCCGTCCACTCCGCATTGCAGATGCCGGTGCTCGGCGCCATCGCCTGGGTCCCGACGCACAGCGGCGTCCGCCGGCGCCGGCTGGGGCTCGCCGCCTATGGGCTCGCGCTGGCCGTGTTGCTGGCCGCCTACGGGGTCGCCCTGCTGCTGGCGATGGGTGCGGATCTGCCGGCCGGCCTGCAGGGACTGAGGGGGTTGTTCTGATGCCGCCAGGCGCTGCCACCAGGGAGTCTTGACGATGGGTACGATCGAACGCGCCATGGAACGCGCCCGCCGTGGCGGGCAGACCGGCGACGCGGTCACCAGGCCGGGTCAGGCGGTGTCGGCGCAGGCGGTGGCCGAGGCCTCCGGGGCGAGCGCGACACCGGTGACCCGCGCGCCGGAGGCCGAGCTCGACTTCCGCCTGCTGCGCGCGCAGGGGATGCTCACCCCGGACGACGACCAGCGCGCGCTGCACGAGCAGTACCGCCTGGTCAAGCGCACGCTGATCGCGCACGCCTTCTCGGGCAAGACCGTCGGCGTCAATCCGGCCAACCTGATCCAGGTCACCAGCTCGGTCGCCGGCGAGGGCAAGACCTTCACATCGTTCAACCTGGGCATGAGCCTGGCGATGGAGGTCGACTTCACCGCGCTCGTGGTCGATGCCGACCTGACGCAGCGCGCGCTCACGCGGCTCGCCGGTCTCTCGGGCAGGCCCGGCCTGACCGAGGTGCTGGAGGGTTCGGTGACGGACCTGGCCGATGTCATCCACCGCACGAACGCGCCGCGCCTGGCGCTGCTGCCGGCCGGGGCGGGCCACGCCCGGGCGACCGAGCTCGTCGCGAGCGAAGCGATGCGTCGGGTCACGCGCGAGCTGGCGACGCGCTACTCGGATCGCCTGATCCTCCTCGACTCCACGCCCCTGTGCAGGGATTCGCAGGCGGCGACGCTGGCCGGTCACATGGGCCAGGTCGTCGTCGTCGTCGAGGCCGGACGGACGCCGGAGACCGTGGTGCGCGAGGCCACCGGGCTGCTCGACGACGCCGCGGCGCGGGCCGGGCTGCTGCTGAACAAGAGCCCGCGTGGTCAGGGCTACGCCTATTACGGCGGCTATTGATGCGCGGCGGGCTCCGGGCACTGCGGGGGCGCATCGGCGTGCTGTACCCACGCGGCATCGACGCCCGGGTGCTCGCCGCGCTCGCCGCGTGCGCGCTGCCGCCCGGACCGCTCGAGGCGGGCGACTGGGAATTCGAGCCCCGCGTCGGCGGGGAGCTCAGCTACACCGACAACGTCACCCTCGCCGCCGAGGACGAGGAATCCGAGTTCGTGACCGTGATCTCGCCGGGGATCCGGGTGACGGGCGAGGGCCGCCGCGCGAGCCTCGACCTGGACTATCGTGCCGAGGCGTTGTTCCACGGCGGGGAATCCGACCGCAACGAGGTCATCCACGAGCTCGGCGCGGAGGGCACCATCGAGCTGGTGCGCGAGCAGCTGTTCCTCGATGCCGACGCCACGCGCTCCGAGGACCTCGTCTCGGGCGAGGATACCGTCCCGGACTCGAACATCTTCAGTTCGGGCGCCCGCGACAGTGTCACCACGTACGGCATCGGTCCGCGCCTGCAGTACGACCTGGGCTCGGTCGCCCGGCTGCGCGCCCGCTACCGGCGCGAGGTCGTCGACCAGGACGATTCGCGGCTCGATACCGAGACCGACACGGCCCGCGTCGCGCTCGACAGCGGGCCGCGTTTCAACACCTGGGGCTGGTCGGCGAGCTACGAGCGGACCGACGAGGCGCTCGCCAGGCGGGGGGTCGGGGACGAGGATCGCCGCTTCGAGCGGGCCCGCGGCGAGCTCAACGTCCGCGCCGGCGCCCGCACCGAGCTCTTCGTCGCCGGGGGCACCGAGGACAACGACTTCGACAGCGCGCGCTTCGACGAGATCGACGGCGATTTCTGGGAGGCCGGTTTCCGCTGGAGCCCGCGCCGCCGGGTCACGCTCGAGGCCGCGGTCGGCGAGCGCTTCTTCGGCGACACGGCCCGGGTCTCGATCTCGGCCCAGGGGTCGGCGTTGAGCGCGAGTTTCGGCTATCGGGAGGAGCTCGTCACCGAGTCGTCGCTGCAGTTCGAGCGCTCGTCCCAGCTGGTGCGCGACGCCGACGGCAACATCGTCCTCGGGCCCGGTGGCCGGCCCTTGACCGTGGTGATCCCGGTTCCGACGTTGCGCGACGAGGTCATCCTGGAGCGACGCGCCACGGGGCGCGTCGCATGGGAGCGCGGCCATTCGCGCCTGGCGTTCAGCGCGGTCGCCACCGAGCGCGAGTTCCAGGCGAGCGCGACCCGGGAGGAGACCCGGGGCGTGGACCTGCGCTATACCTGGACGCGGCTGGTGCGTACCTCGGTCACGGCCAGTGTCGGCTACACCGAGCAGGACTTCGCGCGCCGCGATCGCACCGACGATTCCCGGTTCGCCCGGCTCGGCGCGAACCGGGACCTGGGCCGCGGGCTGTCGGGCTCGCTCGAGCTCGAGGCGAACGCGCGCGACTCCACCGACGATGGCGCCGATTACGATGCCCTGCGGATCACCGCCGGCGTCGAGAAGCGCTTCTGAGGCGGATGCGGGGGACGGCGTGCTGCCGCGTGCCCTTGCCGGGCCCACCCGATGCGGCGCCCGAAGTCCGCGGTCGGCGCGTCGGGCGGGCGCGCGTGCACGGCGACGCCGGCAAAGCGGGCCCGGCCCCGGGTCGGGTCCGCCGGCACGGGCGGGCGGCACGGGCGCCCGGGGAAGGGCAACGGCGAGGAGCCGCGATGTACGACGCGTTCTACGGCCTCGAGGACAAGCCGTTCAACCTCAGTCCCGACCCGGGGTTCTTCTTCGAGAGCCGCGGTCATGCCCGGGCGCTCGCCTATCTGCAGTACGGCGTCCAGCAGGGCGAGGGCTTCGTCGTCGTCACCGGCGACATCGGCACCGGCAAGACCACGCTCGCGCGCATGCTCCACGACGAGCTGGTCGACTCGGGCGAGGTCGTCGTCGCCCAGCTGGCGATGACGCAGTGCACCGGCAACGAGCTGTTGCGCATGATCGCCGAGGGCTTCGGGCTGCGCCAGCAGAGCAAGTCCAAGGCGAGCGTGCTCAGCGCGATCGGGAACTTCCTGCAGGAGCAGCACGACGCCGGCAAGCGCACCCTGCTGATCCTCGACGAGGTCCAGAACCTGCCGCTGCAGGCGCTGGAGGTGCTGCGGATGCTGTCGAACTACCAGGCGGAGGAGAAGCCGCTGATCCAGAGCCTGCTGCTCGGCCAGGCCGAGTTCCAGGATACCCTCAACGGGGCGAACCTCGAGCAACTGCGCCAGCGCGTGATCGCTTCCTGCCACCTGAGTCCGCTGGCCTCGACCGAGGAGACGCGCGCCTACATCGAGCACCGCCTGCGCCACGTCGGCTGGTCGGGGGACCCGCAGGTCGACGACGCCGCCTACGCGAGCATCCACGACTTCACGCGCGGTGTGCCGCGGCGCATCAATACCTTCTGCGACCGGCTGTTCCTGTTCGCCTTCCTCGAGGGGCTGCACGCGATCACGCAGGAGACCGTTGAGACCGTCGGCGAGGAGATCGCGTCCGACTTCCCGGTGGAGCAGCGACGGACGGGCGATCCGCCGCCGGAGGATGCCGGTGACGGCGAGTCCGAGTCGCGGATCGCCCGCCTCGAGGAACGCGTACGCGTGCTCGAACGCGCGGTGCGCAGTGCCCGCGACGGCATCGGCCGCGCGTTCCAGCGCCGGCGCTCGAGCCAGGAGCAATAAGCCATGACGACGATCGCCCGACGCACCCGACCGTCGCGGGCCCGCACGGCGCGGGTATCGTCCCCGGGGCCCGGGGCGCCGTTCGGCCGCGGGGGGCCGGGACGATGACGCTTGGCCGCGAATGGGGGCGCGATGGCGCCGACGCGGGCGAAGCGCCCGGCACGGATGCGGCAACCGCCCCGGGCGCGGGGCTGCTCTGCGTCGTGGGTGCGCGGCCCAATTTCATGAAGATGGCGCCGATCCTGCGGGCGCTGCGGGCGCGCGCCGAGGCGCCGCCGGCGACGCTGGTGCACACCGGCCAGCACTACGGCGCCGACATGCAGGCGTCGTTCTTCGACCAGCTCGGCCTGCCCGTGCCCGACATCGATCTCGAGGTCGGATCGGCGAGCCACGCGCGCCAGACGGCCGAGATCATGATCCGGTTCGAGCCCGTGCTCGATCGGGTCGACCCGGCGGGCGTGGTCGTCGTCGGCGACGTCAATTCGACCGTCGCCTGCGCACTGGTGGCCAGCAAGAAGGACATCCCCGTGGCCCACGTCGAGGCGGGCCTGCGCAGCCGCGACCGCACGATGCCCGAGGAGATCAACCGGCTGCTCACCGATCAGCTGGCCGCGCTGCACTTCACCACCGAGCGCGAGGCGGGGGACAACCTGCGCGCCGAGGGCGTCGCCGCCGACGGCATCCACTTCGTCGGCAACGTCATGATCGACTCGTTGCTGCACCATCGCGCGCACGCGATCGATCCGGTCGCCACCCTGCAGGGCCACGCGGGTAGCGATGCCGCGTCGGCCGCGCGCGCCGGCTTCGCGCTGGCCACGCTGCACCGCCCGTCCAATGTCGACGACGCCGCGACCCTGCGGCGTGTCCTCGACGTGTTCGAGGCGATCAGCGAGCACAGGCCGGTCGTATTCCCGGTGCATCCGCGCACGCGCAAGGGCCTCGACGCGGTCGGCGCACCGCGCGGGCGCACGCACCCGATCGTGCTGCTGCCGCCGGTGGGCTACCTCGAGATGCTCGGACTGCTGCAGGCGGCGACCGTGGTGCTGACCGACAGCGGCGGCATGCAGGAGGAGACCACCGCGCTCGGTGTGCCCTGCCTGACCCTGCGCGACAACACCGAGCGCCCGGTCACCGTGACCGAGGGCACGAACACGATCACCGGTACGGATCGCCGACGCATCCTGGACGCGTTCGAGCAGACCCTGGCCGATGGCGGCAAGGCGGGGCGGGTGCCCGAGCTCTGGGATGGCCACGCGGGCGAGCGCATCGCTGCGTTGCTGGACGACTGGGTGCCGCGCCCGGCCGCGGCCCGGACGGGGGCGACATGACCGGCTCCGGCGGCCCGCTCGTCAACGCGATGAGCGTCGACGTCGAGGACTACTTCCAGGTCTCCGCGTTCGACGATCACGTATCGCGGGCCGACTGGGAGCGCATCCCGCCCCGTGTCGACCGCAACATCGATCGCACGCTCGACCTGTTCGCGCGCCACGGCGTGCGCGCCACGTTCTTCACCCTGGGCTGGGTCGCGCGGCGCTTCCCCGAGCGCGTGCGGCGGATCGCGGCCGCCGGCCACGAGATCGCGAGTCACGGCCACGGCCACGATCGCGTGCGCGATCTCGCGCCCGAGGCGTTCCGGCGGGATCTGCGCAGCGCGCGCGCCGCCCTGGAGGACGCCGCCGGCGTCGCCGTCACCGGCTACCGCGCGCCCAGCTACTCGATCGGCCGCGACAACCCGTGGGCGCACGCGATCCTCGAGCAGGAGGGCTATCGCTACAGCTCCAGCGTCTATCCCATCCGGCACGACCACTACGGCATGCCGGAGGCGCCGCGGCAGCCGTATCGGCCCGAGGCCGCGCCGCGGTTGCTGGAGATCCCCGTGACCACGGTGGAGGCGTTCGGCCGGCGCCTGCCCTGCGGCGGCGGCGGCTATTTCCGGCTCTACCCGTACGCCTTCTCGCGCTGGGCCCTGCGCCGGGTCAACCGGGTCGACGGCCATCGCGGGGTGTTCTACTTCCACCCGTGGGAGCTCGATCCGGAGCAGCCCCGCGTCGACGGCCTGCCGGCCCGCACGCGCTTCCGCCATTACCTGAACCTCGCGCGCACGGAGGCCCGCCTCGACCGGCTGCTGGCCGATTTCCACTGGGACCGGGTCGATCGCGTGTTCCTCGAGACGCCCGCGGAGGCCGCGGCATGAGCGCGGTGCACGCGAGCGCCGAGACCGCCGCGGGCCCGCTCACGGTCGGCGCGCTCGCGCTCGGCGACGAGCCGCGCTGGGACCGCTACGTGCGGGCCCACCCGCAGGCGACCTTCTTCCACCTGGCGGGCTGGCGGCGGGTGCTGGAGCGCGGCCTCGGCCATGGCACGCATTATCTCGTGGCCCGGCGCGACGGCCGGATCACGGGCGTGCTGCCGCTGGCCGAGGTGCGCAGCCGGCTGTTCGGCCACACGCTCGTGTCGACCCCGTTCTGCGTCTACGGCGGCGCCGTCGCCGACGACGACGACAGCCGCGCCGCGCTCGACGCCGAGGCCTGCCGCCTGGCCGAGGCGCTGCGGGTCGACTGCCTGGAGCTGCGCCTGCGCCGGGCCGTGCACGCCGACTGGCCGGCCAGGCGCGAGCGCTACGCCACGTTCCGCAAGGCGATCGATCCGGATCCGGAGCGCAACCTCGCCGCCATCCCGCGCAAGCAGCGGGCGATGGTGCGCAAGGGCATCAACAACGGCCTCGCCGACCGGGTGGACGCGGATACCGGGCGGTTCTATCCCGTGTTCGCCGAGAGCGTGCGCAACCTGGGCACGCCCGTGTTCGCGCGCGGCTATTTCCGCGAGCTGCTCAACGCCTTCGGCGATGCCTGCGAGATCGTGACCATCGAGCACCAGGGCCGGCCGGTCGGCTCGGTCCTCAGTTTCTTCTTCCGCGACGAGGTCCTGCCGTATCACGGCGGTGGGACGGCCGCAGCGCGCGGGCTGGGCGCCAACGACTACCTGTACTGGGCGGTCATGCGCCGTGCCGCCGAGCGCGGCTATCGCGTCTTCGACTACGGCCGCAGCAAGGTCGGCACGGGGGCCTACGACTTCAAGCGCCACTGGGGCTTCGAGCCCGAGCCGCTGCATCACGAGTATCACCTCGTGAAGGCCGACGCGGTCCCCGACGTCAGCCCGTTGAATCCGAAGTACCGCCTCTTCATCGACGCCTGGCGCCGGCTGCCGCTGCCGGTCGCGAACACGCTCGGCCCGTTCCTCGCCCGGAGCCTGGGATGAGCCCCGCAAGGTCCTCGATTGACGTAGGCCGGCTTGCGAGCGAAGCGAGCCAGCCGGCGCCCGGGATCGGCGCCATCGCCGGGGCCGACCGCCGCGCGCCGGCTGTCGCCTCCGGCGAAAGCCGGCCTACGCCCTCGCCGTATCACGTATGCAGGCCGGGATGGAGCGAAGCGCAATCCCGGCATCCGCGCGCACCGCATTCCCGCGATGCGGCACCGATCCTCTGCGCTGAGTATCGCTCCGCTCAACCCAGCCTGCATCGACTCGCGGAGGAGGGCGGCACCGCCCGGCGCCAGGCCGCCAGCCGCTACACCGGCCACCCCCCGAGGCAGCGGCCATGACCGACCGCGAACCCCTGGTCATGCTGGTGCACCGGATCCCGTACCCGCCCAACAAGGGCGACAAGATCCGCTCG
>CAZVFN010000053.1:0-18515 GCA_964626335.1 uncultured Ectothiorhodospiraceae bacterium
AGCACGGCTCGGCCGGCCAAGCGCGGCAGTGCCGGGCGCCTCGCTGCGCTCACAACCGGGCGGGCGCCCGGTGCCCGGGGATGCCGCTGGTCGGCCCGGTCCGTTGCGCGCCGTGCGGGGCCCGCCCGCCGGCGGTCGGCTCGTGTGCGAGCGCCCATCATCACTCGTCGTTGCGCTCGTTGGAGCCGGGCGCGTCCGGATCCGGCCCCTGCGAGGCCTTCGTGCGCTCGCCGCTGGGCCGTTCGTCGTCGTCCATCAGGATCCGGTAGGCGGGACTGTCCAGGTCGTCGAACTGGCCGCTCCGCACGGCCCAGAAGAAGGCCCAGACCGCGATCCCGAGCAGGATCAGCGACAGCGGGATGAGGACGAACAGGATCTCCATCAGGCAACCTCCGCGGCCACCGGCTCGGCCTGCACCCGGGTCGCCGGCGGCGCCTGCCCGGTGGCGCCCAGGCGCATGGCGTTGGCGACCACCAGCAGCGAGCTCGCCGACATGCCGAGCGCGGCCATCCAGGGCGCGACGAAGCCGGCGGCCGCGAGCGGCAGGGCGACGGCGTTGTAGGTGGCCGCCCAGGCGAGGTTCTGGCGGACCACGCGCAGCGTGCGTCGGGCGTGGCCGATGCCGTCGGCGAGGTCCGCGAGGCGGCGCCCGGAGAGCACCATGTCGGCCTGGGTCTGGGCGAGCGCCGAGCCCGTGCCCATGGCCACCGATACGTCCGCGCCGGCCAGCACGGGGGCATCGTTGATGCCGTCGCCGAGCATCACGACCCGGCGGCCGCCGTCCTGCAGCGCGTGCAGGCGCCCGAGCTTGTCGTCCGGCGCCAGGCGCGCGTGCCACTCGGGAATGCCGAGCTCTTCGGCGAGCGCGGCGACCGGCCCCTCGGCGTCGCCGCTGGCGATCTCGACGCTCAGGCCGAGCCGTCGCAACGCGGCCAGGGCGGCCGGCACATCGGTGCGCGTGGCGTCGGCGAGGCGGAAGCGCGCCAGCACCCCGTGCGCGTCGCCCAGCGCGACGACGGTCTCGCTGTCACGCGTGTCGCCGCCTCCGGCGAGGCCGCCCACCCAGTCGGGGCGGCCGAGGCGCAGCCGGCGGCCGTCGATCCGCCCGGTGACCCCGCGGCCGCGCTCGACACGGACATCGCTGGCCTCGAAGCGTCCGGCGTCGGCGGCAAAGGCGCGCGCGATCGGGTGCTCGGAGTGCGCCTCGAGCGCCGCGGCCAGGGCGAGCGCCGTGTCGGCATCGGTCCGGTCCAAGGCCTCGGTGCGCCGCACGGCGAGGCGGCCCTCGGTGAGCGTGCCCGTCTTGTCGACGACCACGTGGTCGGCGTGGGCCAGGCCCTCGAGGGCGCGCGCCCGCGTGACCAGCAGGCCGTTGCGCGCGAGGCGCGCCGTGGCCGCGACCAGGGCCGCCGGGGTGGCCAGCGACAGGGCGCACGGGCAGGTCACGACGAGCACGGCGAGGGTCGTCGCGAACGCCTCGCCGGGTGCGATCTGGCTCCAGACCGCGGCGGTCCCCGCGGCCGCGAGCAGCACCGCGGCGACGAACCAGCGCGCGACGCGGTCGGCGGTCTGCGCGATCGGTGGCCGCTGGGTCTGCGCGCGGTCGAGCAGGCGCACGATGCCGGCGACCAGCGTGTCCTGGCCGATGCGCAGGATCTCGACGTCGATCGGCGCCGCAGCGTTCAGGCTGCCGCCGATCACCTCGCTGCCCGGGCCGCGCTCGACCGGCCGGAACTCGCCCGTCAGCAACGACTCGTCGAGGCGGCTCTCGCCGCTGACGATGCGCCCGTCCGCCGGCACCGGCTCGCCCACGCGCACGCGCACGCGATCGCCGACCGCCAGCTCGCGCAGCGCCACCCGTTCCTCGCCGTGGGGGCCGATGCGCGCCGCGGTGGCCGGCAGCATGCGGGCCAGGGCCCCGGTCTGGTGCGAGGCGCGGTGGCGGGCGCCCATCTCGAGGAAGCGGGCGAGCGAGAGGAAGAAGACGAACATGGTCACCGAGTCGAAGTAGACCTCGCCGTGGCCGATCAGGGTGTTCCAGACGCTGGCGGCGAAGGCGCCGCCGATCGCCAGCGCCACCGGCACATCCATTCCGGGTCGGGCGGCGCGGACATCGCGCCAGGCGCCGCGGAAGAACGGCGCCCCGGCATAGAGCACGACCGGGGTCGCCACCAGCAGGCTCACGTTGCGCAGCAGCTCGGCGATGGCGGGATCCATGTCGGCGTGGATCGCGCCCGCGTAGAGGCCCACGGCGTACATCATGACCTGCATCATGCCGAGGCCGGCGACGCCGAGGCGGCGCAGCGCGGCCCGGCGCTCGCGTGCGGCGACCGGGTCGGCCTCGTCCGCGCCCAGCGGGTGCGGCCGGTAGCCCGCATCCGCCACCCGGCGGAAGATCGTCGACAGCGCCACGCGCGCGGCATCCCAGCGCAACAACGCCCGGCCCGTGGCCGGGTTCACCTCCACCGATTCGACGCCCTCCAGCGGCCCGAGCACGTGCTCGATCAGCCAGGCGCAGGCGGCGCAGTAGAGGCCCTCGACCAGGATCACGGCCTCGCGCCGGCCCGCGCCCAGGTCGCGCACGAAGCCCTGCTGGACAGCATCGCGGTCGTAGGCGTTCCACTCGTCGGGTGCGCTCGCGGCGGGGGTGGGCGCGGGCCCGTCGCGGTAGCGGTAGAAGTCGGTGAGGCCGCTGTCGGCGATCAGGCGCGCGACCGCGGCGCAGCCGGGACAGCAGACGGGCCGCTCCTCGCCGTCGATGCGCACGGTCTGCGCGCGCCCCGGCGGCAGCGGCTCGTCGCAGTGGAAACAGTGCCCGGTCGCGGGCATCAGCGCTCGGCGAGATCGCCGGGCGGGCGCAGGCCGAGCTCGGTGGCCCCGGCCGCCAGCTCGCCGCCGAGGCGCCAGGCGCCATCGACCGGGCGGATCTCGACGTAGCGCCTACTCGATGCCGGGCTCCCGAGCTCGCCCCGGTAGACGCCGGTGCCCTCGCGCCGCAGCAGCGCTCGGCGGTCGCGCGAGGCGTCGGTGGGATGGGCGAGCGTGAGGCGCAGGCGGTCCGGGGCATCGGCCAGGCCGGTGAGCACGACCGTGGCCGTGCCCGCCTCGCGCGCGACATGGATGCGCCCGCTCAGGCCCAGCCGCGCCGCCGCGGCGTCGCGCGCCTGCTGTTGCTCGTAGATCAGCCCGACCTTGGCGTAATCGTCGACGACCAGGGCGGGCGGCCCGGCCGTGGTCGCCAGGATCACGGCCCAGAAGATCACCGTGGCGGCCGGGGGCACCATCAGGAACCACACCCAGAAATGGCGATACCACGGCCGGTCGGTGGTTGCCTCGCTCATCGCCGGCCCCCTTCCACGGGCGTGTGGAAACGGGTTTCCTCGACCACCCGCAGTCCGGAGTCGCCGAGCGCCTGCAGCGTCACCCGGATATCGTGGCCGCCCGGCCGCACGGCGTCGGGATCGACCGCGATGTTGGCGGGCACCGTGCGGACCTCGCCGGGGCCGACCTCGATGCGCTCGGGGCGGCTCTCCAGCGCCAGGCCCTCGAGCCCGGCCGCGGACAGGGTGTAGGTATGGGGTTGCTGGTCCATGTTCATGATCTTGAGCGTGTAGACGTTCTCGACCAGGCCGGCGTCGGTCTCGCGGTACAGCGTGTTGCGGTCGGGGATGATGTCCAGGCGCAGTGGTGTGCGCATGGCGATGCCGGTGACGAACGCCGAGGCCAGTATGAGCAGGAGCACAGCGTAGACGATCACGCGCGGGCGCAACAGGTGCGTCGGCTTGCCCTCGAGGCTGTTCTGCGTCGTGTAGCGGACCAGCCCGCGCGGGTAGCCCATCCGGTCCATGACGTTGTCGCAGGCATCGATGCAGGCGCCGCAGGCGATGCACTCGTACTGCAGCCCCTCGCGGATGTCGATGCCGGTGGGGCACGCCTGGACGCACATCTTGCAGTCGATGCAATCGCCCAGGCCGAGCGCGTTGTGGTCGGCGTCGCGCCGGCGCGGGCCGCGCGGCTCGCCGCGCGACTCGTCGTAGGAGATGACCAGGGTGTCGCGGTCGAACATCGCGCTCTGGAAACGGGCGTACGGACACATGTAGAGGCACACGTTCTCGCGCAGGAATCCGGCGTTGCCCCAGGTGGCGAAGCCGTAGAAGAGCAGCCAGAAGGTTTCCCAGCCGCCGAGCTCCGCCGTGAGCGTGCGCGCACCGAGATCGGTGATCGGGGTGAAGAAGCCGACGAACGTGAAGCCGGTCCACAGCCCGAGGGCCACCCAGGCGCTGTGCTTGGCCGTCTTCTTCCAGACCTTGTCGAATGTCCACGGCGCCTGGTCGAGTTTCATGCGTTTCGGGCGGTCGCCCTCGATCCGGCGCTCGATCCACATGAACACCTCGGTCCACACGGTCTGCGGGCAGGCATAGCCGCACCATACGCGTCCGGCAACCGCGGTGACGAAGAACAGGGCCAGGGCACAGATGACCAGCAGCAGGGTCAGGTAGATGAAGTCCTGCGGCCAGAAGGTGAGGCCGAAGATGTGGAACTGGCGCGCCGGCAGGTCGAACAGCACCGCCTGACGCCCGCCCCACGGCACCCAGGGCAGCAGGTAGAACAGCCCCAGGAGCGCGAACACGGCCACCGTGCGCAGCCGCTGGAACCGGCCTTGGACCTCGCGCGGATACACTTTCTCGCGCGACTGGTACATCGAGGTCGGGCCGGCGGCCTCCTGCTGCTCTGCCCGGTGCTTCCTGCCGCGGCTTCGGGTCTTCTCGTCGGTGCTCATCGCGGTGCTTCCCGTGGCGACCCGACGGCGGGTCGCGGCTCCGATGGCGGTCGCTGATGCCCCGTGCCGGCCGCTGTCATCGCCATGGTGTCGGCGGCTCCTGCGACCGGTTCGCGGGCACGCCCGCGCCTACCGCAGGCGCAACGGACCGAGGTGTGGAGCGACGCGAGCGGCGGATCGCGTCACGCGCGGGCCGCACCGTCGTCGCGCGCATGGTGGTGCTCCGGGCGCGGGCTCGCCCGCGAAGCGTCGTTTCCCGACCCACCCGTGTCCGCCGCTACCGGTCGCTGCGCGGGCCGGGCGGTGCGTCCGGCACGTCGGTCGTCGCCAGGAACACGCTCAGCGCGCTCGAGGCCGCACAGACCGCCCAGAACATGAAAAAGCCGATCGTGTAGCCGGCCTGGCGGCTGATGTCCACGTCCGGCAGCGTCTGCGCGCGCAGCGTCAGCGGATCGATGCTGGCGAAGAAGATCGCCGTGGCCGCCGCGGCGACCAGGAACGACGGCCAGAGGATCGGTCCGAGGCGCCGCGCCAGGCGGCTGACGCGCGGGTGCTCGGGCGTCGCGGGATCAGTGTCCGGTGTCATCGTTGCTGCGCTCCGCGCGCTTCGACGTGTCGTGCGACAGGCTGTAGACGTAGGCGGACATCAGGTGAACCCGGTCCTCGCCCAGCAGTTCCCGGAACGCCGGCATCTGGCCGTTGCGCCCGTCGTACAATGTCTCCACGAGGGCTTCCATCGACCCGCCGTAGAGCCAGGTCTGGTCCGTGAGGTCGGGCGCGCCGAGCGCCTGATTGCCCTTGCCGTCCGGGCCGTGGCAGGCGACGCACAGTGTCTGGTACTTCTGCTCGCCGGCGGCGACCAGGTCGGGTCGGGGCCAGTCGCGGCCGTTGAGCGTGTAGACGTAGGCCGCAACGGCGCGCAGCCCGCGCTCGTCCAGCTGCTGGCCGAAGGCGGGCATCACGCCGTTGCGGCCGTTGAGGAGCGACTGCTTGATCTTCTCCGGATCGCCACCGTAGAGCCAGTCGTCGTCGGCCAGGTTCGGGAAGCCCTTGGCCCCGCGCCCGTCGGAGCCGTGGCAGACGGCGCAGTTGTTGGCGAAGATCCGCCCGCCCGTGCGCATCGCCGAATCGACCTGCGCGAGCTCCGGGACCGGCTTGGACGCGTACTCGGCGTACAGCGGGGCGTAGCGGGACTCGGCCGCCTGTACCTCCTGGCGGTACTCCTTGTACTGGCTCCAGCCGAGTGCGCCGTCGTAACTGCCGAGCCCGGGGTAGAGGACGAGGTAGATCAGGCCGAAGACGATGGTGATGTAGAACAGCATCAGCCACCAGCGCGGCATGGGCTGGTTGTACTCGGTGAGGTCGTCGTCCCAGACGTGCCCCGTGGTCTCGTCGCTGGCGCTCTCGTTCGGGCGCGGCTTCGCCGTCCAGCGGATCAGCCACCAGCAGGCGGCGATGTTGCCCAGGGTCAGGACAGCGATGAACCCGGTCCAGAAGACGGTCATGGGGAATTTCCTTTCGAATCGTCGTCCGCCGCATCCGGCGCCTCGTCATCCAGGGGCAGGCGCGCGGCCTCCTCGAAGTCGCGGCGTCGCTTGCTGCTGTAGGCCCAGGCGATGATGCCGATGAAAACGGCGATCAGGATCGCCGTCATCACGCCGCTGGCGGTGCCACTGTCGATCATCGCGTCGGTTGCTCCCCGACCGCCTGCCCGAGGCTCTGCAGGTAGGCGATCAGCGCTTCCATCTCGGTCTTGCCCTCGAGCTTCTTGCGTACGTCCGAGAGCTGATCGTCGCTGTAGGGCACGCCGAACCACGCCTTCTGCGTGCGCATCCGCTGGAGCACCTCCTGCGGATTGATCTCGTTCTTCGCGAGCCAGGGGAACGCCGGCATGTTCGACTGCGGCACCACGTCACGCGGGTTGATCAGGTGGACGCGGTGCCACTGGTCGGAGTAGCGCCCGCCGACGCGCGCGAGGTCGGGCCCGGTGCGCTTGGAGCCCCACTGGAACGGCCGGTCGTAGACGTACTCGCCGGCGACCGAGTAGTGGCCGTAGCGCTCCGTCTCGGCGCGGAACGGGCGGATCTGCTGCGAATGGCAGTTGTAGCAGCCCTCGCTGACGTAGACATCGCGGCCCGCGAACTCGAGTGCCCCATACGGCTCGAGCCCCTCGACCGGCTCCGTGGTGCGGGCCTGGAAGAACAGCGGCACGATCTCGACCAGCCCGCCGATGCTGATCACGATCGCGATCAGCACTGCCATCAGGCCGACATTCTTCTCGACGACTTCATGCGTCATTGCGTGCCTCTCCTCAGGCCGTCGCCGCAGCGGGCTTCTCGTCGCCCGAGGGTTCGCTGGCCCGCTGCGGCTTGACGGTCATCCAGACGTTCCACGCCATGACCAGCATGCCGGCCAGGAACAGCACACCCCCCAGCAGGCGAACGGCGTAATACGGGTAGGTCGCCTGCAGCGACTCGACGAAGCTGTAGGTGAGCGTCCCGTCCGGGTTCGTCGCCCGCCACATCAGGCCCTGCATGACGCCGGCGATCCACATGGCGGCGATGTAGAGCACGACACCGATCGTGGAAATCCAGAAGTGCAGGTTGACCGCCTTCATCGAGTACATCTGCGGGCGGCCCCACAGCTTCGGCACGAGGGCGTAGAGCGAGCCGATGGTGATGAACGCCACCCAGCCGAGCGCACCCGAATGCACGTGCCCGATCGTCCAGTCGGTGTAGTGCGACAGCGCGTTGACCGTCTTGATCGACATCATGGGGCCCTCGAACGTCGACATGCCGTAGAACGATAGGCTGACGATCAGGAAGCGGATGATCGGGTCGTCGCGCAGTTTGTGCCATGCGCCGGAGAGGGTCATGATCCCGTTGATCATGCCGCCCCAGGAGGGCGCGAGCAGGATCAGGGAGAACACCATGCCGAGCGACTGGGCCCACTCGGGCAGCGAGGTCCAGTGCAGGTGGTGGGGGCCCGCCCACATGTAGATCGATATCAAGGCCCAGAAGTGCACGACGGACAGGCGGTAGGAGTAGATGGGGCGCCCGGCCTGCTTGGGCACGAAGTAATACATCATGCCGAGGAAGCCCGCGGTCAGGAAGAACCCGACCGCGTTGTGGCCGTACCACCACTGCACCATCGCGTCGATCGCGCCCGAGTAGATCGGGTAGGACTTCGTCCAGCCGACCGGGATCGCGAGGTTGTTGACGACGTGCAGGACCGCGATGGTGATCACATACGCGCCGAAGAACCAGTTGGCGACGTAGATGTGCTTCATCTTGCGCATCGCGATGGTGCCGAAGAACACGACCGCGTAGGCCACCCAGACGATCGTGATCAGCACATCCAGCGGCCAGATGAGCTCGGCGTATTCCTTGCTCTGCGTCAGGCCCAGCGGCAGCGTGATGACGGCGCCGACGATGACCGCCTGCCAGCCCCAGAAGGTGAACGCGGGCAGTTTCCAGCGCTCGCCGAACAGGGGCGCGTGGCAGGTGCGCTGGACGATGTAGTAGGACGTGGCGAACAGGCCGCAGCCGCCGAATGCGAAGATCACGGCATTGGTGTGCAGCGGGCGCAGGCGCCCGAAGCTCAGCCAGGGGATGCCGCCGTTGAGCGCGGGCCAAAGCAGCTGTGCCGCCAGCAGCACCCCCACGAGCATGCCGATGACGCCCCACGCCACCGTCATGATCGTGAACTGGCGGACGACTTTCTCGTTGTATGACGCGCTGGTAGCCATGGAGTCGGATGATCCGTCGAGTTTGCGGGGCGCGCGGCCGTGGGCACGAGCAGCGGCCGCGGATTCTACCGGCGGCATCGGGCCGCCAGATTGACCCAAGTCAACTCGCCGCGCAGCGAGTAGCGGTTGCGTTCCGGCTCGCACGGGTCACCGGCTCAGCCCGCCGCGCGCGAAGGCGTGAGAGTAGCGATAATCGCCGCTCGCTGCACCCCGTCCGCGCGGGCCGGCCCGTGCGCGGCGCGGCTGCCGTGGCTGCGTCCCCGCGCAGTGGCTTTTGCGAAGCGCGAGGCTCGCCTATAGTGCCGGCCTGTCGCCGGCGCGGGCACCCGGCGCCGGTCACGCCCGCCGAGGAGCCCCGATGACGCGTGCGCACGCAGCCAGCCGGCCGCCGGGCTTCCGCGACCCTGCTCCCCCGGGGCCCGGATCGCGGCCGTGAGGGCGCCGAGCCGCAACGTCTGGGCCTGGGCCTTCTACGACTGGGCCAACTCCGCCTACGCCACGGTCGTGATCGCGGGGTTCTTCCCGATCTTCTTCCGCGAATACTGGGCCGCCGGTCTCGAACAGGGCGAGCGCACCTTCTGGCTCGGGGCGGCCAACTCGGCGTCCAGCCTGTTGATCGTGCTGCTGGCGCCGCTGCTCGGGGCCGTTGCCGACCGCGCGGGGCTGCGCCGGCGTTTCCTGTTCCGCTTCGCGCTGCTCGGGATCCTCGCCACGGCCACGCTCTACATGGTGGGGGCGGGGCAGTGGGGGGCCGCGGCCGCGACATTCGCCATCGCCACGGTCGGCTTCATGGGCGCAAACGTGTTCTACGACGCGCTCATCGTCGAGGTCGCCCCGCCCGGCGAGGGCGACCGGGTGTCCGCCATGGGCTACGCACTGGGCTATCTCGGCGGCGGCATCCTGTTCGCCGGTTGCGTCGCCCTGGTCCTGATGCCGGCGACCTTCGGCCTCGACGGCAAGACGCAGGCGGTACGGCTGTCGTTCCTCCTCACCGCCGGCTGGTGGGGCGCGTTCTCCATCCCGCTGCTGCGCACGGTGCGCGAGAGCGACGCGCCGCGCCTGCCGGCCGGGCGGGCGTTCATCGAGGGCGCGCGCCAACTCCTGCACACGCTGCGCGACGTGGCGGCGCACAAGCAGGTCGCCCTGTTCCTCGGCGGCTACTTCCTCTACATCGACGGCGTCGACACGGTCGTGCGCATGGCGGTCGACTACGGCATGTCGATCGGCTTCGATACGAACGACCTGATCGCGGCGCTGCTGCTGGTGCAGTTCATCGGCTTCCCGGCGACGCTCGCGTTCGGCCGCCTGGCCCGGCCGCTCGGCGCCCGCGGTGGTATCCTGCTGGCGCTCGCCGCGTACGCCGGGGCCACGGTCTGGGCGTCGACGATGACGTCGACGTGGGAATTCTACGGCCTGGCGGTCGTCATCGGTCTGGTCCAGGGCGGTGTCCAGGCGTTGTCGCGCTCGTTCTTCGCGCGGCTGGTGCCGCCGGACTGTGCGGCCGAATTCTTCGGCTTCTACAACATGATGGGCAAGTTCGCGGCCGTGCTCGGCCCGTTCCTGGTGGGCTGGATCGGGTGGCTCGCCGGCGATCCGCGCACCGGCATCCTGTCGCTGCTGCTGCTGTTCGGCGGTGGTGCGCTGCTGCTGTGCCGCGTGCGCGTCCGGGACCCTGACGAGAGGGTCGCGGGAGGCACCGCGTGATCCGCACGGCGGCTGCGCAGACCGGGACGCGGGTCGCCGAACGGTTGATGCCAGGGCGTCAGGCGCGTCCCCCGCGAGGCGGGTCGCGAGCAACTTGATCGACCGCCCCGGCGGACTCGGTGCCCGGACCTGGATTCGAATCCCCTGCGCAGGCACGCGATCCCGCCCCGGAAGCCGACGCCCAGCGGCTCCGCCACACGGCTCGTGGCACAATCGTCGGGCCGTTGGGTGATGGCAACGGGAGGCCCCTTTGCGCGACGTCGACATCGACCCCGAATACTTCCGCACCAAGCTGCTCGCGTTGCGCGATCAGCTGCATGCGGCGGAAGCCGACAGCGACGGCGACACGGTCGAGCTGGATCAGCAGCGCCAGGGCCGGTTGTCGCGCATGGATGCGCTCAGTGCACAGCAGATGACCCTGGCGGCGCAGCGCCGGCGCGCCGAAACCCTGCGGCGCGCGGACGCGGCGCTGCGCCGCATCGAAAGGGGTGAGTTCGGGCTCTGCCAGGGCTGCGACGAGCCCATCAACCCGAAGCGCCTTGAATTCGATCCGACGGTGCGCTACTGCATCGACTGCGCGAGCAAGGCGGAGTAGGGCCAGGGCGACGCGTTCGGCAGAGCGGATGCGCGCGTCGTGACCTCTCGCCACGGTGCGAAGAGTGCCAGGGAACGCGAAGCGAAGGCCAGGCTCTCGCAGAGTCGCGAAGGGCGCGGCGCGTCCCGGCCTGCGAATCGCGGGCGAGCCCGCTCCCCCATCCGTCCCGAGGCCGCGCGCGCGATCGTGGGCGGCACCGAGCCTGTCCGCGAGCCCGGTATCCGAATCCGCTGCGGCGACCGCCGCAATGCAGGCCGATTTGCGAGCGAAGGCATCGCTGCGAGGAGCCGCAGGCGACGCGCCAGGCACTGGTGCCCTTTAACGGATTGATCCGGCGCAGCGCCGGCCGTTGCCTCCGGCAAAAGCCGGCTTGCATCATCTTCGTCGTTCGTCGCCCGTCGCCCGTCGCCGGTCGCCGGTCGCCGACTCGCCCTCGCGTTCCTCCGCGCCGTCTGCGAATCTGCGCGATCCCGGATTCAACCTGGCGACCCTTGGCGTGCCCTGCGCCTTGGCGAGAACCCCGAAACCACGTCGGATGGGCCCTCGGATCACTCCACGGCCTCGACCGTATAGCCGGCCTCCTGGAGCAGGCGCAGCACGCCGCGCTCGCCGGGCAGATGCAGCGCCCCGATCGCCACGAATGCGCCGCCGCGGTCGATCACCGGCTGCATGCGCCGGGCCATGCGCTCGTTGCGCGCGTCGATGACGCGCTGTTCGAAGGCCGCGTTGCCGGCCGCGTCGGGCAGCATCGGATTGCCCTTGCTGATCGCCATCAGCGATTCGAGGTTGCCGGCGAGCCATGCAGCGCGCAGTTGCTCGAACATCGGTCCGATGCGCTGTTCCGCCTGCAGCTCGAGCACGCGGCGCAGCATGCCCAGCTGGACCTCGGTCGCAAGCTGCTGGAACAGCGCGATCTGCTCGTCCGCCGTCTCCAGGCCGGTCACCGGTCGTCCCCGCTCGACGGCACGGTCGAACAGGGTGCGGTCGAGGGTGCTGGCGGGATCCACGGGCGGCACGGCGAGGGTGATCGCGAGGGCCCAGGGTTCCATCAGCGGCACCGCTCGCTCCGCCACTCCCCGCGCGCGCGCCGCGTCCAGGGCCCGCTGCCAGTCCGGCGGGTCGAGCTGCTGGCGCAGCGTCGGCGGCTCGCGGTCGAACATGGCGCGCGACATGCGGGCCTGGACGTCCTTGCGGAAGTCGAGCTCGAAGGCGTAGCGCCGCGCCTCGCGAAAGGCCCGTTCGGTCGCCGGATCCAGGTCGAGCACGCGCGGATCGTCGCTGTGCAGCGTGCCGAAGACATGGCTCGGCGCGCCGCCCGCCCCGCCCTCGACCTTCCACAGCAGGCCCCGGCCGTGAACCAGCTCGGCGCTGGCGTTGCCGAAAACGGTGAGCAGGGCGAGGGCGCAGAGCAGTCGCGCAACCGTGACCGCGCGTGCTCGGGTGGGTGTCATCGCTCGCCCCCGGGGGCGGATAATGGGTGTCAAGGTAACATCCGGTGACGCGGCGTCCGGGCATCGGCCCGGGGCGGATCGGAGGGATGCGCATGAGACGACGGGTGGGTGAACGACGGGCGGTCCCCGCGCTGGTCTGCCTCGCGGGCGCGCTGGTGCTGGTGTTGCCGTCGACCGCCCGGGCGCTGCGCTGCGGCGGCGACCTGGTCAGCGTGGGTGATCCCGCCTACCAGGTGCGCGAGGCCTGCGGAGCGCCGGACCACGTCAAGCCATTGCATGGCTATCCCGATCCCGACCGCGACTACGGTGACGCCCTCTGGTACTACAACCGCGGCCCCAGTCAGTTGCTGCGCGAGGTGCGCATGCGCGACGGGCGCGTGGACCGCATCCGCACCACCGACCGCGGCTTCCGCGAGTCGCGGGAACCGGGCGGTTGCCGACCGAACGACGTTGGCGCGGGCATGACGGGCTACGAGCTGCGGGCCCGCTGCGGTGAGCCCGTGCAGCGCGAGACCCGGCACGCCGTCCGGCCTCTGCATCGCGACGGGCGCGTCTACGGCCACCACCGCGTCCTGATCGAGGACTGGTACTACGATTTCGGCAGCCAGTATCTCGACCGCCGCGTGCGCCTGGTCGACGGGCGCGTGGAGTCGGTCGACACGGTCGACTAGTGCCCTTCAACGAAAGCCCGCCGCCAGGGACCGCAAGATCCGGCGAGAACGGCAACGCATTCGCGAGACGGGACACTGGGAGAGCGGCCCGGGGAAACCGGGGGCGCAGCAAGCGTCGTGGTACCCGCGCAGTGGACCCCGGCATTCCCGGACGGCCGCTGAGTGCGCCCTTCGGGTAGTCGCGCCACCGTCGCGCGTCAGGCGGTGCTCGCGGCCGGTCCGATCGATCGCTCGATGCGCGGCAGCCACAGGCCCAGGGTCAGCGCGCGCAGCGCGAGGAAGGCGGTGAACGCGAGCCAGAGGCCGTGATTGCCGAGCGCCGGCACCAGGGCCTCCGTGGCGAGCCAGAACGCCGCCGCGGCGAGCAGCATGCCGTTGCGCATCTCCACCGTGCGGGTCGTGCCGATGAAGATCCCGTCGAGCTGGAAGCTCCAGACCGAGACGAGTGGGGCGAGGATCATCCACGGCAGGTAGGTCGTGGCGAGCCCGCGCACCTGCGCGAGATCCGTCATCCAGCCGATGAACACGGGCCCGAGCAGGGCATAGACCGCGCTGTAGCCGAGCGCCACGGCCAGTGCGCAGACCGTGGTGGTGCGTACGGCGGCGCGGAAGTGATCGCGGCGCCCCGCGCCGCGGGCCGTGCCGGCGAGGCCCTCGACCGCATGGGCGAATCCGTCGAGGCCGTAGGCGAGGAAGAACTGCAGCTGCATGAGGATGGCGTTGGCCGCCACCACCGTCTCGCCGAGGCCCGTTCCAACCGCGGTGAAGTAGAAAAGGGCCAGCACGAGGCAGAGCGTGCGCACGAAGATGTTGCCGTTGACCGCGACCAGCGCGCGCAGCGCGCCGGGCTCGAGCAGCGTGATGCGGTGCCCCGTCCGCGGCAGCTCGCGCAGCCGGCGCGCGACCAGCCACAGGCCGGCGCCGACGGCGCTGAACTCGGCGATCACCGAGGCCAGGGCCACACCCTCGATCCCGAAGCCGAGCACGGGCACGAACAGCAGGTCCAGCGCGATGTTCGTGCCGTTGAGCAACAGCTGCACGATCAACACAGCGCGCGGGCGCTGCAGGCCGATCAACGTGCCCAGCACGGCGTAGTTGGCGAACGCGGCGGGCGCCGACCAGATGCGCCAGTCGAAGTAGGTGCGCGTCAGGGCCTCCACCCGGGCCGAGCCCTCGACCATGTGGAAGGCGAGTGCCGCGATCGGCACCTGCAGCGCCCATACGCCGAGCGCGAGCACGGCCGCGATCACCAGCGCGCGCTGCAGCGCCGCCGCGACCTCGCCGCCGTCGCCGGCCCCCGCAGCCTGGGCGACAAAGCCGGTCGTGCCCATGCGCAGGAAGCCGAACGCCCAGTAGATGATGGAGAACAGGTTGGCGCCGAGCGCCACGGCGCCGATGTAGGCCGCGTCGGGCAGGTGGCCCATGACCGCCGTGTCGACCGCGCCCACCAGCGGGATCGACGAGTTCGACAGGATGATCGGCCAGGCGAGCTGCCAGGTCCGGCGATAGGTGGGCGCGGTCGATTCCATGGCGGTACGGCGCCTGCGAGCGGGGCGCGCACTCTACCGGCGGTGGTGGGGTGGGGGCCAGCGACCTCTGAGAGTCGGTCACACGCAGAGTCGCAGAGGGCGCCCCGGGAAAAGGCGGTCTCTCGCCAAAACTCCAAGGAATGTCAGAGCAAGAAGCAGGCGCGCTTTCGCGAAGCGAACGCGTGCATTGGGGGGGCTTTACCCGCACCAGCATCCATGGACGGCCGCTCGACCTGCGCGCGTTTGCCTCGGCGAGGGCACGCCTGCCCACCTCGGGGTGTGGCCGTTTCCTTGTTCGCTGTTCTCGGCGCGCGCCGCGACTCTGCGTGAGGCCGCATTCCCCGCCGCGACCCTGCGTGTTGCCGCCTTACTGCGGCTCGGGGTCGATGCCGCCCATGCACATGTACTTGACCTCGAGGAAGTCGTCGATGCCGTACTTGGAGCCCTCGCGGCCGATGCCCGACTCCTTGACGCCGCCGAAGGGCGCCACCGCGGTCGAGATCAGGCCCGTGTTGATGCCGACGATGCCGTACTCGAGCTCGCGCCCGACGCGCCAGGCCCGGCCGATGTCGCGCGTGTAGAAGTACGATGCCAGGCCGACCTCGGCGGCGTTGGCAAACTCGAGCGCCTCGTGCTCCATGTCGAAGCGGAACAGCGGCGCCACCGGGCCGAAGGTCTCCTCGCCGGCGATCTGCATGGCGGGCGTGACGTCGGTCAGCACGGTGGGCTCGTAGAAGGTCCCGCCGAGCGCATGGCGCTGGCCGCCGGTGAGGATCTTCGCCCCGTGCGCGACGGCGTCGCCGACGTGCTGCTCCACCTTCGCCAGCGCGTTGTCGTCGATCAGCGGGCCCTGGGCCACACCCGCGGTGAAGCCGTCGCCGACCTTGAGGCCCTCGACCCGCTTGGCGAGCTTCTCGGCGAACGCGTCGTAGACGCCGGACTGGACGATGATGCGGTTGGCGCAGACGCAGGTCTGGCCGGTGTTGCGGTACTTCGAGGCGATCGTGCCCTCGACCGCGGCGTCCAGGTCGGCGTCGTCGAAGACGATGAACGGGGCGTTGCCGCCGAGCTCGAGCGACATCTTCTTCACCGTGTCCGCGCACTGCTTCATGAGCAGCTTGCCCACGGCGGTCGAGCCCGTGAAGGTGAGCTTGCGCACGGTCGGGTTGCGCGTGAATTCGCCGCCGATCGCCTGGGGGTCGCCCGTGATCACGCTGAACACCCCCTTCGGCAGCCCGGCGCGCACGCCAAGCTCCGCCAGCGCCAGCGCCGACAGCGGGGTCTGCTCGGCCGGCTTGACCACCATGGGGCAGCCCGCCGCGAGTGCCGCGCCCGCCTTGCGCGTGATCATCGCCTGCGGGAAGTTCCAGGGGGTGACCGCGGCGCACACGCCGATGGGCTCCTTGGTGACGACGATGCGCGCGTCGGGGGTATGCTCCGGGATCACGTCGCCGTAGACCCGCTTGCCTTCCTCGGCAAACCACTCGAGGAACGAGGCCGCGTAGACGATCTCGCCGCGGGCCTCCTTGAACGGCTTGCCCTGCTCGGTGGTCATGATCGTCGCGAGGTCGTCGGCGTGCTCGTGCATGAGCGCGTACCAGCGACGCAGGATCGCCGCGCGCTCGGCGGCCGTGCGCCGGCGCCAGTCGCCGAAAGCGGTGTCGGCGGCGGCGATCGCGCGGGCCGTTTCCTCGGCGCCCAGCTTCGGCACGTGCCCGACGGTGTCGCCGTTCGCCGGGTTGTGCACCGCCAGGTGCCCGCTCGCCTCGACCCATTCACCGTCGATGAAACAGGCCTGGCGCAACAGGGATGGATCGTTGAGTTCCATGGGATCTCCGGCGGCAATCGAATGACGCCTGCAGGATAGCGCATCCGGGCAGGCTCGACCGAGCCGGGCCGCGGGGTCAGCCCGGGTCGGCGAAGATCGCGGGGACCGGCGTGTCCAGCCGGGCGGCGAGCATGCGCAGCAGCTCCGCTTCGCGCGCGCGGACGTGACCCTCGGCCGCGATCGCCCGGGTGCAGGCGTCGAGCAGGGCACGCTTGTCCGCGGGCTGCAGGGCCGCGAGCGCGGTCGGCGCGCGCGTCACGGCTTGCGGATTTGCACTCGCCCGGCGACACGAGTTCCGCGTCCGCCGGGCGACCGGGCAGCCCCTCCATCCCGAGGGCATGGGCGGCGCGGCGCTGATCGTCGTCGCCGCCGCCCGCGTGGGCGAGCAGCGACCGCACGATCCCCGCCTGCCCGTGATGGCGCACCAGCCGGGCCGTGCCGTAGCGGGCGACGCGATCGCTGTCCAGTTCGCGCCGCAGCCGGGTCCGCGCGGCGAACTCGAACATCGACATGCGCCGGTTGACGCCGATCTGTGGATCGACCCACCTGAGGAAGGCCGCGCGCGCCGCGCGCTCGAGCCCGCGCAGCGAGCGCAGGGCGAGCTCCAGCAGCGGCAGTCGGATCCGCGGATCGAGGCGGTCGACACGCTCGCTCGGGCAATTGCACTCGAGCGCGAGACGCAGCCGAGCGACGGCCCCGCGCCGCGCCTCGGGCACAACCGCCAGGTCGCGCTCGCGGGTCCTCGGCCCGTGCAGTAACCGCTGGGCCACCGCTTCCTCGGCCCCGCTCGGGGTGTGTACCGCCCGCAGGACCTCGCCAGGCAGCCCTCGCAGGGCGCCGTGGGCCCGCTCGCCGGCGGCTCGTTCGAGGGATCCGGCGATCGCCGCCAGCGTGGCCGTCGAGAGGCCGGCACTGACCGCGTCGGCGCCGCCGCACACTGCTCCCTCTTGCGCGCGGCTCCCTCCTCGGCCTCGACCTCGCGCTGCTCCCGACGCCGGATGCGCCCACCGTCGCGCTACCAGAATTCGTACTTCGGGCCGCATGCGGCCATGCGCGCGCTGATCCACGGGGCGTGGCCGTCAGCCCGGTGACGCCGCTGAGCGTGCGCCCGAAGCCCATGTGGCTGACTTCCTCGGCCCGGTGGTTCTGCAGGCGGCTGCCGCCGCCGGATCCTTCGTGGATCTCGAGCAGGGCTTGGGCGAGCGCGTCCGGGTCACGGGTGACCTGGACCGCCGTGGCATCGGCCAGGGACTCCCGCTGGCGCGCGACCGCGGCCTTGATCAGGCGCCCGCCGAGGACGCCGATCCAGCCGACCGCGGTCACGATCAGGCCGGCGACGAGCAGGATCGGGTAGGCCAGTCCGCCGCGGGCGCGCGCGTCGAGGAGCATGCTGCGGCCGTGGTGCCGGCCCAGCGCCATCGCGCGCCACGGCCGGGTGCCGATCCCGCTGATCATCGTCATGCCGGCCAGCAGTCCGATGATGCGGATGTTGAGCCGCACGTCGCCGTTCAGGATGTGGCTGAACTCGTGGGCGATCACGCTCTGCAGCGCGGCCCGAGCGAGGCGCTCGAGCAGACCGCGCGTGACCGCGATTACGGCATGGGCCGGGCTGTCGCCCGCGGCGAAGGCGTTGATCGCCGTCTCGTGCTCGAGCCCGTAGACGTCCGGCACGGTGATGCCGGAGGCAATCGCCATCTCCTCGACGACATGGATCAGGCGCGCCTCGTCGGCGTCCGTGGTGGCGGGGTCCACGATGCCCCCCCCGCCGCCCCCGATACAACTGCGCCGAGCGCCAGGCGCTGGTCGC
Source organism: uncultured Ectothiorhodospiraceae bacterium (assembly GCA_964626335.1). Classification (GTDB taxonomy): domain Bacteria; phylum Pseudomonadota; class Gammaproteobacteria; order XJ16; family Halofilaceae; genus Halofilum. The sequence goes on from CAZVFN010000053.1 coordinate 18,114, forward strand.
GAGGAGGGTCAGCAGCAGGACGGCGGTGAGGATCCGGGCGCGGGGCGTGGCGAGCCAGGCCAGGAAGTCGAGCTCGGTGCGAACGAGCACGCGCAGCACGCCCCGGGCCAGGGCGTCGACCGCGGCCACGAACTGCACCACGGCCACCGCGAACGCGAGCACCAGCACGGGCGTCGACCGGCGGCCCCGTCCTGGCGCTCGAAGAAGTCCACGGGTGGCGTGCCCGATCCGGCGGCCGCGCGGCGGGCATCAGCCGAAGGACACGCGCACGGGCTGGCGCACTGCCTCCGGATTCTCCAGCTCGAGCTGTTCAACCGGCTGGAACCCGGTGGGGCCGGCGATCAGGTTGTTGGCCCACTAGTGTCCTTGAACGGAAGTTCTTCGATCTTTCTCGGCGAGGCA
>CAZVFN010000054.1:0-18481 GCA_964626335.1 uncultured Ectothiorhodospiraceae bacterium
GGGCGCTCGATGTCGGCGGCGCTGCCGTCGTCGACCCAGAACACCGGCACGCCGGCAATGCTGCCGACGCTGCCCTCGCTGTGGCAGTCGGCGCAGACCTGGGCGCCATCGATCGAGTTCTGCAGCACCCAGCGTACGTCCGCCGTGCCGGCGTCGCCGTCGTCGAAGCGCAGTCCACGCGGGGCGGGCACGGTCCGGCCCACGACCGCGAGGCCACTGTCGACGGTGATGCGCACGCGATCGACATCCGTGCTGCCGTCCGCCCCCGTCACGGTCAGGCGCAGGCGATACGGGCCGTCACCGCCGCTTCCGCCGAGCTCGGCCAGGCCGCGGTCGGGGCGCTCCAGGCTTGCCCCGGAGGGCGCGGACACGATCTCCCACGCGTAGCCTTCCGCGAACGCGCTGTCGAGGCCGCTGAGGGTCACCGGCAGGCCCGCGACGCGGCGGTCGGGTCCGGCGTCGGCGACGGCCTTGCCCGGCAGCTCAACGCCGCCGTCCGCGTTGCTGTGCGAGAACCCGGGGAGGAAGCCGCCCAGCAGCTCGGCCTCGCGGCTGCCCTCGTCCCGGAATCGCTCGAACTCGACCCGCGCGGCCGGCATCAGGGCCTCGTCGTAGATCAGGCTCTCGAGCTGATCCGCGTGGCTGCTGAAACGGCGCCAGCTCGAGAAGGTTACGTCGGCCTGCAGGCCGGTCCCGCGCTTGCCGTGGCAAACGATGCAGCGCGGGCCGATGACCTGGCGGAACAGATCGTCCGCCCCGGCCGGCGGGTTGCCGTCCACCGGGTCGGGGCGCCAGCCGGGCGGCAGGTAGGCGTCGTCGTACACGGCCCCGCTGCGGGTGACGTCGCCGCCGTACCAGCCATCGAGCAGGTCCATGACGAAGCCGGGATCCCACTGCCCCGCCCCGCCGTACGGCCCGATGCGGTACGAACGCTGGATCGCGGCATTGATCCGGCGCAGCGCCTCTTCCTGGTTGGGGCGGCTCCAGGGCCCGCTGTCGGGGAACTGGAAGGTGTCGACCTCGAGCACCTGGAGCTTGGCATCCAGATCCCCGCGGGCACCGGTCGCGCCGCCGGCGCGCAGGCGCGGCAGGTCGCCGTCGTTCTCGAGCGGCAGCTGGCGGCCGCCATGGCACTGGACGCAGATCATGGGCATGGCCTTGTCGCCGCGCCCGTCGAGGTTCGACTCCAGCCGCCGCGCCTGCCGGGCGGGATCCGGGTCGGGCGCGAAATTGAAGAACTTGGTCACGTAGGGCTCGCCCGTCTGCACGCTGCCGTCGTCATTTTGCGGCCGACTGAACTCGATCGCGTTGGTACCGATCACCCACTCGTGGTCCTTGGCAAGGACTGCGTCGAGGTTGAGTTCGGAGTAGGCGATCTCCGGGAGCGGATCGACCTGGTAATTGTCGACGAAGGCCGCGAAACCGCCGCCCGGGGTCCGCGGGCACACCCGCATGTGGCGGCCGTAGCCCAGGTCCTTGGTGTCGCGGAACTTGACCACGATGCTCGGCTCGACGCAGGCGTCGAAGCCGCTGGCCGCCTTCCAGTCCGCGAGCGTCGTGCGCTGGTCGATCGGGTCCACGGCGGCGTAGTAGGCGCTGGCATAGGTCCGCGAATCGACCTCGGACGGCCGGAACCGCACGCCGGCGGTCGCACCGGCCGCGGCCGTGCGACGCGCGCGTGTCTTGCCCGTGTCGTCGATCACCTCGAGCCGGCTGCGCCGCCCCGACTCGAGCGTGATCACCGCCCCCTCGTGATCGTCGAGGTCCAGGTCGAAGGTCCGGGCGCCGCCCCCTTCGCTCCACACGCCCGCACGCACGCTCATCGCGCCGCCGTTGCGATCGAGCGTCAGCGTGAATGCCCCCGCGCGCCCGTGCGGCTGGGACGCACGGACCGTGTAGCGCCCGGGCGCCAGCGGCGCCTGCGGGGCGAAGTACTCGAGGAACCGGTCGGGGTCGCCGGCGCACACCCGCGTGGGCTCGGCCCCGCCGGCAACGTTGCGAACGCCCTCGCCGCCCGCGGCACCGCCCCCGCCACAGCCCGCCACCAGGGACGCCAGGCGCAGTGGCAGCAGTGCGGGGAATCGGGACGGCTTCATGGCGGCCTCAGAAACGGTGCAGCAGGCTCACGCGAGCGATGTTGCGCTGATAGTCGATGCCGGCGTCGGCGTCGGCGGTCAGGCCCTCGAGCGAGACGTCGAGGGAGGTCGAGGCGCCGACGCCGACGTTCACCCCGAGGGTCAGGATGTGGACATCGGCATCGAGGCGGTACGCGGAACGGTTCGCGGCGACGCCGCCGAAGGCCGTGTCGGGCTCGATGGCGTCGGCGTTGTCGATGATCGTGAACGTCGGCTGCGCGGTGGAGACCACGTCGCCGGTGGCGCCGATCCAGGTCACGTAGCCGACGCTGCGCGCTGTCACTCGGGCATCGAGATGGACGAACAGGCTGGCGCGCTCGAGGTCGAAGACCTCGCCATTGGTCGCCGAGCGTTTGTTCAGGCGCACACCGGTCCGCCCCGTCCAGCGGTCGCTGACGCGGCGGCTGACCATCGCGCCGAGCACGAGGCTGTAGCCGTCGCGCAGCTCGGCGTCGTGGAGCAGCCTTGCCCCCTTGATCGACAGCTCGTACAGCGGCGCGTAGAAGCCGCGCGCGAACTGGCGCCCGTAGGCGACCTCGAGCGCCAGCTCGGCCTGGTCGAGGCCGTCGAAGCGGTCGAACCTGACGGCCTTGCCGCTGAGCTCGAAGTGGAACGACTGGCCCGTGATGCCCGGCGTCGATTGCGAGAGCGCGAAATTCGCCTCCACGGCCACGTCGTCGGCGATGTCGACGTCGCGCTGCGCGCGCGCGACGTTGTCGTTGTACAGCGTGGTCACGCCTGCCGTCAGGCTGGCCCCGCCGTGGTCGTCCTGCCGCTCCTCGGCGGCCTCCACCACCGGCACCAGGGCAAGCGCGGCCACGAGCGCGATTCCACGGCGGTGGTCGCCCGCGAGGCCGCGTGCGCGCGTCACCATCGGGCGGACTTCGGGTTGCACGCCCGTCCGCGGCCGAACACGAGCCCGGATAGCGCGAGCAGCACGAGCGCGAACGGCCCCGTCCAGCCACCGCCACCCGCATCCCCGAGCTCGGTCTCTGCGGCCGTGGTGGCTGTGGAGACCTCGGCACTGGCGATCGCGCCGCCCGGGTCGCGGATCTCGCCGTTGATCTCCCCGTCGGAGTCGTTCGGCCCCCCGTCGACCAGCGTCAGGCGGATGCACTCGTCGAACGCGACCAAGCCGCCCGACCAGGCCCCGGCCCCCGGCGCCGGGCACTGGCCGGCATCATCGCGCGCTGCGCTGGCGATGGCATCGTCGCCGGCCGTGTCGAGCGGGCGCCAGCCATTGTCCGGGTGGTACTTGTAGTACACGGCGCCCGCGCGCAGCCCGCTCTGCAGCGGCAGCACCACGCGCGCCGAGGCGCCCGGCGCCGGCAGGTCCCCGACCTCGAAGTCGAACCAGCCGCCGTTGTTGGTCAGCCCCGCCAGGTTGTCCACGCCGGCGAGCAGATCCGCGATCTCCTCGGCGGTCACGAGCGCACCGCGCCGGTCGGGCGTGCCGCGGTCCCCGGCCGCCCGCGCGGCCCGCTCGCCGATCCGCAGCGCGGCGCCGTCGCCGGCCTCGAGGAGGTGCCTCGTGACGCCGTCGGACGTGCCGTGCAGGACCGTGGCGCTGGTCGAGGTATCGATATCCTGATCCAGCGTACCGTCGCCGTCAGAGTCGATCCGATCGGGTACGCCATCGGAGTCGACATCCGGCGGGGCGATGGCGCCGCTGCGAATCTCGATCGTCATCGCATTGTGCGTCGAAGCGCCGTCGTTCGTGACGACGAGGTCGATCGTGTAGCGCCCGGCCGCGAGCGAGCCCGTGGCGGCGAACGTCAGGGTGTCGTTGCTGACCGCCGCGATCGAGCGGATCGCGCGGTCGGTGGCGCTCCAATCGTAGTCGGGCGAGATCCCCGACTGGACCGGGTCCAGGCTTGCCGTGACCGTGACGTCCGTCGGCCGCTGCCGTCTTGCCGTTGGCGACAAAGCGGCCCTGCTGGCCGTCCTGGGTCACGGTGAAACGGATCGCCGAATCGAGCACGCCGTCGCCCGCGTCGTCGGCATCGCAGGCATCGCCCCGGCCGTCGCCGTCGCCGTGGGCCTGGTCCGGGTTCGCCGTGTCCGGGCAGTTGTCGGCGTCGTCGAGAATCGCGTCGCCGTCGGGATCGCCGACCTCGACGGTCCACGACTGCGTGTCGGGCGCGGCGCCGTTCTCCCCGCCGTCCGCCACCTGCACCGTAACTGCCTCCGAGACGGCCCGATCCGGCGCCGTCCAGGTGATCTCGCCCGTCGACGAGACCGACATGCCCGAAGGCGCCCGGTTGAGCGCGAACGACAGCGCTCCGCTGCCATCGTTGGCGTCGTCGGGGTCATCGACCGCGAGCGGGTAGACATAGGCGTCGCCGAAGCCGGCGCCGGTCACCGGCGACGCGGTGATCACGGGCGCATCGTTGACCGCCGCGACCGTGACCGTGAAGGTGTCGCTGCCGGTCGCGCCGGCCGGGTCTTGCGCTTCGACCGTGATGTCGGTGCTGCCGTTGGCGTCGGCGGCGAACGCCAGCGTGAGTTCCCGCCGCCGAGCGCCGTCGAGACCAGCCCGGTGTTCGTGTTGCCGGTCACGCGATGGCTGAGCGAGCCGGCATCCTCGACAGCGTCGAAGTCGAGATCGAGCTCGATCGTCCGGTCGGCCGCGTCCTCGTTGACCGATACGTCCGCGATCCCCGGGGTTGCCGTGGGCGCGTCGTTGATCGCGTTGACGGTCACGTCGACCGTGGCGGAGGACTGCGCACCCGCGCCGTCCTCCATCACGTAGGTAAAGCGGTCCACCCCGAAGTCATCCGCATCGGGCGTGTAGGTCACGGCATTACCCGCACCGGTGCCCATGATCGCGGCGCTGCCGTTGGCCGGCTGGTCCACCGCCACGACCTCTTTCGTGTCGCCGGTATCGAGGTCCGCGTCGTTGGCCAGCACGTCGATCGCGGTCGCGCCGCTGTCCTCGTCCACCGTGGCGGAGTCGTTCACCGCGTTCGGGGCGTCGTTCTCGTTGGTGACGTTCACCGTCACCGTCGCGGTCGATGGCACCCCGGCCGCGTCCTCCATCGCGTAGGCAAATGAATCTGAACCGGTGTAGTTGGCATCCGGCTGATACGAGACCCGGTTGCCGGTGCCACTGCCGCTCACCGCGGACGTGCCGTTCGCCGGCTGGGTAACGGACACCACCTCGCGGGTATCACCCTCCTCCCCGAGGTCGGGATCCTCATCGTTGGGCAGGACGTCTATCTCTGCGGAACCGCTGTCCTCCGGCACGTTCGCCCCGGTATCGTCTTCCGCCACGGGGGCGTCGTTGACCGCCGATACGCTTACATCGAAACTCGATTCGACAGTCTGTCCGGCGGAGTCCTCTGCCCTTACCGTGACGGTGGCAGTTCCGTTTTGATCGGTCCCGAAGCTCAGAGAAAGCGTATTCGAATTGATGGAGGGATTGACCAGGACCGCATCCGTGTTGCCCTGCACGGTGTGGTTCAATCCTGCTGCACCATCCTCGCGGTCGGAGAAGTGGCTGGTCAGTGAGATGCTCTCGCCATCGGGATCGTCCTCCGTCGTCGACACCCCCGGAATCCCGGTGGTGGCGGGCGGTGCATCCACGGTGACCGGAAAAGTACTGCAGAAAAAGTTGTCTCCCTCGTTCCCCGGATTGGCGTCCTCCTCCGGACCGCCGGAGCGGTTCCCGTTGACCACGTTCACACAGAAATGGAGCGTGTACTGGCCCGATGCGTTGGGCCCATCGGGCGCAGTCCAGCCAAGACTCGTAAAAGCGAAATCTCCGTTGGAATCCGGGGTCTCGAGTTGGTACGGGGACACGAGGTCTGCGCCATCGTCATGCAGCCACTCGTCATCCCCGGGATGAGGATCGGCTTGCGAAGAGTCGGTATCAGAGAGATGGACGGTCGTATTGCTCTCGGTGAGCGTGCCGGCGAACGCGCCGTCCGAATCCCGGCGGACAGCGGCATTGAAACCCGCATTCACGGCGTCAGAACCGATGTTCCTGGTTGCCCGGATGCTGAACAACGCATCCGTCTCGTCCGGTGCGAGCAACGACTCCAGGCCCGTGACATCCACGCTGTAGTCGTAGGATCCGGGGTTGTCGCTGTGGCAGCCGGAACCGCCGCATGTGTTCGCCGTGTCCGTGTCGTTCGGGTATCCGTGGGAGCCGCTCTGACCATACGGATAGCAGAGTCCGGGCCGAGCAACAGCGAGCACGGCGAGCATGACGACGACGGCCGCCCCGTGGCGCGCGCCGTGCATTGCCGCCGCAGCGGCAAACGGGACTCTTCCCATTACCCCCGCCCCCGCGGCCTGCTCAGAACCGTCGGACGCCGGCCGAGGCGAAGACCGCGATGATCGAGCAGGCTCGCGTCCCTCGTCCTGGTCTTGCGGTCCGCTACCGCGACGCTAGACCGCCGCGCGCCCACAGACATGCGCCCCGGGGTTTCCCCACGCTTCGGATTAGAATAGACAAATCCCCGGGGGATGCGAGTTGGACGCTAAAGGAGGCAGAGCGCCGCGTGGCGGATCCACGCCACCGGGACGTGGCAATTTCCGCGCTCTCGGTCAATACTCGGGGTTCGTGCGGAAACCAGGGCACCGGCGTTCATGGATTTCTTCAGCTTCAAGTACAAGAACCGCGACGACGCATACGAGGATCCGCGTCGCGATTTCCTGGTCAAGGCGCTGACGCTGGGCCTGCTCGTCGGCGGCGGGCTGGGCGGGGCGGGGCGCGCGCAGGCGATGGGTGATCGCCCGAAGCAGCTGCCGCCGGGGCGCTCGATCTACCGCCTGCGCGGCGACGTGCGCATCAATGGCGTGGCCGCGGACAAGAACCAGGTGATGCGGCCCGACGACGACATCGAGACGGGTTCCGACGGCGAGGCCATCTTCGTGGTCGGCCAGGACGCGTTCATCATGCGCGAGAACGGCAGGCTGGAGTTGTCGAGCGATCCGGTCGCACTCGCCTCGGCGTCGCTGGCGGCCTACTGCAACGACGGCGAGTCCCCGCTGCTGAGCGGCCTGCGCCTGATCTCGGGCAAGCTGCTGTCGGTATTCGGCACGCGCTCGTCCCAGGAACGCCTCGGCATGCGCACGCCCACGGCCACGGTCGGCATCCGCGGCACGGGCGTGTACATGGAGTCCGAGCCGGGGCGCAGCTACATCTGCACCTGCTACGGCCAGACCCGCCTGGCGACCGCCGACGAGGCCGCCTCCGAGCGGATCACCGCGACCCACCACGACTCGCCGCGCTACATCATGGCCGAGGGCAGCTCGGGCAAGCGCATCGAGCCGGCACCCTTGATCAACCACACGGACATGGAGCTGCTGCTGATCGAGGAGCTGGTCGGGCGCACGCCGCCGTTCGCGGTGTCCGGCTCGGACTACGACGCGCCCAGGAAGATCACGTACTGAGCGCGGGCAGCGGCACTCAGCGCTGGCGGGGGCGCTCGGCGACGCGGTCGCGCAGGTAGACCGGCAGGGCGGCCTCGGCATCGACGCCGCGGCCGGCCGCGAAGTCCGCCGCCGCCAGCGGGAGCATGTCGCGGGCCGCCGGCAGCGCGTGCCCGAGGTCCCGCGCCAGCCGCTTGCCGACACGGTTCCCCAGCGCCTCCGGGTAGCGGGCCCAGCCGGTCCCCGCCCCGACCCAGCCGTCGCCCGGCGGCAGCGGCACCGCGTCCGGCGCGGCCACGCACTCCTCGCCGGCCGCTGCGACCACGCCGTCGTCGCCGACCGTGTAGGCCCCCCAGTAGACCTCGCCCATGCGCGCGTCGATCGCCGCCAGGATACGCTCGTCGCCGGTGCGCCGATGGACGCCCTGGGCGATCGCCGCGAGCGTCGATACGGGGACCACCGGGAGATCCAGCCCGGTCGCGATACCCTGGACGAGGCCGACCGCGATGCGCACGCCCGTGAACGCGCCCGGGCCGCGCCCGAAAGCGAGTCCATCGATCGCCGAGCGATCGACGCCGCCCTCGGCGAGCACGGCGTCGATCATCCCGACGACCCGGTCGCCATGCTCACGCGGCACTTCCTCCCAGCGCTCGTGGACCGCATCCCCGACCGCGACGGCGACCGAGCAGGCCTCCGTGGCTGTGTCCAGCGCGAGCCGGTTCATGCCGGTCCCACCGACGAATCCGCCTCCAGGAACCGCGCCACGTCGGCGGGGTCGCTCGTGCGCGGCATCGGCGGGAGGCTGTTGAGGAAGACACGGCCGTAGCCGCGCGTCGACAACCGCGGGTCGCACAGCATCAGCACACCGCGGTCGTCGACACCGCGGATCAGCCGCCCCGCGCCCTGCTTGAGCGCCAGTGCCGCCTGCGGCAGCTGGTAGTCGGCGAACGGGTTGGCGCCCGCGGTGCGCAGCGCCTCCAGGCGGGCCTGGACCACCGGGTCGCCGGGCGCCGCGAATGGCAGCTTGTCGATGACGACGCAGGACAGCGCCGGCCCGGGCACGTCGACGCCCTCCCAGAAGCTGGCGGTGCCCAGCAGCACGCCGCCCGGCTCCCGGCGGAAGCGCTCGACCAGCTCGTGCTTGGGCTGCTCGCCCTGCACGAGCAGGTCGAAGCCGGCCTCGCGGCGCAGGCGCTCCGCGGCGAGGTGCAGCGCGCGGTAGCTGGTGAACAGCAGGAACGTCCGCCCGCCGGCGGCCTCGAGCACCGGCGCGGCGGCATCCAGGACCGCGTCGGTATGACCGGGGTGCGACGGCTCCGGCATGCCGGCGGGCAGGTACAGCAGCGCATTGCGCGCGTAATCGAACGGGCTGTCGACGCGGATCCCCTCCGCCTCGTCCAGGCCGAGGCGCCGACGGAAGTGGTCGAAGCGCCCGTCCACGGACAGCGTGGCCGACGTGAACAGCCAGGCGGCGGGCCACTGGCGCATCAGCCCGGCGAAGCGCCCGGCGATGTCGAGCGGCGTGAGTGCCAGCGCGAAGCCCGTGCGCCAGGTCTCGAACCACTGCACCAGGCCGGCCTCCGGGTCGGGCTCGCGCCATTCGCCCAGCAGCCTCGAGAGCTCGCGCGCGCGCCGGGCGCACTGCTCGAGGCCGCGGCCGCGCTCCGCCAGCGCGCCGAGCTCGCCCTCGAGCGCCTCGACCGCATCGCCGAGCCCGTCGAGGGCGGCACGCACGTCCGCATCGTCGGCGACCACCGACCAGCTCGCCCGCCGTGCCTCCGTGCCCAGGGCCAGGCGGAAATCGCGCGCCGCCTGCTCGACCGCCTCCGCCGCATCGCGGATCCAGGCGGCATCGGGCGCCTCGCGCAACTGCTCCGCGGTCGCGTCGCGCGCGAGCTCCTGGATTTGGCGTGCACTGATGCGCCGGCCGAAGAACTGGCTCGCGGTGTCGGGCAGCTGGTGTGCCTCGTCGAGGATGAAAGCGTCCGCCGTCGGCAGCACCTCGCCGAAGCCGCTCTCCTTGAGCGCGAGATCCGCGAACAGCAGGTGGTGGTTCACCACCACCACGTCGGCCTCCTGGGCCTCCTTGCGGGCGCGCAGCACGTGGCACTCGCGGTACAGCGGGCACTCGGTGCCGAGGCAGTTCTCGGCCGTGGAGGTGACGTAGGGCCAGATGGGCGAATCCTCGGGCACGTCGCTGATCTCGGCCGTGTCGCCGGTCGCGGTGCGGCGCGCGACCGAGCGAATGCGCTCGAGCTGCGCCGCCATGTCCGGGCGCCGTGTCAGCGGCACGCCGTCGGCGCGCTCCATGCGGTGCAGGCAGAGGTAGTTCGAGCGCCCCTTGAGCAGCGCCGCGCGCACCGGCGTACCGAGGGCGCGGCGGATGCGCGGCAGGTCGCTGTGGAAGAGCTGGTCCTGCAGGTGGCGCGTGCCGGTGGAGACGATCACCTTGTCGCCGCGGCGCAGCGCGGGCACCAGGTAGGCGAAGGTCTTGCCGACGCCGGTGCCCGCCTCGCCGATCAGGGCGCCGCCATCCTCCAGCGCCCGATCGAAGGCATCGGCGAGCGCCTGCTGCCCGGAACGCGGGGCGAAGCCCGGGATCGCTCGCGCGATGGGCCCGTCCGGGCCGAGCAGCTCGCCCGCGCTAGCCAAGGCGAGCGGGCGCCGACAGCGGCCCGGGGCCCGCCGGCGAGCGCCCGGACTGGCGCGACGCGCCCCCCCGGCGCAGCTGCTCGGCCTTGTCGCGGGCCTTGCGCGCGCCCGCCTCGTCGCCACGGCGGGCACGCGCCTCGGCGATCAGCAGCCAGTTGCGATAGCGCAGCAGGCGCCGGTCCCCCGCGAGCGCATTCGATTTGGCCGCCAGGTTCTCGGCAACCGCGAAATCCTTCTGCCGCAGGCGCATCTCGGCAAGCCGGCTCCAGAGGACCGCATCTTCCGGGGCGAGGCGCAGCGCGCGCTCGAGCGCGGCCACCGCGTCGCCCACGCGGCCCTCCTGGCGCGCGGCCTGGGCCTTGTCCCAGAGCAGTGCGACCGCCCGATTGTCCACCTGGTGGCTGACGGAGCCCTCGGGGTCGAGCGGGGCCCGGGAATCCGCCGGGGCCTCGCCATCCGCGCCCCCCTGGTCGCCGGCCTGCCCCTCCCCGGGGGCCGGGGCGGTAGCGGCGCAGCCGGCCAGCAGTGCCAGCAGCGGGACAAGGAGCAGCGCGTTGCGCATGGATTCGCCTCCCGGCTCGGACAGCCGCCTCACACACCCGGCATGAATGCGCGGCCGGGATCGCAGCGCCCTGCCTTCGGCGGCAGCGAGCCCTCGATGAACGGCAGGCGGAGTGCTTCGCCACACCGCTGCGGCACGCGCCGGCCCGTGACCGCATCCACGCCTGCCCGCACGACGCCCGGCGGGGCGCCGCTGCGGCGCGCCGCCGCCGGCAGGGATCGCATCATATCGGCCCACACCCGCAGCGCGCCAGCGCTGCCGGTCAGGCCGGCGGGCTCGTTGTCGTCGCGCCCGACCCAGACGACGCCGACACGGCGGCCGTCGAAGCCGGCGAACCAGGAGTCGCGCAAGTCGTTCGTCGTGCCGGTCTTGCCGGCGAGCGCGCGCCCCGGCAGCAGGCGCGCCAGCGCACGCCCGGTGCCCTGTCGCGTGACCCGCTCCAGGGCCGCGTTGACCAGATACGTCGGCGCCGGATCCAGGACCCGGCGGATCTCGAGCGAATCGCGGCTCAGGATCTCCCCGTCCGCCGACTGGACCGCATCGATCGTCGACAGCGGCGCGTCGAATCCGCCCGCGGCGAAAGTCTGGTACATGCGCGTGACCTCGATCGGCGTCAGCGAGAGGGCGCCCAGCAGATCGGCCGGATCGAGCGCCTCGGCCCCGGGCACCCGCAGCCGTTCCAGGGTGCCACCGACCGCGTCCAGGCCGAGCTCGAGACCGAGCCGCGCGGTCGCGACGTTATAGGAATGGACAAGGGCGTCGATCAGCGGGACCTCGCCGTGGAAGTCGCCGCCGTAGTTCCGCGGCTCCCAGACCGGGCTGCCCCGGCGCTCGACACGCAACGGCTCGTCGCGCAGGCGCGAGACCAGTGTGTATGCCGAAGGCCGCGACAGCGCGGTGTAGTAGACCGCGGGCTTGACCAGCGAGCCGATCGAGCGGCGGGCCGACAGCGCGCGATTGTAGCCGCTGCGCGTGGCTTTGCGATCGCCGACGAGCGCACGCAGCGCGCCGTTGTCGTGATCGGCGATCACGACCGCCCCCTGCAGGGTGTCGGGCTCGCCCTCCAGGCGGGCCAGGCGCTGCGCGAGCGCGCGCTCGGCGGCGCGCTGCACGACCGGGTCGAGATGCGTGAACACGCGCAATCCGCCTTCACGGAGCGCCTCCTCGTCGTAGTCGCGGCGCAGCTGGCGCCGCACGAGGTCGAGATAGGACGGGTAGCTGGCCAGCCGGACCCGTTCGCGCGGCACGACGTCGAGCGAGCGCTGCATGGCGGCCTCGGCCCGCCGGCGTTCGATGCGCCCGGTGCGCGCCAGCAGGCGCAGCACGGTGTCGCGGCGCGCCCGGGCGCGCTCGGGATGGGCGCGCGGATCGTAGTGGGACGGGCCCTTCACCAGCCCGACCAGGAGCGCGATCTCGTCGAGCTGCAGTTCCCCCAGGGGGCGGTTGAACCAGAACTGCGCCCCGAGGCCGAAACCGTGGATGGAGCGGTCGCCGTCCTGGCCGAGGTAGACCTCGTTGAGATAGGCGTTGAGGATCTGGTCCTTGCTGAAGTGCCACTCGACCGACAGCGCCATCAGGGCCTCGGTGAACTTGCGCGCCAGCGTCTGCGCGTTGCTCAGGAAGAAGTTCTTCGCCAGCTGCTGGGTGATGGTGCTGCCGCCCTGGACCGTGCGCCCCGCGCGGATGTTGGCGATCAGCGCGCGCCCGATCGCGCTCGGCTGCACGCCCCAGTGGTCCCGGAAGTCGCGGTCCTCGACCGCGATCAGGGTCTCGACGAGGATGTCGGGCACCCGGTCCAGGCGCACCAGGATGCGATCCTCGCGCCGCCCGGGCTGGATGCTGCCCATGCGCTCGGGCTGGATGCGTGCGATCGCGGCGCCGCCGCCGCGCGTGTCGACCCGGGCGATGCGCTCGCCGTCGAAACGCACGACGACGCGCCGGGCCGGGCTGCGCTCCTGCGGCCCGGCGAAGGCGCGCGTGTGGATCCGCACGACCGCGCCGTCGATCCGGTAGTGCCCCGTCTCCGCGAGCGAACCGTCCCGGCTGTAGCCGACCGCCTCGAGATGGCGCACGAGCATGTCGCGACCGATCTCGCGCCCGTCGTAGAGCTCGAGCGGGCGCGTGTAGACGTGCGCCGGCAGTTGCCACTGGGTCTGGCCGAACTGGGTGCGCACGCGCGCGTCGAGGAGCAGGAACGAGGTGACGCCGAACGCGAGACCGATGCCGACGAGCAGCAGCAGCCACGGGCGCAGGCGCGCGAACCAGCCGCGGCGGCGGGTCGAGCGACGTCGGGAGCGAGAGCGTTTGCGGGCGGCCACGGCGCACGCATGGTGCCACAGCCACACCGACGTCGCACCGGCCACGGGCGACGCATGTTGGTCCCGGACATGCAGTCATGGGCGCTTGCCGGGGCGCGCGCAGCGATCAATGGCGGGCAGGCGCTCGCGGGCGGGACGGGCGCGACGCACTGATGGCGCTCACTGCGCCGTGGGATGGGTCCTCGCGGAGTCGCGGAGGGCGCCGAGGCCAACCGCGAAGCTCCACGGTTGGCAGCCACCCGGGGCACCGCAGAAGTCGTCCTGCTCGCGATCCTTCGAGTCCGCCGCGACCCGGCGAGAGATTCCGCTGCACCGGCAGGCCAAGCCCGTGGGATTGCACGCCGCTCCAACCGCCGCGTGCCCCCTTTGCATGGGTTCCTTCGCGAGCGTTGGCGCTCCAGGCGCATTGCCGAGAAACCATGCACCGCGCGCCCGATGCCGCCGCGATCCGCGACCGGGACCGCCAGTGGCGAGCGGTGGCCATACGAAAACACCCGCCCGTCGGGGACGGGCGGGTGCGTGCGGCACACCGGTCACGCGGCCAGGGGCTTAGCCCTCCTGCACGTCGATCCGGCGCGAGGTCTCGCGGGACTCCTCGGTCTTCGGCAGCGTCACCGTCAGGACACCGTCGGCGAACTTCGCCGCGATGTTCTCGTGGTCGACGCTCTCCGGTACCCGGAAGCTGCGCTGGTAGCTGCCGTAGGTCCGCTCGCTGAGGTAGTAGCCCTTGCGCTCGTCCTCGCGCTCGTCGCGACGCTCGCCGGAGACGGTGATCACGCCATCGGAGTAATCGATGGACACGTCCTCCTTGTTCATCCCCGGCAGGTCGATCTGGAGCTCGTAGGCCTTGTCGGTCTCGCTGATGTCCGTATGACCGAAGGACTCGAGCCCGCCGGCGAGCGCGCCCTCGAGCAACTCGAACGGATCGCGGGCGAACCAGGCCGCCTCCGGGTTCAACAGATCGCCCGCGCGACGCCCCCCGGCTGCCGGGGTGCGGCCGAACAGGCGACTCATCTCGTTGCGCAGACCGGACAGCCCCCGGCCGCGGACCGGGATTTCACGTTCGGTCTGCTGCTCGGGCATACGGGTCACGTTCTCGTTGGCACGCGCCATGGTCATCACCCCCTTTCCGCTGTCTCCGGATCAGAAGCTGCCCATATCGTCCACGAGACGGGACCGCCGACCGCGATCCCGGTCAACCTCAGTTTTGGGTATAGGATCTACCGGCCGCGGTTTCAAGAGCGGTCGGCAGCGGCCGTGGCCTCAGCGCCCCGACGCGCGGTTCATCACCGCGATGCCGCTGAACACGAACGCCGCCCCGGCGAGGTGATAGGCCGCGATGGCCTCCTCCAGCAGGAGGTAGCCGAGCACGGCACCGAAGACCGGCATCAGATACATGAACACGCTGGCCCTGCCCGGGCCCACGCGGGCCACGCCGTGATTCCAGGACAGGAAGGCGAAGAACGAGGCGAACACGCCGACGTAGGCGACGCCGCCGAGGGCCGTCGCGTTCAGCGGTGGGCGCCCGGGCGCACCCCCGGTCAGCAGCCAGGCCGGCAGGAGAGCGACCAGCCCCACGCCGACCGAGGCCGCCAGCACCGCGACCTGGGGCACCCCGGGCGGGCGCTGCTGCAGCAGCAGCGAATAGGCCGCCCACAGGACCACCGCGAGCAGCATCGTCAGCTCGGCCGTGCCGAACGCGAGTCCCAGCACGACCTCCGGGTCGCCGCGGCCAATGAGCACCACGGCCCCGAGCGCCGCCAGCGCCATGCCGGCCGCGCGCACCGGGCCGACGCGATCCCCGTAGAACACCCGCGCGCCGAGCACGATGACCACGGGCGCGAGTTGCACGATCAGCAGGACGTTGACGGCCTCGGTGTAGCGAACGCCGACGTAGACGCACGTCTGGTACCCGACGATGCCCGTGATGCCCAGGCCGACCAGCACCCGCCAGTACTCGAGGAGACGCCGCCGGTGCTGCAACAGCGGGCGCAGCGCGAACGGCAGCAGCAGCACGAACGCGATCGCCCAGCGGTAGAGGTTGAGGGCGATCGGGTCGATGGCCTCGCGCAGGGCGCGGCCCGTGACCACGTTGCCGGACCAGAACAGCACCGCCAGCAGCAGCAGCGCATACGCCGGCCACGCAGCGCGGCCGTGGACGCCGGCCCCGCTCACGGTACGCCCGTCATTCCCACTCGATGGTCGCCGGGGGCTTGCCCGAGACGTCGTAGACCACGCGCGAGATCCCGCCGACCTCGTTGATGATCCGCCGCGAGACGTGCTCGAGGAAGTCGTACGGCAGGCGGGCCCAGTGCGCGGTCATGAAATCGACCGTCTCCACGGCGCGCAGCGCGACCACGTACTCGTACGCGCGGCCGTCGCCGACCACGCCGACCGAGCGCACGGGCAGGAACACGGCGAACGCCTGCGACACCCGCTCGTACCAGCCCTCGCGCTCGAGCTCCGCGACGAAGATGGCGTCCGCTCGGCGCAGCAGGTCGGCGTACTCCTTGCGCACCTCGCCCATGATCCGCACCCCGAGGCCGGGACCAGGGAACGGATGGCGGTAGACCATGTCGCTGGGCAGGCCGAGCTCGACGCCGATGCGCCGGACCTCGTCCTTGAACAGCTCGCGCAGGGGCTCGACGAGCTGCAGCTTCATGTGCTCGGGCAGGCCGCCGACGTTGTGGTGCGACTTGATCACGTGCGCCTTGCCGGTGGTCGTGCCCGCCGACTCGACCACATCGGGGTAGATCGTGCCCTGTGCGAGATACGCCGCCTCGCGGAACTTCACCGCCTCCTCGTCGAAGATGGCGATGAACTCGTTGCCGATGATCCGTCGTTTCGCCTCGGGGTCGTCGATCGCCTCGAGCTTCGAGAGGAAGCGATCCTCGGCATCGATGCGGAACACGCGGATGCCGAAGTGCGCGGCGAACGTCGCCATCACGCGGTCGCCCTCGCCGAGGCGCAGCAGACCGTTGTCGACGAATACGCAGGCGAGCTGATCGCCGATCGCGCGATGCAGCAGCGCCGCCACCACCGACGAATCGACTCCGCCCGAGAGCCCGAGGATCACCTCGCCCTCGCCCACCTGCTCGCGGATGCGCGCGATCGCGTCATCGATGATGTTGCCCGCCGTCCAGAGGCCCTGGCAGCCGCAGATGTCGTGGACGAAGCGCTCCAGGATCCGCCCGCCCTGGCGCGTGTGGGTGACCTCGGGATGGAACTGCAGCCCGTACAGCGCGCGCTCGTCGTCGGCCATGCCCGCGAGCGGCGCGTTGTCGGTCTCGGCAACCACGCGAAAACCCTCGGGCAGGCGCCCGAGGCGGTCGCCGTGGCTCATCCACACGTCGAGCAGGCCCTCGCCGTTCGGCCCCGCGTGGTCCTCAATATCGGTCAGCAGGCGCGAATGCCCGCGCACGCGCACGCGGGCATAGCCGAATTCACGCTCGTGGCCAGTCTCCACGGCACCGCCGAGCTGCGCGGCCATTGCCTGCATGCCGTAGCAGATGCCGAGCACGGGCACGCCGAGGTCGAACACCGCCGCCGGCACCCGCGGCGGCGCCTCCCCGGTCACGGATGCCGGGCCGCCCGAGAGGATGACGCCCCGCGGAGCGAACTCGCGCAGCTTCGTGTCGTCCCAGTCCCAGGGGTGGATCTCCGAATAGACCCCGAGCTCGCGTACGCGCCGCGCGACGAGCTGCGTGTACTGCGAGCCGAAGTCGAGGATCAGGATACGCTGGGAGTGGATGTCGGACATCGGCGGGGGGATTCCGGGATCGGGTTGCCGGGTCGTTCAGACGGGCTGCAGCAACCACGAATGAACACGAATGGACACGGATATCGTTGCCGATGGCTCGGGCCGTCGTGGACCTTCGGTGACAGGTCGACGACAGCCGCCGCGCGGCGAACGAACCACGGACGGACACCGATGAATCGCCCGTCGCCGCCCAGGGGCCCGCGGGCGTGAACGATCCCGCAATCGCCGGGCAGCCAAAGGGCGCGTTGGCTGCGCACAAGTGCACCCGGGACGCTGATCCGGCTCTATCCGTGTCGATCCGTTTTCATCCGGGGTTCGCCGACGCGCCTGCCCCGCCCCGGTGGCTCCGGTCACGCCCCGCCGACGGCACACCGCCCGATGGCGATACGTGTTGCTTGCTCGGCCCGTAGTCACCTTCGCGCTGGAGCGCAGATCCGATACCGACGGATCATCCATGGTTCCCCGGCGACACCACCGGGAGTCAGTCGACGCGGTAGTTCGGGGCTTCCTTGGTGATGGCAACATCGTGGGCGTGGCCCTCGCGCACGCCGGCTGCGGTGACGCGGATGAACTGGGCCCTTTCACGCAGCGTGGCGAGATCGCCGGCGCCGACGTAGCCCATGCTGGAGCGCAGCCCGCCGACCATCTGGTGGACGATGGCACCGAGCGGGCCCTTGTAGGGCACCCGCCCCTCGATGCCCTCGGGCACGAACTTGTCGGAGCGGTCCTCGTCGTCCTGGAAGTAGCGGTCCGACGAGCCCTGCTGCATTGCGCTGATCGAGCCCATGCCGCGGTAGGACTTGTACGAGCGGCCCTGGAACAGCTCCACCTCGCCGGGCGCCTCCTCGGTGCCGGCGAACATGCTGCCGATCATCACGCTCCAGGCACCGGCGGCCAGCGCCTTGGCCATGTCGCCCGAGAAGCGGATGCCGCCGTCGGCGATCAAAGGCACGCCGGTCCCCTCGAGGCCGTCGGCGACGTTGGTGATCGCGCTGATCTGGGGAACCCCGACGCCGGCGACCACGCGGGTGGTGCAGATGGAGCCCGGCCCGATGCCGACCTTCACCGCGTCGGCACCGGCGGCGACGAGGTCCCTGGCCGCGGCACCCGTGGCGATGTTGCCGCCGATCACCTGGACGCCGGGATGGTGCTGCTTGACCCAGCGCACGGTGCGCAACACCCCCTCGGAGTGGCCATGGGCGGTGTCGACGACGATGACGTCGACACCCGCCTCGGCCAGCGCATCCACGCGCTCCTCGGTACCCGGGGATGTACTCACGGCCGCGCCCACGATCAGGCGCTCGGCACTGTCCTTGGCCGCGTTCGGATTGTCAGTGGACTTCTGGATGTCCTTCAGGGTGATCATGCCGTGCATCTCGAAGCGATCGTTGACGACCAGGACCTTCTCGATGCGGTACTGGTGCAGCAGCTCGATGGCCTCTTCCTTGCCGGCGCCCTCGCGCACACTGACCAGCTTGGCCTTCGGCGTCATGATCGACGACACGGGCTCCTCGAGGCGTGTCTCGAAGCGCAGGTCCCGCCGCGTGACGATGCCGACGAGATCCCGGCCGTCGACCACGGGGAGACCGGAAAAGCCATGCTTGTGGGTCAGCTCCATCGCCTCGTGGATGCTCGTTTCGGGGCTGATGGTCATCGGGTCCTGGACCACGCCCGA
>CAZVFN010000055.1:0-18418 GCA_964626335.1 uncultured Ectothiorhodospiraceae bacterium
GCGAGGGATCGGCGATCGCGGATTCGGCGACAATTTTCTCGGGGACAGCGTTCATCGTTTGTCGGACTCCTGCTTCGACGAGCGCCGTTGTCACGGACGCCGATCCCGAGCCTGGCGATTCCCGCGGAATCGTTGCAGCGCTCCTCGGGACCGGTTGCTGCGGCCCGGCCCGCACGTCGCGGGCCGGTCCCCGGGGCATCGGGAGCCCGGCCGCGGCCGGTGGCTCCGCCCCGGAGCGGTTCGGTTCAGGCGGTGGCCGGGATGTCGGCCGCCTCGCGCAACGCGGCGGCGCGGTCCGTGCGCTCCCACGGCAGATCCAGGTCCTCGCGGCCGAAGTGGCCGTAGGTGGCGGTCTGGCCGAAGATCGGGTGTCGCAGGTCGAGCAGCTTGATCAGGCCGTAGGGGCGCAGGTCGAAGTGCTCGCGAACCAGGCCCTCGATGCGCCGGTTGTCGATCGCGCCCGTGCCGAAGGTTTCCACGCTGACGGACGTGGGCTCGGCGACGCCGATGGCGTAGGACACCTGGATCTCGCAGCGCTCGGCCAGGCCGGCGGCGACGATGTTCTTGGCGACGTAGCGCCCCGCATAGGTCGCGGAGCGGTCCACCTTCGACGGGTCCTTGCCCGACATCGCCCCGCCGCCATGGCGCGCCATGCCGCCGTAGGTGTCGACGATGATCTTGCGCCCCGTGAGCCCGCAGTCGCCCACGGGGCCGCCGACGGCGAAGCTGCCGGTCGGGTTGATGTGGATGTTCTCGCGCGGGCACTGGTCGAGCCACTCGGCCGGCAGCGTCGGCTGGATGATGGTCTCCATGACCGCCTCGTGCAGATGTTTCCGCGAGATGTCCGGGTGGTGCTGCGTCGAAAGCACCACGGCGTCGATCCCGACCGGGCGACCCTCGCTGTAGCGGAAGGTGATCTGGCTCTTGGCATCGGGCCGCAGCCAGTCGAGCACGCCGGTCTTGCGCATCTCGGACTGGCGGCGGACCAGCCGGTGGGCGTAGGTGATCGGCGCCGGCATCAGGACCCCGGTCTCGTTCGACGCGTAGCCGAACATCAGGCCCTGGTCGCCGGCCCCCTGGTCCTCCGGCTTCTCACGCTCGACACCCTGCGCGATATCGGGCGACTGTTTGCCGAGGGCGTTGAGCACGGCGCAGGTCGAACCGTCGAAGCCCATGTCCGAGCTCGTGTAGCCAACGTCGCGCACCGTGCGCCGCACCACGTCCTCGAGATCGACCCAGGCCGTGGTCGTGACCTCGCCCGCGACCAGGACGATCCCCGTCTTGATCAGTGTCTCGCAGGCCACCTTGCCCTGAGGGTCCTGGCGCATGATCTCGTCGAGGATCCGGTCCGAGATCTGGTCGGCGATCTTGTCCGGGTGGCCCTCGGAGACGGATTCCGAGGTGAACAGGTAGTCGCTGCTCATGGTCGTGTTTGTTCCTGTTCCAGGCGATGTGGGGCTCGTGCCGGGCGACGTCGCGCGCGGCGGGCGGTCGGTCGGGGCGGCCGCGCCGGATGCTCGCCCGTTATTCTCGGGTCTGCGGGCTGGCCTGTCCAGCGCCCGCCGGGGGTGGCCGATCGCCCGCGCCGGCGCGCAGCGCGTCCCTCAGCCCGGACCCATGAGGCTGCGCAACTCCGCCTTCTCCGCGTTCGTCAGCGCCCGCTCGCGCGCCGCCTCGAGCAGGCGGCTGCGTCGCGTCCGGCGGTGCTGCTCGGCGATCCGCTGCAGTGCGTCGTCGAATTCGCTCGCGAGCCCCGTTCCCCGGTCCGTCTCGGCGTCGGTCGGGAACGTGTGCACGGCGAGGCGCTCGAGGTGCTTGTGCTCCGAGGTGTCGCGGTAGGCTTCCAGCAGGCGCGCCGCGCTCGTCTGCGGATCGGCGGCGATGCGCTGGCGCAGGTCGGCGAGCAGGGCGGCGCCCGGCAGGCCGCTTTCCAGGACGGGGTGGTCGCCAGGCAGGCGTTCCGCGAGCGGCGGATGCTGCAGCAGCAGGCCGATCGCCGTGCGCATCGGCGTCATGCGAAACGCGCCGGCCGGACGCCGCGGCGCAGGGGCGCGGCGCTCGTGCCCGGTCGGTTCAGCGGCGCCCGCGATGTCGGCTCGAAGCCGCTCCGGTGACAGGCCCACCTGGGTCGCCAGGCGGTCGACCAGCAGATCGTGGTACACCCCGGCGGGCATGGTCGCGAGCAGCGGGCCGGCCTCGGCCGCGAGCTGGGCCCGCCCGCCGACGCTGGTGGTGTCGCTGTCGGCGCGCAGCCGCTCGATCAGGAAATCGGCGAGCGGCGTTGCCGTCGCCAGGCGCTGTTCGAACGCGGCCCGGCCCTCGGCGCGGACCATGCTGTCCGGGTCTTCGCCGTCGGGCAGGAACAGCACGCGCGCCTCGCGGCCATCGGTGAGCACGGGCAGCGTGTTGGTCACCGCGCGCCACGCCGCCTGGCGCCCGGCCGCATCACCGTCGAAGCAGAACACGACCTCGCGGGTCACGGAGAACAGGCGCTGCGCATGGGCCTCGCCTGTGGCCGTGCCGAGCGTGGCGACGGCGTAGTCGATGCCGTTCTCGGCGAGCGCGATCACGTCCATGTAGCCCTCCACCACGACCAGGCGCCGGGGTTCGCGCCGTGCCTTGCGGGCCTCGTAGAGCCCGTACAACTCGCGCCCCTTGTGGAACACCGATGTCTCGGGCGAATTCAGGTACTTGGGCGTGGAGTCGTCGAGAACGCGCCCGCCGAAGGCGATGGTTCGCCCGCGGCGGTCGCGGATGGGATACATGATGCGCCCGCGGAACCGGTCGTAGGTGCGCTCGGACTCGTTGCGGTTGACCAGGCCCGCGCGCAACAGGTCCTCCAGCGAGCCGGCATCGGCCGCCTCGATGAGATGGCGCCAGCCCGCGGGGGCGTAGCCCAGGCCGAAACGCTTGGCGGTGCGCCCGGAGATCCCGCGCCGGCGCAGGTACTCGATGGCGTCGGGTGCCTCGCGCAGGCGGGCCTGATAGTAGCGGTCCGCCGCCGCGAGGGCGGCATAGACCGGCTCGAGGCCGGCATCGTCGCGAGTCCCGCCGGCGCGCGGAACGTCCACGCCGATTTCGCCGGCCAGGCTTTCCACGGCTTCGACGAAATCCATGTGCTCGTACTCCATGAGGAAGCCGAGCGCGGAGCCGCCCGCCCCGCAGCCGAAGCAGTAATAGAACTGCTTGGTCGGGCTGACGGTGAACGAGGGCGTTTTCTCCTCATGGAACGGGCAGCATGCCGCCCAGTTGCTGCCCTGTTTCTTGAGCGGCACGCGGGCGTCGACTACGTCGACGATGTCGACCCGGGCGAGGAGGTCGTCGATGAAATGCTGCGGAATGCGGCCCGCCATGGCGTTCTCGGTCGCGCCCGACGGACGCGGGGTTGCACGGATCGGCGCGGCATCGTAGCGGCCCGCACGCGGTTGTCCCAACCCGGGTCGGCGCACCCTGCCCGCGCACGCCGCAGACGCCGGGCGCGTTAGCGCCCGTCTTCGCCGTGCCGGGCGTTGAGCAGCGCCGCCGCCGCCGCCTCGACGCTGCGGGGCAGGCCCCCGGCCGCGGTCGCGATGCGATCGAGGTCGGCGTCGTCGAACGGCGGCGCCCGGGCGAGCCCCGCTGCGCGCAGGCGATGCTCGAGGTAGGGGCCGATGCGTGGCCTCTGCAGCGGCCGCACCGCCGTGCCACTGACATGGCCGGCATCCAGCTGATTCGAGCTGAGACCGTCGATGCGCAGCTCGAACTCCGACTGCACGGCCAGAAGAATGCGGAAGCGTCCGCCGAGCGCCGAGTCGAGGCTGTCGTGCGCCGCGAGCAGGCGGTTGAGCTCCCGATCCGACATGGCGTCCGCGTCGTCGACGACCAGTACGGCCGGGGAGCCGTCCGCCACCAGCGAGCGCAGCTGGCGCGCGAGCTCGCGAAAGCACGTACCGGTATCGTCGGGCACGCGGGCGATCAGCAGGCGCAGCATGTCGATGAGCGTGCGCTCCGCGCTCGTGCCATCGCGTCCGCGGGCAACGAAATAGTGGAACGCGTCGCCCGTGCGCCCCATGAGCTGGATCAGCTGCGAGGTCTTGCCCGCGCCGCGCTCGCCCTTCAGCAGCGGGATCATGTCGCCGCTGCGCAGCTGCTCCGCGAGCGCGTTGATCTGCATGTCGATCGCCGCGTCCGCGAACAGGTCGCGGGGCGGGGCGTGGTCGTGGAAGGGTTGATCGGACAGGCCGAGGCCAGTCAGGGCGCCCCCGGCGAGCCGGCGGTCGCCGGCATCGGCGACCGCCTCGAGGTCCGGGGCGTCGTCGCCCGGCAGCAGCCTGCCGATCAGGTCCCGGAACGAGCGGCCGCCTCCCGTCGTCATGCCTGTGCCGCGCCGCCTCCGCTGTCCTCTGCCAGCACGGCGTCGAGGGCCGCCGGATCGTACTCGTCGACCACGCGCGCCGAGCCGATGCGCTCCAGGAGGACCAGGCGGACACGTCCCCCCCGGACCTTCTTGTCGCCGGCCATGAGCTCGCGCATGCGCTCGGCGGCGATGCCGGGGCCGGCGGTCGGCAGGCCCGCCGCCTCGAAGACGGCCTCAGTGCGTTGCCGGTCGGCCGCGTTGATCAGGCCGATGCGCTCGGACAGCCGGGCCGCCATGCACATGCCGGCCGCGATGGCCTCGCCGTGCAGCCACGTGGAATAGCCCGTGCCCGTCTCGATGGCGTGCCCGAAGGTATGGCCCAGGTTCAGCAGGGCGCGCCGATCGTGCTCGTACTCGTCCGCCGCCACCACGGCCGCCTTGTTGCGACACGAGCGCTCGATGGCTTGAGCGAGTGCCTCGGGGTCGCGGCGCAGCAGCGCCGGCAGCGCGGACTCGAGCCACTCGAGCAAGGGGGCGTCGCCGATCAGGCCGTACTTGATCACCTCGGCGAGCCCCGCCCGCAACTGGCGCTCGTCGAGGGTATCCAGTGTGGCCGTGTCCGCGATCACGCAGCGCGGCTGATGGAATGCCCCGATCATGTTCTTGCCGCGCGGGTGGTTGACCCCGGTCTTGCCCCCGACCGAGGAATCGACCTGCGCCAGCAGGGTCGTCGGGATCTGCACGAACGCTACGCCGCGCTGGTACACGGCGGCCGCGAAGCCGGCGATGTCGCCGACCACGCCGCCGCCGACCGCGACGATGGTGCAGCGCCGATCGCAGCGCTGGTCCACCGCCACGTCGAGCACGCGTTCGAGCGTCTGCATGGTCTTGTAGCGTTCACCGTCGGGCAGCACGCACTCGTGCAGGTGCACCCGGTCGCCGATGGCGCGGCGTGCGCGTCCACCGTGGAGCGGATCGACGGTGGCGTTCGTGACCAGGATGGCGCTGTCGCCCTCGAGCCACGGATCGAGGCCGCCGGCCTCGCCGAGCAGGTCGCGCCCGATCCGGATCGGATAGCGGCGATTCCCGAGATCGACCTCCACGGTCGCGCAGTTCATGGCACGCTGTCCCGCTGCGAATGATGGCTGGTGGGTACGGCGTCCGGCTCGCAACGCGGCCATGGCCGCCCCCGCGAGGGCCCCCGTCGGGTGCGAATCGCGCTGCCGGCGGGTCAGCCTGGGAGCTCGAACAGTCGCCGCAGGACGCGCTCCGTGGTGCTGCCGCTGCGGCGCCCGTCCGTCTCCACGACCAATCGGGCGACTTCCCGGTACAGCGGGTCACGCTCCGCCAGGAGCCGCTCCAGTGTAGCGCGACGCTCCCCGCCCTGCAGCAGCGGGCGGCCGCGATCGTGCCCCGTGCGGCGCAGCTGCTCCTCGACCGTCGCCGCGAGGTAGACCGCCACACCCCGCTGCCCGAGGTGCCGGCGGTTCAAGGGATCGAGCACGGCGCCGCCGCCGGTCGCGAGCACGATGCCGTCGCGGCACGTGAGCTCGTCGATCACGTCGGTCTCGCGGTGGCGAAAGCCCGGTTCGCCCTCGAAGTCGAAGATCGTGGGGATGTCGACACCGCAGCGGCGCTCGATCTCGCGGTCCGAGTCGAGGAACTCGAGGCCGAGCCGGCGCGCGAGCTGGCGACCGACGGTGGTCTTGCCCGCGCCCATGGGACCGACCAGGAAGACGCGGCGCGTCGACGAAGCGTCGTCCTCCACGGCGTTGTCAGTAATTGGTCTCGGCCTGCCCCTTGACGATCTTCGGCGTGACGAAAACCAGCAGCTCGCTCTTGTCCGTGCTCCGGATCCTGTTCCGGAAGAGGTTGCCGACGACCGGCAGATCGCCGAAGAAGGGCACGCGGGTGACCTGGTTGTTCTCGTCGCGCTCGTAGATCCCGCCGAGCACCACGGTCTCGCCGTTGTCCACCAGCGTCTGCGTCTGGATCTCGCGGGTGTCGATCGACGGGACGCCGTTGAAGATCTGGCCGACCGAGTCGCGCGTGATGGCGAGATCCATGATCACGCGACCATCGGGCGTGATCTGCGGGGTCACCGTGAGCGACAGCACCGCCTTCTTGAACGACGTGCTCGTCGCCCCGCTCGAGCTCGCCTCCTGGAACGGGATCTCCACGCCCTGCTCGATCACGGCCTCGGACTGGTTCGCCGTGATGACGCGCGGCGTCGAGATGATCTCGCCGCGGCCCTCGGCCTCGAGCGCGGACAGCTCGAGCTCGAGCAGGCTGCCGAACGGCAGTTCCGCCAGCGCCAGACCAATCGAGCCCGCCGCGCCGGTGACCGGCAGGTTGACATTGAAATCGCCGACGGTCGGGGCCGTCGAAGGGTTCTGCCCGACCGTCCCGGATGCGCCCGCGGACGACCCGGAGATGGCCGCCTCATCGTCACTGGAACTGCCGCTGACGCCGAAGCGCACGCCCAGCTCGCGGTTGAAGTCGTCGCTCGCCACTACGATGCGCGACTCGATCAGCACCTGGCGCACGGGCACGTCGAGGCGCGTCACGAGCCGGCGGGCCGATTCCAGGTTGTCGCCGGTGGCATTGATCAGCAGCGTGTTGGTGCGCTCATCGACACTGACGCTCGCGCGCTCGGAGAGCAGGCTGGCGCCCTCGGACTGCATGATCGCGGCGAGTTCGGAGGCCTTGGCGTAATTGATCTGGATGAACTCGGTGCGCAGCGGTGCCAGCTCCTCCTTCTGCTTCTCGGCCTCCAGGCGCTGCTGCTCGCGCTGGGCGATCTCCTGCTGCGGGGCGATGAAGATCACGTTGCCATTACGGCGCTGGCCCAGGCCCTCGGTGCGCAGGATGATGTCGAGCGCCTGGTCCCACGGCACATTCTTGAGCCGCAGGGTGAGCGTGCCGCTGACGCTGTCGCTGACGACGACGTTCAGGCCGGTGAAGTCCGCGAGCAGTTGCAGCACCGAGCGGACCTCGATGTCCTGGAAATTGAGCGACAGGCGCTCGCCGGTGTACTCGGGCTTTTCCTCCTCACGCTCCTCGACCTCTTCCTCGGTGAGCGGCTTGAGCTCGACCGTCACCTGGTCCTCGGACTGGAAGGCGAGCTGTTCGTAATCCTCCGTGCGCGGCTTGATGCGGATGCGCCCGTTGTCGCCGCGTTGCGTGATATCGACGAATTTGACCGGCGTGGCGAAATCGAGCACGTCCAGTCGGCGGCGCAGCTTCTCCGGAATCTGCGTGCCGGGCATCTCCACGAGGATGTCATTGCCCTCGCGGTTGATGTTGACCGGCACATCGGCGCGCGGCAGATCGATGATGATGCGCCCCTCGCCCTGCGTGCCGCGGCGGAAGCGCACGTCATTGACCGCGCCGGCGGGTTGCGCGCCCTGTTGTGCCTCGGCGTCCGCGAACGGCTTGCCGGGCTCGCCGGTGGCCGCCCCGTCGCCCGTTCCCGATCCGGCCGAAGCGGTCTGCGCCGTGTCGTCCGCCGCCGCGTCCGTCCCCGCGGTCGCGGCGCCAGGCCGGGCACCGAGCGTGAGCACGACCGTGCTGCCCTCGGTGCGCGTGCGAAACTGCGGGACCTCCGACAGGTTGAGCACGACCCGGGTGCGCCCGGCGGCCTCGGCGATGTTGAGCGTGCGCGCCGCGCCCACGTCGACCGGGATCGAGCGCTTGCCCGTGCGATTCGCGGTGTCGTCCAGGTCGAGCGCGATGCGCGCCGGGTCGCGGATGCTGAAGGTGCGTGGCTTGTCGATCGGGCGGGCCAGCTGCAGGCGGAGCTCGACGCGGTTGCCCGGCAGGACGGAGTAGTCGACCTGCTGCAGCGCGTTGCCGGCGGCTTGCGCGTCGTCCGCCGCCGGCGCGGGCGAGGCGATCAACAGCAGCAGGGCGGCGAGTCCGAGGAGCTCGCGCCGGTTCCACAGGGCGCGGCGGCAGTACTCGATCATGTTCTTCTCCGAAAGCCTATTCGTCACCGAGGCTGAGCGCGGCCTCGCGTTTGATCCAGTCACCCTGGCCGTCGGGGATGATCTCGACGATATCGATGCGGTCGGACGCGACCCGGGTGATTTCACCGTAGTTCCGGCCCAGGTAGTTGCCGGGCTGAACACGGTGGATGACGTTCTCGGGCGTCTTGACCAGGCCCCACTCTTCGCCGTCCTGGCCGAGGGTCCCGACCATCTGGAGGCTGTCGAGCGGGAACTGTTCGAGCGGTTCCTTCGGGCGCTCCGTGTCCGGCGCGAGGTCCGATTCGGAATTCTTTGCCGCTTCCTCTTCCTCGGTCAGGCCGAAGCCCTCCTGCGGGCGGAACGGGTCGCGCAGCCCGGCGGCTTCGTACTCGAAGCTCTCGTAGGGCTCGAACTCGGGCAGTTCCTCGACCTCGCCCCCGGGCCGGTCCCTGACGTCCTCGACGAAGCGCTTGAGATCCGACATGCCCTCGGAGCATCCGCTCAGCACGAGGGCGAGCGCCGTCGGCACAAGCGCGGATCGGCGAGTGATGGCAATGCGTCTCACGTCGACTCAGCCCCCGCCGCCCTGTTCGAGATACCGGTAGGTCTTGGCCGTCAGCGTCATGCCGAGATCGACGTTCGCGCCTCCGCCGGAGCCCTGTGCGACCTGCTTTTCGGCCGGCTTGATCGCGATGTCGTGCAGCGTGACGATCCGTGGCAGCGACGCGAGCCCGGATACGAAATCGCCGAACTCATGGTACGTCCCCGACACGCGCAGCTCGATCGGGTACTCGGCGTAGAACTCCTTCTTGCGCTCGCTGCCCGGTTCGAAGTAACGCACCTCGAGACCGGCGGCCACCGAAGTCTGCGAGAGGTCGACGAGCAGGCTCTCCATGTCGGTCTCGCCCGGCAGCTGGCGCAGCATCGCGCCGAAGGACTCCTCCATGCGCGCCAGCTGCTTCTTGTACGCCTCCAGATTCGCGGCTCGGCTCTGCTTTTCCTCGAATTCCTTGCGCAGTTCCTGCTCCTTGCGCTCGGCCTGCTCCAGCGTCTCCATCTGCGGCTTGACCACGAACCAGCCGATCGCGGCCAGGATGACGGCGGCGAGTAGCGCGATGACCAGGATCTGTACCGGCTTCGGCGCGGTGCCGATCCTGCGCAGATCCTGGACGTCGAGGTTGTTCAGCCTTTGATATGCCTCGCCGAGATCCATCAGGAGCCCCCGCCCTCGCCGCTGCCGTTCCCGCCTTCGCCGTCGTCGTCATCGGGAGTGGTCTGCGCGAGCTTCAGCGCGAACCTGTTGATCTGCTCCCCGTCGTCACCGGCCTCGATGACCTGAAGCTCGGGTTCCTTGAGCCAGTTCGAGGCCTCGAGCTGGCGCATGTACGATGACACGCGGGCGTTCGATTCGGCGCGGCCGTTGACGGCCAGCTTGTCGCCCTTCTGGGTGACCTGCGTGAGGTAGACGCCGTCGGGCAGGGTCGCCGCGATCTCGTAGAACAGGTGCACGATCTGGGGTCGTCGCTGCTGCAGTCGCTGAATGACGTCCATGCGGGCCACCAGCTGCCGCCGTGTCTTCTCCAGTTCCTTGATCTCCGCGATCTTCTCCTGGACCTTCGATATCTCGTCCTGCAGGTAGGCATTGCGCTCGCGCTGGTAGTCGATCATTCCGTTGACGTGGTACCAGGCGTAGCCGCCGGCGACCACCGCCAGGATCGCCCCGAGCACGGCCTGGCGCGCGAACTCGCGGGTGAGCTGGCGGCGCCGCTCCTCGCGCCAAGGCAGGAGATTGATGCGTGCCATGTCAGTCGAACCCCCGCACGGCCAGGCCGCACGCGATCATCAGGGAAGGCCCGTCGGCGACCAGGTTCTGGCGATTGATGCGCGAGCCGAACGCCATTTCCTGGAACGGATTGCCGACGACCGTGGGTGTGCCGATATGCGACTCGATGAACTCGTCGATGCCGTCGATCGCGGCGCACCCGCCGCAGAGCAGGATCTGGTCGACGTTTTCGTAATCGCTCGAGGAGAAGAAGAACTGCAGAAAGCGGCTGACCTGCTGGGCCATGGTGTTCTTGAACGGCTCGAGGACGTCCGGTTCGTAATTGTCGGGCAGACCGCCGTGCTTCTTGACCCGGCCGGCATCCTCGTACGAGAGCCCGTAGCGGCGCATGATCTCCTCGGTGAGCTGCTTGCCGCCGAATGGCTGCTCGCGCGTGTAGACGAGCTCGCGGTCGTTGATCACGTTGAGGCTGGTGACGGTGGCGCCGACGTCGATGACGGCGATGGTCCGATCGACGCCGCCATCCGGCAGCATTTCGGGCGCCGCCTGGCAGACGTGCTCGATCGTGTAGGGCTCGACGTCGACCGCCTTGACGTTGAGCCCGCCCAGGGCCACCGCCGACGAGCGCATCTCGACGTTCTCGCTCTTGGAAGCGGCGAGCAGCACATCCACGGTGTTGTCGGACTCGGCGCTCGGCCCCTGGACCTCGAAGTCGAGGTTGATCTCCTCGAGCGGATAGGGGATGTACTGCTCCGCCTCCGTCTGGATCTGGGCCTCCATTTCCTCTTCACCGAGCCCGGCCGGCATCGTGATCAACTTGGTGATCACCGCTGCTCCGGGGACCGCCACCGCGGCGTCCTTGGTCTTCGCCCCGGAGGCCTTCACCGCCTTGCGCACGGCTTCGCCGACCGCCTCTACGTCCTGGATGACCTTCTCGGCAACGGCCTCCGCGGGCAGCGGCTCGACCGCGTGGCTCTCGACACGGTACCCGCTGCCGGTTCTGCTCACCTCGAGTAGCTTGACCGACGTCGAGCTGATGTCGACACCGAGAACCGGGTTTTTCTTGGGCTTGAACAGGAACACTGGATTGTCCGGCTGATGTGGGCCATTACCCGAAAATCGTCGTACGGCGGTTTAAATGTTAGGCGCAACTTTCTCAAATTACTACATTATCGGAGCGCCGATGTCCAGCGCGGGCGCGCCGGCGGGCCCCTGCCCGGTTCCGGCGATTGGTTCGGCGGCCCCGGTGTGCGCCGGCCCGCGGCCTTCTTTATACTCTGCGCGCCGTCCGGCGGCTCGACTCTAGCACGTTCGGGATTCCATGACTGACCGCCCCCGCCTGTCCTGGCGCATCCTCAAGTGGCTCACCGCAATGGCCTTGGCCGCGTTCACCGCGGGGGCGCTCATGGCGGGCGGGCTCTACCTCTACCTGTCACCGCGCCTGCCGGACATCGAACAGCTGCGCGACGTGCGCCTGCAGGAGCCCCTGCGCGTCTACACGCGGGACAACGAGCTGCTCGCGGTCTACGGCACCAAGCGCCGCGTGCCGCTGGAGATCGAGGCGATCCCGGACTCGGTGCGCAGCGCCTTCATCGCCGCCGAGGACGACCGCTTCTACGACCATCCGGGGGTCGACTGGATGGGCATCGTGCGCGCGGCGTGGAACCTGGCGCTCACGGGGCAGAAGGGTCAGGGCGGCAGCACGATCACGATGCAGGTTGCCCGCAACTTTTTCCTGTCGCGGGAGAAAACCTACCTGCGCAAGCTCAACGAGATCCTGCTGGCGCTCAAGATCGAGCGCCGGATCTCCAAGGACGAGATCCTTGAGCTGTATCTCAACAAGATCTATCTGGGCGAGCGCGCCTACGGGGTCGGGGCGGCCGCCCAGATCTACTACGGTAAATCGCTCGACGAGCTCGATATCGCCGAGATGGCCATGATCGCGGGGCTGCCCAAGGCCCCGTCGCGCTACAATCCGAGCGCGAATCCGGAACGCGCGCGCGCGCGGCGCGACTACGTGCTGCGACGCATGCACGCCAACGGCATGATCAGCGACAACATGTTCGAGCGTGCGCTGGCGGCCCCCGTGAGTGCGCGATCGCACAGCGCGCCGGTCGGCGTCGATGCCCCCTACGTGGGCGAAATGGCGCGGCTCGAGGCCGTCCAGCGCTTCGGTGAGGACGTCTACACGGGCGGCTACAGCGTCTACACGAGCATCGATGCCGCGCACCAGCGCAGCGCGCGGCGGGCGCTGCGCACGGCGCTGCTGGACTACGAGGCGCGCCAGGGCTACACGGGCCCGGTGGCGCAGCTCGACGCGCAGCGCCTGCCCGCTCCGCAAGCGCTTGCCGAGGCGGAGGGGACCGACGGCGCGGCAGCGCCGGAGGAGGACGCGGCGGTCCCGCTGACGCGCAAGGGCCTCGACGAAGCGCTGTCCGCCCACGCGCAGGCGGGGCCGCTCGAGCCGGCCGTGGTCCTGGCCGTGGAGTCCGACGGGGCCAGCGTCTACCGCTACCGGGAAGGGGTCGGGCGCATCCCCTGGCAGCGCCTGGAGTGGGCCGCGCCGCGCCTGGAAGGCGGGGGCAAGGGCAAGGCGCCGGAGTCGCCGTCCGACGTGCTGGCGGTCGGGGACGTGGTTCGCGTTTTCGCGGGCGAGAACGGACTGCGCCTCGCCCCGTCGCCGCAGGTCGAGGGCGCGTTCGTCGCGCTCGACCCCGCCGACGGCGGGATCAACGCCCTGGTGGGCGGGTTCTCGTTCGAGCGCAGCGAGTTCAACCGGGTGACCCAGGCGCGGCGCCAGCCGGGCTCGAACTTCAAGCCCTTCATCTACTCGGCCGCGCTGAACGACGGTTTCACGCCGGCGACGCTGGTCAACGACGCGCCCGTCGTGTTCGACGACCCGGCGCTGGAAGACACCTGGCGGCCGGAGAACTACAGCGGGCGCGTGTTCGGCCCGACTCGCCTGCGCGAGGGACTCGTGTATTCCCGCAACCTCGTGTCGATCCGCGTGCTCCTCTCGATCGGCATCCCGTACGCCGTCGATTACGTGCAGCGTTTCGGCTTTCCCGAGGAACAGCTGCCGCACGACCTGACGCTCGCCCTCGGCAGCGCCTCGCTGTCGCCGCTGCAGGTCGCGACCGGCTATGCCGTATTCGCCAACATGGGATTCCGTGTCGAGCCCTACCTGGTCACGCGCATGGCCGATCGCGACGGCAACGTCGTCTACCGGGCGAATCCGACCCGCGTGTGCCCCGAGCCGTGCCCGGCTCGTCAGCACGACGGCGCGGATGTGGCGGCCGCCGAGGGCAACAAGGAAGAGGGCGAGACGCCGCTGGCCGAGCAGGACCGCCCCGACAAGCTCGGATCGGTCGGCGTGCCCGGCCTCGGGGCGGTGCCCGAGCCGCGTTTCGCGCCCCGCGTGCTCCCGGAGCGCAATGCCTATATCGTGCGCAGTTTCCTGCGCGATGTGGCCCGGCGCGGCACGGGGCGGCGAACGCGGGCCCTCGGGCGCGACGACATCGGCGGCAAGACCGGCACCACCGACGACCAGCTCGACGCCTGGTTCTCGGGTTTCAACAGCTCATTGGTCGCCAGCGCCTGGGTCGGCTACGACCAGATGCAATCGCTCGGGCCGAAGGAGACCGGGGCGCGCGCGGCGCTGCCCATGTGGATGGATTTCATGCGCACCGCCCTCGAAGGCAAGCCCGAGGACTGGCCGGACCTGCCGCCCGAGATGGTCACGGTGCGCATCGATCCCGAGACTGGCGAGTACGCCGGGTCCGGCAGCCAGAAGACGGTGCTCGAGATTTTCCGGCGCGAGAACGCGCCGGAGCCGCCCCCCGCGGGCTCCGCGGGCGGCGGCAACGGCAGCAACGGCGGCAGCGACGACAGCAGCCCGCTGTTCTGATCCGCCGGGGAGGCGCAGTGGCGAAAGCAAAACGGGGCGCGGCCGCGCGCGGGCCCGGTCCCGCGCGCGGCAACGCGGCACGCGATCGCGTCGAGGTCGCCCAGGTCGCGGCAAGGCTCATGGCCGAGGAGGGCATCCACGGATTCGCGGAAGCCAAGGCGCGGGCCGCGAGCCAGCTCGGGATCGGCGGGCGCCAGCACCTGCCGCGCAACGACGAGATCGAGGCGGAGATCCGCCGCTACCAGGCCCTGTTCCAGGCGGACGAGCAGCCGCTGTGGCTGGCCGCGATGCGTCGCACCGCGCTCGACGCGATGGAGCTGCTCGACGCCTTCTCACCGCGGTTGGCGGGGGCCGTGCTGCGCGGCACCGCGCCGCGCGATGCCGAGGTCACGTTGCACCTGTTCACCGAGCCGCCCGAACGGGTCGCGACGTTCCTCCTCGATCGCGGCATCCCGTGGGAACTCGACGCCTGGGTCGGGCGCTTCGGCCGCGGCGAGGCCGAGCTGCCGATGTACCGCATCATGCCCGGGGGGCAGCCCGTGCGCCTGGTCGTGTTCCCGGAGGAGGGGCCGCGCGAGGCGCCGCGCTCGCCGGTCGACGGCAAGCCGATGGCACGCGCCGACCGCGACCGCGTGGCGTCACTGCTGGACGCGGCCTCGCACAGCGGACCCGAGGTCGACTGAGCGCGTCAGGCCGCGCCGGAAGCCTGGACCGTCTCCACCATCGCGGCGACGTGCTCCGGGTCGATCGCCGGGTGCACGCCGTGCCCCAGGTTGACCACATGTCCGGGCTCGCTGCCCGCGCGCTCGAGCAGCGCGCGGGTCTCCCCGGCAATCGTCTCCGGTCGGGCGTAGAGCACGCACGGATCCAGGTTGCCCTGCAGCGCGACGCGATCGCCGACGCGGCGGCGGGCATCGCCGATGTCGGTGGTCCAGTCGAGTCCCAGCGCGTCCGCCCCCGTGTCGGCCATGTCCTCGAGCCACTGGCCGCCGTTCTTGGTGAACAGGATCACGGGCACGTGCTCGTCCTCGGTCCCGCGCCGCAGGCCGGCGACGATGCGGCCCATGTAGGCGAGCGAGAAGCGGCGATAGGCATCCGGCGAGAGGGCCCCGCCCCAGGTGTCGAAGATCTGCACGACTTGGGCGCCGGCCGCGATCTGCGCGTTGAGATAAGCGGTGGTCGCGTCCGCCAGCACCGCGAGCAGCCGGTGGAGCAGATCCGGACGGTCGTAGAGCATCGCCTTGATCGTGGCGAAGTCCTTCGAGCTGCCCCCCTCGACCATGTACGTGGCCAGGGTCCAGGGGCTGCCGGCGAAGCCGATCAGCGGCACGCGGGCGTCGAGCGCCGAGCGCGCCATCCGCAGCGCCGCCATCACGTAGCCGAGCTCGTCCTCGGGATCGGGCGCGGCCAGGCGGTCGACGTCCGTCTCGGTGCGCACGGGGTACTCGAACCGGGGACCCTCGCCCGCGACGAAGTGCAGCCCGAGCCCCATCGCGTGCGGGATCGTGAGGATGTCGGAGAAGATGATCGCGGCGTCCAGCCCGAATCGGTCGACCGGCTGGAGGGTGACCTCGCAGGCCATTTCGGGCGTGCTGCACAGCGTCAGGAAATCGCCCGCGCGCTCGCGCACGGCGCGGTACTCGGGCAGATAGCGCCCGGCCTGGCGCATCAGCCACACGGGCGCGCGATCGGCGGGGCGGCGCGCGAGCGCGCGCAGCAGACGGTCGTTCGTCGGCCGGGTCATCGGGTGGGTCCTGGTTGCGGGCGCCTCAGCCGAGGCGCCTCTTGACCGCCGCGCTCACGCTGGCCATGTCGGCCCGGCCCTGTACCCGCGGCTTGAGCTCGGCCATGACGCGGCCCATGTCCTTCATCGACGTGGCGCCGGTCGACGCGATCACCGTGTCGACCAGCGCGGCGAGAGCGGTGTCGTCGAGCTGCTCCGGCAGGAATTCGCGAACCACCGCGAGTTCGGCCTCTTCCTTGGCCACGAGATCGTCCCGCCCGGCGTCGCCGTACTGCGCGATCGATTCGCGATGGCGTTTGGCCAAGCGGTCGAGCTCCTCGATGACGCGCGCATCGCCGAGCTCGACCCGCTCGTCGATCTCGCGCTGGCGGATTGCCGCGTGGATCATGCGCAGCGTGCCGAGGCGGTCGCGCTGACCGGCCTTCATGGCCGCCTTGATGTCGCCGCTGATCCGCTCCTTGAGGGAGGTGGCGGTCATCGCGCGCCCGTCAGTAGAGACGGGTGTGGCGCTGGGCTTCCTTCGCCAGCTTCTTCTGGTGACGCTTGATGGCGGCCGACCGCTTGCGCTTGCGCTCGGCGGTGGGCTTCTCGTAGTACTCGCGTCGGCGCGTCTCTGTCAGAATGCCGGCCTTCTCGCACGAGCGCTTGAAGCGCCGCAGGGCGACTTCAAACGGTTCGTTGTCGCGTACACGTACCGATGGCATGGATCCGATTCACCCCTTCGATCAAATGGTGCCCGTCGTCTCGGGCGGCAGCGCCGCCCTTACATAAGCGTTGAAGTGTACCACGCGGCCGCGGCAATACAATGCCCGCCTGGCCCACGGACCCTCTGCAGCGACCGCCCCCGGAGCCCCCTTGCGCGTCCTCGGAATCGAAACCTCGTGCGACGAAACGGGCGTCGCCGTTTACGACACCGCCGGCGGACTGCTCGCGCACGCCCTGTACAGCCAGGCGACGGTGCACGCCGACTACGGCGGAGTGGTCCCGGAGATCGCGTCACGCGACCACGTCCGCCGGCTGGCGCCGCTGGTGCGCGAGGTCCTGGAGCGGGCCGGTAGCGACGTCGCCGACCTCGACGGCGTGGCCTACACCGCCGGTCCCGGCCTGGTCGGGGCCCTGCTCGTGGGCGCGTCCTTCGCCCGGGGCCTGGCGTGGTCGCGGCGCCTGGCGGCGCTCGGCGTGCACCACATGGAAGCGCACCTGCTGGCGCCGATGCTCGAGCCGGACCCGCCCGAGCCACCGTTCGTGGCGCTGCTGGTGTCGGGCGGCCACACCCAGCTGGTGGCCGTCGACGCCCCCGGGCGCTACCGCATTCTCGGCGAGACCGTCGACGACGCCGCCGGCGAGGCATTCGACAAGACCGCCCAGGTGCTCGGCCTCGGCTATCCGGGTGGCCCCGCGGTGGCTGCGGCCGGGCGCACGGGGCGAGCGGGCGCCCTCCGGTTCCCGCGCCCGATGACCGACCGCCCCGGGTTCGACTTCTCGTTCAGCGGTCTCAAGACGGCCGCTCGCCTGGCCCACGAGCGAGCGGGCCGGGACGGCATCAGCGCCGCCGACATCGCCCTCGCCTTCGAGGAAGCCGTGGCGGACACGCTTGCCATCAAGTGCCGCCGCGCGCTCGCGGCGACCGGCGTCACCCGCCTGGTCGTCGCCGGTGGCGTCGGGGCCAATGAGCGCCTGCGGACCGTGCTGGCCGAACGCCTGGCCGCTGCGGAGCTCTACTACCCGCGGCTCGCATTCTGTACCGACAACGGCGCCATGATCGCCTACGCCGGGGCGCTGCGGCTGGCGGCCGGCGAGTCCGGCCCGAACGGGATCCGGGTGCGGGCGCGCTGGCCGCTGGCCGAGCTGGCGCCGCCGGGGGCGTGCGCGTGAGGCCTTCAGTCGCCGGCGCCGGCGAGGAGTCCGCGGATGTTCGCGCGATGGCGCCAGAACAGCAGCAGCGACACGCCGATGGTGACCGCCGTCAGGGCCGCCGAGCGCGTCGTGAAGCCGACGTAGAACGGGGCCAGCGCGAAGGCGGCGAGCGCGCCGACGGCGGAGATGCGGGCGACGGCGAAGACGACGCCCCAGGTGATGACCGCCAGCAGTCCCGCGAGCGGCGTGCCGACGGCGAGCGCACCGAGGGCCGTCGCAACGCCCTTGCCGCCGCGGAAGCCGAAGAACGCGGGGTAGAGGTGGCCGACGAAGGCCGCCGCCCCCGCGAGCGCCCACGTGAGCGGCTCCGTGTCGAGCAGGCGGGCGACGCCCACGGCGAGCGCGCCCTTGGCGATGTCGCCCACCAGGGTCAGGACGGCCGCGAGGCGCCCCGCCACGCGCAGCACGTTCGTCGCCCCGGGGTTGCCGGAGCCTCCCGCACGCGGATCCGCCCGCCCGAGGGCCCGGCAGACGAGGATGGCGGAGGAGACCGAGCCCAGGCCATAGCCGCAGGCGAGCAGGGCGACGAGCAGCAGCGGGTCGGCGGCCACGGGCGGCGCTCCGGCGGCGTCCACGAGGCGCTCATTCTAGCGGTCTCGGGTGGTCCCGTCGCGGGCGCGCGGCCTTGACCCGCGGGGTCGCGCTGGTGCTGGTGCCGGGCTGGGGCATGGGGCCCGGCGTGTTCGCACGGGTCGCCCGGCGCCTGGCCGCAGCGCACGACGCGCGCCGGGTGGCCCTGCCGGAGCGGCCGCTCGCCGCGGAT
>CAZVFN010000056.1:0-3668 GCA_964626335.1 uncultured Ectothiorhodospiraceae bacterium
TGATGGCCGCCGGAGGCGGCGGGCCCGTCGCGACGCGCCTGGCGCCCTGCGGCACGCGGCCCAACTGCGTCTCCTCGCGCGCCGAGCAGCACGACCGGCGCGTGGCGCCGATCGCCTACGCGGGTGACCGCGAGCGCGCCCGCCAGGCCCTGCTCGACGCGATCCGCGCCCAGCCGCGCACCCGGATCCTGACGGCCGAGGCCGACTACATCCACGCCGTCCAGCGCTCGCGCTGGCTGGGCTTCGTCGATGACCTGGAATGCGAGCTGCCCGCCGGTGAGCACGTGATCCACGTGCGCTCGGCCGCGCGCACCGGGTTCCACGATTTCGGCGTCAACCGGGATCGCGTGGATCGCCTGCGACACGCCGTCAACCGGCGCCTGGCCGCGACACCCGCGTCGGGCTGACACGCGCACCGGCGGCTCAATCGAGCGCGTGGTCGATGCCGACCACCGCGAGGCAGTCGCCCGGGCGCGCCAGGCCGGGGAAATGGCGGCCGATCAGCGTGCCACCGCGGTTCGCGTAGTACAGCCCCGGCTCGAGCCCGGTCTTCTCGATCGAGTGGATGCGCCCGATCAACTGGCCCTCGGTGACATCCTCGCCGAGGTCGACGAGGCACTCGTAGAGCCCGGTCTCGTCGGAGATCGTGTAGGAGTTGATATCGGGCGTGGCCATGGTACGGCTCGGCGTCTCGCCCCGGTGGCGGCGCGTGCTCGGCTCGCCCTCGAGTGCGCCGAGATGGTGCATGACATTGAGCACGCCCTGCTCGGCGATGTGCACCGTATCGGGCGTGCACGTCCCGCCGCCGCCCAGCTCGGTGAACAGGAACGTCTTGCCGGCCTCCTCGGCGACGCCGTCGAGCATGCCCTCGGTGTCCAGCTCCTCGATGATGAGGGAGATCGGTGCATCGAAGGCCTCGACGGCCGCGCGTGTCCGCTCGTGCTGCTCGCGATCCGACAGATAGTGCATCGCGGCGAACGGCAGGAAATCCAGCGTCTTGCCGCCGGAGTGCAGGTCGACGACCGTGTCGACCCGGGGCAGCAGCACCTGGGTCACGTAGTGGCACAGCATCTCCGTGATCGAGCCCGTGCGCCGCCCCGGGAATGCGCGATTCATGTTGACGCCGTCGAGCGGCGAGCAGCGCGCGTTGACCTGCACGGCCGGCGGATTGAGGCAGGGGATCATGACGACGGTGCCGTGGACCCGGTCCGGATCGAGCGACGCCGCCAGCTTCTTGAGCGCGATCGGCCCCTCGTACTCGTCACCGTGATTGCCGCCGGTCATGAGGATGCTCGGCCCGTGGCCGTTGCGCACGACCGTGATCGGCACGCGGACCGCCCCCCAGGCCGACTCGTTCGCGGAATACGGGGCACTGATGTAGCCGTGCTGCTTGCCCTCGGCGTGCCAGTCGATCGAGGAGGTCACGCGCGGGGCCTTCTGGACGTACCCGGGCGCCTCGCCTTCGTTCACGCTCATGCGTATCGCTCCTGCCTGTCTTGCGCTCGGGTGACGGGGCCAATGCACCCCGTGGCACCGCGGCGTCGCGGGATTCGGCCCGATTCTGTCACATCGGACCGGCTTGCCAAGCCCGCCTCCGGGAGGCCCCGGTGAATCCGCGGGAATCACCGCCGGGCCGGGTGCGCGCGAGGCGGATTTGCCGGCCCGAACGGGCTATTCGAAAAAAGGCTTCGCCGCATTGTCCCCGCATACGCCCCGCACACGCGCGGGCCATGCGCTCACGCGTGGCCACCCGCGCGCCTCGGGGGGCGTGGCCGGCGCCCGGCGACGCTGCAGCCGGCCAGCACCCCGAAGGCGGCGACCGGCAGGCGCCAGTCGGCGGCTGCCATGCCGGCGGCGACCAGAAGCAGGGCCGACAGGACCGGCACGGCGTAGGCCAGAGTGCCCACCGTGGCGCTGTGGCCGCGGCGGAGCGCGATGTCCCAGGCGACGAAGGCCAGGCCGTAGGGTCCCCCGCCGATGAACGCGATCAAGGCGGCCAGCTGGATGGGCACG
Organism: uncultured Ectothiorhodospiraceae bacterium; assembly: GCA_964626335.1. Classification (GTDB taxonomy): domain Bacteria; phylum Pseudomonadota; class Gammaproteobacteria; order XJ16; family Halofilaceae; genus Halofilum. The sequence continues at coordinate 2,014 of CAZVFN010000056.1, forward strand.
GGCCACAACGACGTCTCGAGCAGCCCGTGGGCGAGCCCGGCCCAGAGCGCTGCCAGCGCGAACAGCCGCGGCATGATGCCGCCGAGCGCCACCGCTGCGCGCCGCGCGAGCAGCGAGAACGCGGCCCAGCAGCCGCCGCTCGCGAAGGCGGCCGCATAGCCCGGCCACGCCGTGCCGGCGCTGGCGTCGGCGCCGGGCATGAGCACGAGGCCGGCCCCGCCGAAGGCCAGCGACGCGCCCGCGATCGACGGCAGGCGCACCCGCCGGGTATGGGCCAGCTCGGCCGCGATCACGAACAGCACCGGCCAGGTGTAGGTAACCAGTGCCGCCTCGGCCGGCGGCGCGAGTCGCAGCGCGAGGAAGTAGAAGCCCAGGGCCCCGATCACGAGCAGGGGCGCGAGCGCCCAGGTGCGCGCGGGCACACGGGCCGGCGCCGGGGTGCGGCACTGGATGCGCCGTCCCACCGGCCAGGTCGCCACGCTCGCGCAGAGCAGGCACAGGGCCGTGAGCTGCAGGGGCGGCACCTGCCCGGCGAGCTCGGCCAGCACCGGGGCGAGGCTCCACAGCATCACGGCGATCCCCGCGGGCACGATGGCACCGAGGCGGGCCAGGAGAATGCGTGTAGAGGCGATGCGTTCGGTCATGGGTTCTGGACTCCTCTGCGTGATCGAAACCTTGGCACGCCGGGATTCTTTCAAGCGACGGTATATCAATCCAACGAAAATATTTACAGTAATTAATCAACGTAATTGATATACTGAGCGCGGTTCCGGTCCGCGCAGGGGGTTCGATGCGGCCACGCAATCTCGACCTGCAGCTGCTGCGCACGTTCGCGACGCTGGCCGATGTCGGCACCGTCACGGCCGCGGCCGAGCGGCTCGATTACACGCAGTCGGCCATATCCATGCAGTTGCGGCGCCTGGAGGAGCTCGTCGCCACGCAGCTCGTGCGCCGCGCGGGCCGCCGCCTGGCACTGACGGCGGACGGCGAGCGCCTGCTGGGCTATGCCAGGCGACTCCTGGCGCTCAACGACGAGGCCTGGACCGATCTGCGGGCGAAGCCCGTGCGCGGCGTCGTCCGTCTCGGCATCCCGGACGACTACGCGGCGCTGCTGCCGCCGACGCTGTCGTACTTCGGCCAGCTCTATCCGTCGGTGGAACTGCAGGTGCACTGCGGCCTGAGCGTAGACCTGGTCCGCGAGCTCGGGGCAGGGCAGCTGGACCTGGCCGTGGTGACGCGCCAGCGCAACAGCCCGGGCGGGGAAGTGCTGCGACGCGAGCCCCTGGTCTGGGCGGCGAGCCGGCGGCACGAACCGCGCGTCAGCGACCCGTTGCCACTGGCGTTGTTCTCGGCGGGCAAGGATGTCTTCCGCGAGCAGGCACTGTCGGCGCTCGAGTCGGCCGGCCGGACGTGGCGGATCGCCTACACCAGCCAGAGCCTCACCGGGGTCCGCCCGGCGGTGGATGCCGGTCTCGCGATCACGGTCATCGCGCGCAACATGCTCACGGGTGATCTGCGCGCGCTCGACGACAGCAGCGGGCTGCCCGTGCTGCCCACGATCGAGATCGCGGTGCACCGCCCGAGCGGCCGCCCCGCCGAGCCGGCACGCCGCCTTGCGGCACTGATACAGGAGCAGATCGGGGTGGGGTGAACGG
>CAZVFN010000056.1:3768-18110 GCA_964626335.1 uncultured Ectothiorhodospiraceae bacterium
GACCGGGGACCGGGGGCAGGCCGCCTGCCGCCTCAGCCCTCGCCACCGCGGGTCTCCGCGGCGCAATCGGGCGCCGGCTCGCCGCCCTCGGTGAACCAGACGTAATCGAACGGCAGCTTGCCGCCGGCTGCGGCCCGCTGGGCGGCGATCGTCGGCGCGCCGATCGTGCCGAAGAAGGCAATGCTGACCACCGAACGCTGCGGTGCGGCCCGTTCGAGGTAGACCGGCACGCCGTAGTCGCCGCGCGTGTGCCCGTGGCCCGCGATCAGCACGGCGCCATCGCCGGTCGCGTCATCGGCGGCGAGCATGGCGCGCGCCATGGCGGCATCGCGCAGGCGCTGGACCGCGATCATCCGATCGACCGGGGCATGCTCGGGGATGCCGCAGTGGACCCGGCGCAGGGTGTCGAGCAGGCGCCCGCGCCCGCTGGCCGTCAGCGCGTCGTCGAGGCCCGGCAGCCCGCGAGCGGCTTCGCCGGCGGCGGCCAGCCCCTGGCGCGCGACCGTCTCCAGTACGTCGCGCGCCGGTGCACCGGCGCGCAGGGCCAGCTCGCGATCGAGCGCCGCCCGCACGATCGGCTCGTAGTGCGACCATGCGGGCCAGCCGCGCTCGCCCCAGCCCACGGCGGGGCCGAAGCCGGCCGGGTCGGGCGCGCCGCCGGTACGCCAGCGGTCGATGTCCGCCTGGCCGTCGGCCGGGATCATCTCGAAGACCACGGCGGGCCGGCGCTCGTGCGCGGCCGCGCGCACGAACCGGGCCTGCAGCGCGTGGTGGCGCGCCACTGTGTGCGTCTCGCCCAGCAGGACGAAATCCGCGCGCCCGACGGCGCTGTCGACCTCGGCCGGCGTCGTGAAGCGCGCCTCGTCCGGAACCCAGATGCGCCCGGTCAGCCCGTCCCCGGCGACCGCGGGCGCGGGCGCGAGCGCCAGACCCAGGGCCAGGACCGCGAGCCGGGCGCACGGGCGACGCCATCCGGTTGCGACCGAGCGACGCGCCGCCGTTGCCTTGCATTCACTGGACATGATCATTACAAACCCTTGTTTCCTCCGGGCCGCTCGAGCACCGCGGCGCGCGCCCGGGTCGACCCCTGCACGGATCGCCCGCGATGATCGAGACCGAGCACCTGAGCAAGCGTTTCGACCTGCTGACGGCAGTGGATGATCTCACCCTGCGCGTCGCGCCGGGCGAGGTGCTCGGCTTCCTCGGACCGAACGGCGCGGGCAAGTCGACGGCGATGAAGATGATCGCTGGCTTCCTCGCGCCCAGCAGCGGCCGCGCCGCCGTCGGCGGCCACGACGTCGTCAGCGAGTCGCACGCGGCGCGCCTCGGGCTCGGATACCTGCCCGAGGGCGCGCCCGCCTACGGCGAGATGGTGCCCCGCGCGTTCCTGCGCTTCATCGCCGACATGCGCGGGCTGCGAGGATCGCAGCGGCGCCGGCGCATGGATAGCGTCATCGGCCAACTCCACCTCGAGCCGGTCCTGCATCAGCCGATCGCGACCCTGTCCAAGGGGTTCAAGCGTCGCGTCGGCCTCGCGCAGGCCCTGCTGCACGACCCGCCGGCGCTCATCATGGACGAGCCGACCGATGGCCTCGACCCGAACCAGAAGCACGAGGTGCGCAGCCTCATCAACGCGATCGCCCCGGACAAGACCATCGTCGTCTCGACCCACATCCTCGAGGAAGTGGAATCGGTGTGCACGCGGGCCGTGATCATCCGCTCGGGCGCGCTCGTCGCCGACGACACCCCCGCGGGCCTGCTCGCGCGCTCGCGCTATCGCAACGCCGTGACGGTCTCGCTCGCGCGCGGCCGCGACGCGGCGCGCGCGGCACTGGCCGGCCTCGAGGGCGTTGCCGGCACCGAGACCGCGCCCGATGGTCACAGCGTCACGGTGTTCGGCGACGATGCCATCGACACGGCCGAGCGCGTGCGCGCGCTCTGCGCCGAGCGCGGCTGGCCCATCGAGACGCTGCGGGCCGAGGGCGGTCGCCTCGACGACGTCTTCCGCGCCATCACGGCCGGCCACGAGGCGGCCGCATGAGGGCCGTCGCCGCGATCTTCCGCCGCGAGCTCACGGGCTATTTCGTCACGCCGGTGGCGTACGTCTTCCTGGTCATCTTCCTCGCGCTCATGGGCGCGCTGACGTTCTACTTCGGCGGTTTCTACGAGCGCGGTCAGGCCGATCTCGGCCCCTTCTTCGGCCTGCACCCGTGGCTGTATGCCTTCCTCGTGCCGGCGCTGGCGATGCGGCTGTGGGCCGAGGAGCGCGACGCCGGCACGATCGAGCTGCTGCTGACGCTGCCGGTGTCGACGGCGCAGGCGGTGCTCGGCAAGTTCCTCGCCGCCTGGGTGTTCGTCGTCGTCGCGCTGGCGCTGACCGCGCCCATGTGGTGGACGGTGAACTACCTGGGCAATCCGGACAACGGGATCATCCTGGCAGCGTACATCGGCAGCGCCTTCATGGCCGGCGGTTTCCTCGCCATCGGCAGCTTCGTCTCGGCGCTCACGCGCAGCCAGGTCGTCGCCTTCGTGGTCGGTTTCCTGATCTGCTTCCTGTTCCTGATGGCCGGCTACCCGCTGGTGCTCGACGCCTTCAGCGGCTGGGCGCCGCAGGCCGTCGTGGACGCCATCTCCGCGTTGTCGTTCCAGGCGCACTTCGAGTCGATTCGCCGCGGGGTCCTCGAGCTCCGCGACGGCGTGTACTTCATCGGCCTGATCGTGTTCTTCCTGTTCGCCACCGTCACCGTCATCGAAATCAAGAAGGGCGACTGAGCGATGCGCTTCGTAGCGAGCCGAAGGCTCCAGGCGATCGCCGGGATCGTTCTGGGCGGGATCCTGTTCGTCGCCGTCGTGCTCCTGGCCGACCGGCTCCTGGTCGGGGCGCGGGTCGACCTCACGCAGGACGACCTGTACACGCTGTCGCCCGCGACGCGCGGCATCGTCGAGGACATCGGCGAACCCATCGAGCTCACGCTCTACTTCTCGCACGACGCGTCCGAGGGGGTGCCGTTCGTGCGCCAGTACGCCCAGCGGGTGCGCGAGCTGCTGGAGGAGTACGCCGCGATGTCCGCCGGGCGGATCGAGCTGCGCACGGTCGATCCGAAGCCGCTGACGAAGGCGCGCGATCGGGCGCTCGAATACGGCCTGAAGCCGGTACCGGCAAGCCAGGGCAAGAGCGAGCGCCTGTTCCTCGGCCTGGTCGCCACCAACCGCACCGACGGCGTCGAGGTCATCGAATTCTTCGACCCCCAGCGCGAGCGTTTCCTCGAGTACGATATCTCGCGCCTGATCTGGTCGCTGACGCAGGCCGACAGGCCGGTCGTGGGCCTCGTCTCGCGCCTGGACATCACCGAAGGCTACAACCCCGGCAAGCGCCAGCCGATCCCGGCCTGGGCGGTCGTCGACCGCATCAAGGAGGTGGCCGAGATCCGCGAGATCGACACGCCCACCGACCGCATTCCGCCGGACGTCGACGTGCTCATGCTCGTGCACCCGCGCGACTACCGCCCGCGCACGCTCTACGCGATCGACCAGTACTTCACCCACGGCGGCCGCGGCGCCGTGTTCTTGGACCCCGTACCGGGCACGGCCCGGGGCGCCCGGCCCGGCGACGCCGCCGCGCGCGCCCGTTCGTCGGATCCGGGCCCGCTGCTGCGCGCCTGGGGCGTGGACGTCACGCTGGACCACGCGGTCGCCGACCCGCGCAACGGGCTCGTGGTCAAGGCCGGGCAAGGCCGGCAGACGGTCCACCCGGCGCTGGTCGGGATCACGCAAGGCGGCCTCGCCGGCGACGACGTGATCACCGCCAACATCGAGCGCCTGGTATTCGGCTCGGCCGGCGTCATCACCGATCCCGAGGGCGGCCTGGCCGTGCGCCCGCTGGTGCAGGCCGCGCCGACCGCGGGCGTGCTGCCCGCGGCGCGCTTCGTCGGGCTCGACGACCCGTCGGCGCTGGCCCGGGGGCTGAAGCCGGCGGGGCATCCGCTGACCGTCGCCGCGCGGCTGGAGGGCGACCTGCGCTCGGCCTGGCCGGAGGGCCCGCCCGAGGGGGTCGAGCCGCCGCCCGATGGCCACCGTGCGGCGGCGAAGGAGCCCGCCCACATGGTCCTGTTCGCCGACACGGACGTGCTGGCCGACCGGCTCTGGGTGCAGCAGCGTCGCCAGGGCGATCGGACCGTGCGCGAGGCCTGGGCCGGCAATGGCGACCTCGTGTCGAACGCGCTGGACAATCTCCTCGGCAGCGAGGCCCTGATCGGGCTGCGCGGCGAGGGCACCTCGGCGCGGCCGTTCACGCGCGTGCAGGAACTCGAACGCCGGGCGGCCAACCAGTACCGCGACAAGGAGCGCGAGCTGCGCAAGGCGCTCAAGGCCACCGAGCAGCGCCTCGAGGCGCTGCGCAGCGGGCGCGAGACCGGCGAGGGCGGCGTCATCCTGAGCCAGCAGCAGCAACGGCAGCTCGCCGAGCAGCGCGAGCGGCGCAGCCGTCTGCGACGCGAGCTGCGCGAGGTGCAGCAGCGCCTGGACGCGCGCATCGAGGCGCTCGGGGATCGCCTGCGCCTGCTGAACATCGTCGCCGTGCCCGGCGTGGTCGCGCTCGCCGCGCTGCTGGTGTTCGCGCTGCGGCGTCGCCGGCGCCGTCGGCGCACGCCGCCATGAGCGGGCGCCGCCTCGCCATCCTGGCCCTGGCAGCCCTGATCGCGGTGGCGGCGGCCTGGTACGTGCGGCGCCCGCCCGCGCCGAGCTCGCCCGGCCCGGCCCCGCAATCCTTGCTGCCGGGCCTCGCGGACCGGTTGCCGCAGGTCGAGGCCGTGCGCGTGCGCGTGGGCGGTGGCCGCATCCTGGCCCGCGTCGAGCGCGACGGCGACGCCTGGCGGGTGGCGAATCGCCACGGCTACCCGGCCGATCGCTCGACACTGCGGGGCACGCTCATCGCCCTCGCCGAGGCCAGGCGCGCGGCACCCCGCGCCGAGGACCCGCAGGACTGGCCGCGGCTCGGGCTGCGGCCGATCGAGCAGGCGGACGCCGCCGGGGTCGAGCTCACGCTCGAGGGGCTCGATCCGGCACCGCGGATCCTGATCGGCAAGCCGGCGGCCGGCGACGCGCCAGGGACCTACGTACGCCGCGTGGGCCAGGGCGAGCGCGCGTGGCGCGTGTCGCAGGCGATCGACCGGCCCGACGCGATCGCCGACTGGCTCGATCCGCGCGTCGTGGATCTGCCCACGCGACGGCTGCGAGCCGTGCGCCTGGACCCGCGCGATGGCGAGCCGGTCGAGATCGAGCGCGTCGGCGCGGACTCGTCCGCGCTGCGCATCGCCAACCGTCCCGAGGGGCGCCGGCTCCTGTCGCCGTCCATCGCGCGCTCGATCGCCCGGATCGTCACGGGGCTCGAGCTGACCGATGTCCGCCCGGCGGCATCGACCGAGGGTCCGCCGCCCCTGGCGAATGCCCGTTTCACCACATTCGGCGGCCTGCAGGTGACGATCACGGCGCTCGCCGCCGAGCGCGGCGCTCCGCCACGCTACGTGCGCGTCGAGGCGTCGGCAGCCGAGGGGGCGGCGGAGGCCCTGCACAAGGAGGCGGCGCGCATCAACGAGCGGGTCGGCGACTGGCTCTACGAGATCCCCGACTACAAGTTCGTCAACCTGACGCAGACGCTCGAGGGCGTGCTGGAGCCGCGGCGCGCCGACGAGTAACGACGAGTGACAGGGCATCCTGTGACGCGGAGGCGCGACGCCGCCGGTCGCCGCGACGGCCGGCGAAAGGCCGGTCATCGACCCCGGGCACGGCTGCGAGGGGCTGCACGCGGCGCGGCAGGAGATGGCCGGCCGCGCGCGCCCCGCTACTCGCTGCCGCGCGGCTCCGCGGCCAGGTGGGTGCGCAGGAACGCCATCGTTTCCGCCCAGGCCCGTTTCGCCGCGTCGCGGTCGTAGGCCTCGCCCGAAGGATTGGCAAAGGCGTGGGCTGCGCCGGCGTACACATGGATCTCGTGGGGCTTTTCCAGTTCCGTCAGCACGCGCTCGAAGGCCCGGGCGCGTTGCGGCGGCACCGTGGTGTCGGCGCTGCCGAACAGCCCCAGGATCGGGACCTGCAGCGGTTGCAGCCGTTCCGGGTCGGTCACCAGCTCGCCGTAATAGATGACGCTCGCGTCCAGTTCCTGCGGGAACATCAGCGCCGTGCGCAGCGACCAGCCGCCGCCGAAGCACCAGCCGACGCTGGCGATGCGTTGGGTCGACGGCATCAAGTCGAGGTAGAAATACGCCTGCTCGAGATTGCGCCGCAGGCGCTCGGGCTGTTCCATCGCGCGCTGCATGAGCTTGCGCGCCTTGCCCGGCGTGCTCGCCGAGCGACCCTCGTAGAGATCGACCGCGAGGGCGACGAAGCCGTTGTCGGCGAAGCGACGGGCCATGGCCCGGATGTGGTCGTTCAGGCCCCACCATTCGTGGATCAGCAGTACGGCCGGATAGGGAGCGGCACCGTCGCGCGGGCGGGCCAGATAGCCGTTGACGGGCTCGCCATCGAGCGTCGCGTACGCCCGGGTGTCGCTGATGACGTCCGCGTTCTCCGCGCTCACGTTGCCCGTGGGGCGGTCGCCCTCGTGCTCGGCGGCCACCCGCTCGGCGTAGCCGTTGCGGTCGTCCTGCGCCGCGCACAGGCCCGCATGGCCGAGCAGGGTCGCGAACAGCAGGCAGAGCATCGAGGGGCGGCGGACGATTCGCATGGCGGGCTCCGAAGACCGGCGGCGGCACGCCGGATTGTAGCCTGCGTCCGCGTCATGCCCCAGCGGTTCGTGCGCAGACGGGCGCGCGTCTGCGTGCGCGCACCCGTGGCGGTGTTCGCGCGAGCTTGGCGCGCCATCGCCGGCCCGGCACAATAACGCGATGACCGAGACTCGAGGCGACCGCGGCGCGCTGCGGACACGGCTGCACTACTACAGTCCGCTCGTGATCGTGACCGCGCTCGCGCTGTCGCTGACGCTGGTCGGGGTCGGCGGGGCCCTGTTCCTGGGTGCCCCCGAGCCCACGCGCCGCGAAGCCGCGGACCTGCCGCCGAAGGAACGCGTTGCCGGGCACAAGGCGGTCTTCCTCGACTTCCTGCGCCCGGTCGTGCGCGTGGAGAACCGGCGGGTGCTGGAGCAGCGGCGCTACCTGCTCGCCCTGCTCGAGCGCCTCGACCAGGGGCGGGCGCTGTCGCAGGGCGAGCGCCAATGGCTCGAGCGCAAGGCACGGCGCTATCGGGTCGATGCGGAGGAGCCGCTGGCGCGCGCCCGCGCCCTGGCCGAGCGGATCGACATCATCCCGGCATCGCTCGCCCTGGCGCAGGCCGCGCTCGAGTCGGCCTGGGGCCAGTCGCGGTTCGCCCGCGAGGCGAACAACCTGTTCGGCGAATGGTGCTTCGAGCCGGGCTGCGGCGTCGTGCCGAAGCGCCGGCCCGCCGGCAAGACCTACGAGGTCGAGGCGTTCGACGGCGTCGGCGGATCGGTCCGCAGCTACATCCACAATCTCAACTCGCACCCCGCCTACGCCGAACTCCGCCGGATCCGGGCACGGGCGCGCGCGCAGGGGCGCGAACCCGACGGCTACGCGATGGCGGCAGGGCTGACCCAGTACGCGGCGATCGGAGAGCAGTATGTGGAACACATCCGCGCGGTCATCGAGCGCAACCACCTGCAGGCGCGCCCGGAGTCGGGCTGAAGGCGCCGCGCGGGCGGCGCTCGCGGCGCTGCTGCTCGCCGCCTGCACCGGGCCGGCGACGGCGGGCGCCGACAGCGCCGTCGTGCTCGAATACCACCATGTGGCGACGGACACGCCGCCATCGACCAGCGTGACGCCGGCGACCTTCGAGGCGCACATGGACCACCTGGCCGAGAACGACTTCCACATCTGGCCGCTGCCGAAGCTCGTGCGCACGCTGCGCGCAGGCGGCGAGGTGCCGGAGCGCACCGTGGCCCTCACCTTCGACGACGCCTACGCCTCGGTCCACGACGAGGTGTTCCCGCGCCTGCAGGAGCGCGGCTGGCCGTTCACCGTCTTCGTCGCCCCCGGCGTGACCGACAAGGGCCTGGACGCCCACGCGAGCTGGGACGAGCTGCGCGCGATGGCCGCGGCCGGCGCGACCATCGCCAATCACAGCATGGATCATCCCCACATGGTGGCGCATGGCGATCGCGACCGCTCGGCGTGGCTCGCGGCGATGCGCGCCCAGATCGTCCAGGCGCAGGCGCGCCTGGAAGCGGAGATCGAGGCGCCGGCGCGCCTGTTCGCCTGGCCCTTCGGCGAGTACTCGCCCCCGCTGCAGTCGATGCTGGCGGAGCTCGATTTCGTCGGCTTCGGCCAGCAGTCGGGCGCGGTCGGCCCCGACAGCGACTACACCGCTTTGCCGCGCTACCCGCTGGCCACCGCCTTCGCGTCGCTCGACAGCTTCGCGCTGAAGGCGCGCTCGCGTCCCCTGCCGGTGGCGCGCGCCGAACCGGCGAGCGGCGTGCTCGCGGCCGACGCGCGCCGCCCCGAACTCGCGCTGCACCTCGGCGAGGGCCCGTATCGCCCGGCATCCGTGCGCTGCTACATCGGCGGCTCGCCCGTGGACATCCGGCTGGGCGACGCGACGCCGTCGACGCTGCGGGTGCGCCCGTCGCAGCCGCTGCCCACCGGGCGCACCAAGATCAACTGCACGGCGCCCGCGACGGACGGCAACCAGTGGTTCTGGTACAGCCATGTCTGGATGAAGCCGAACCCGGACGGCACCTGGTACTCGGACTGATCCCGTGACCGAGGGACACGGCCCGTTTAATCGCCTCTGGCGGACCTTCCTCTCCGGGCTCGCCACGGTCCTGCCGGTCGCGATCACCCTCTACCTGGCGTGGTGGCTGCTGCAGCAGGCCGAGGCCCTGTTCGGCGGCTTCGCGCGCCTGATACTGCCGTCGGGCTGGTACGTGCCGGGTATCGGTGTCGTCCTGGCGGCGGCCGTCGTGTTCCTGGTCGGGGCCTTCCTCAATGCCTGGCTGTTCAGCCGCCTGGTCGACCTGGGCGAGGGCGTGCTGCGTCGCATCCCGGTGGTCAAGAGCGTGTTCGGCGGGCTGCAGGACCTGCTGCGTTTCCTGTCGCGCGGCAAAGAGGATTCGAAGCTCAAGCGGGTGGTCTCGGTCGAGCTGCAGGCCGGGGTCCACGTGATCGGGTTCGTCACCGACGACGACGCCGCGCGCACGGTCCCCGAGCTCGCCCGCGACGCGCACGACCCGCTCGTGTCGGTGTACCTGCCGATGGGCTACCAGGTGGGTGGCTACACCCTGTACCTGCCGGCGAGCCGCCTGCGGCCGCTGGACCTGTCGATCGAGCAGGCGATGCGCGTGGTCCTGACCGCCGGGATCAACCGGCCCGAGCGCTGACGCCTCCGCCGGCTACGCGTTCGGGCGCTGGGCGGGGGAGCCCAGGCGTTGCGCGTCGGTCACGGCGATGGCGGTCATGTTGACCACGCCGCGCGCCGTGACCGAGGGCGTGACGATGTGGGCCGGGCGATCGCAGCCCATGAGCATCGGGCCCACCGACAGCGCGTCGTTGGTCTGCCTGAGCAGGTTGTAGGCGATATTGGCCGCGTCCAGGCTCGGCATGATCAGCAGGTTCGCCGAGCCGTCGAGGGCCGCCGCGGGGAACAGGCGCTCGCGGATCCTGGGGTCGAGGGCGGTATCGGCCTGCATCTCGCCCTCGACCTCGAGATCCGGGTGGTCGCGGCGAAGCAGCGCGACCGCCTCGCGCACGCGCCGCGCCGACTCCGTATCGGACGTGCCGAAGTTCGAGTGCGACAGGAGCGCCATCTTGGGCTCGATGCCGAAGCGCTTCACCGCCTGCGCCGCCATCACCGCCATGTCGGCGAGGTCCTCCGGGCCCGGCGAAGGCGAGACGTGGGTATCGGCCAGGAACAGCGTGCCCTTGGCCATGATGAGCATGGTCAGCGCGGACAGAGCGCGCACGCGCGGGCGCCGGCCGATGATGTCGTCGATGTCGCGCAGGTGGTCCTGGTAGATCCCGGTCTGGCCGCAGATCATGCCGTCCGCCTCTTCGCGCTTGACCATGAGGGCGGCGATGACGGTGTTGTTCGTGCGCACCACGGTGCGCGCCGTGTCCGGCGAGACGCCCTTGCGCGCCATCAGCTCGTGGTAGAGCGTCCAGTACTCACGGTAGCGCGGGTCGCTGTCCGGGTCGCAGAGCTCGAAGTCGGCGTCCATCTCGAGGCGCAGGTCGAGGCGCTCGACGCGCCGGCGCACGACCTCGCGCCGCCCGATCACGATCGGCCGCGCGATCCCCTCGTCGACCACCACCTGGATGGCGCGCAGCACACGCTCCTGCTCGCCGTCGGCGTAGACGATCCGCCGGGGTTGCGCGCGCGCGCGCTCGAAGACGGGCCTCATGACCATCGTCGAGCGGTAGACGAAGGCGTGCAGCTGGTGGTCGTAGGCCTCGAAGTCCTCGATCGGGCGGGCCGCCACGCCCGTGGCCATCGCCGATTGCGCCACCGCCGGGGCGATCTCCAGGATCAGCCGGGTGTCGAACGGCTTCGGGATCAGGAACTCGCGGCCGAAGGTCAGTGCCTGGTCCTCGTAGGCACTCGCGACGGCCTCGGTGGCCTCCTTCTGCGCGAGGCGGGCGATCGCCCGCGCGCACGCCACCTTCATCTCGTCGTTGATCACCGTCGCCCCGCAGTCGAGCGCACCGCGGAAGATGAAGGGGAAGCACAGCACGTTGTTGATCTGGTTCGGGTAGTCGGAGCGGCCGGTACCCATGATGACGTCGTCGCGTGCCGCGCGTGCCTCCTCGGGCCAGATCTCCGGTACCGGATTGGCGAGCGCGAAGATCAGCGGGTCGGCCGCCATGCGGCGCACCATGTCGCCGTCGAGGACGCCGGGTGCGGACAGGCCGAGGAACAGATCGGCCCCCTCGATCACCTGGTCGAGCGTGCGGGCATCCGTGTCGCGCGCATAGCGCGCCTTGTAGGGATCCATCGCTTCGCGCGCGGTGTGGACCACCCCCTGCACGTCGCAGATGGTGATGTGGTCCTTGCGCGCGCCGATCGAGCAGAGCATGTCGAGGCAGGCGAGCGCCGCCGCGCCCGCGCCGGAGCAGACGATGCGCAGGGCCTCGACCTCCTTGTCGACCACGGTCACCGCGTTGAGCACGGCGGCCGCGACGCAGATCGCGGTCCCGTGCTGGTCGTCGTGGAATACGGGGATGTCCATGCGCTCGCCGAGGCGGCGCTCGATCTCGAAACACTCGGGCGCCTTGATGTCCTCGAGGTTGATCGCGCCGAAGGTGGGCTCGAGCGCGGCCACGGCATCGCAGAAACGGTCGACGTCCGGCTCGTCGACCTCGATGTCGAACACGTTGATGTTCGAGAACGCCTTGAACAGGACCGCCTTGCCTTCCATCACCGGCTTGGCCGCGAGGGCGCCGATGTTGCCGAGGCCGAGCACGGCGCTGCCGTTGGTGATGACACCGACGAGATTGGCGCGCGCGGTGACGGTCGACGCCTCGAGCGGATCCTCGACGATCGCCTTGCAGGCGGCCGCGACGCCCGGGGAGTAGGCGAGGCTGAGATCCCGCTGGTTCGCCAGCGGCTTGGTCGCGACGACCCCGAGCTTGCCGGGGGGATTCATGCGATGGTAGGCGAGCGCCTGCTTGTCGAACTCTTCCCGGCTTTCCGGATCATTGCTCATGGATGCGCGCTGCTCCCGACGCCAAGCGGTTTCATCGTTGCCGGCGACGTTAGCACGGATCGTGCGGCCGTCCGAGCGCCGCAGAGGGCGGCCTCGCTCCGGGGGTCAGGCGAACGGCGCCTGCTCGAGCAGTTCCTCCGCGCCGCCCACGAACGTGCCGTCGAGGAACACCTGCGGCAGCAGCGGCCAGCCGGTCCAGTCGCGCAGTCGGTGGAAGCGATCGCGCTCGACACCGGAGCCCATGCCCATCGTGATCTCGCGGTAATCGATCCCGGCATCGGCCAGGCGGGCGACGAGGTGGCGGGTGTCGGTGAGATTGCTGCGAAAGACGACCACGCGCGCACTGCGCGCGATCTCGGCGATGTCCGCCGGGGCGGCGGGGTCGTTGACGTCGGCGCGGCTCACGGCGACTCCTTGCGGATGTGTTCGAACGCCTCGAGGGCGGCGCGGCGCGAGGCCTTGAGGTCGACCACGGGCTCGGGGTAGTCGTGGCCGAGGCGCACGCCGGCCTGCTCGAGGACAGCCGTCGGCGCCTGCCAGGGCGCATGCACGTGGCGCTCGGGCAGGGCGGCGATCTCCGGTATCCAGCGGCGCACGTACGCGCCGTCCGGGTCGAAGCGCTCGCCCTGGCGCACGGGGTTGAAGATGCGGAAGTAGGGAGCCGCGTCGGCACCGCAGCCGCCGGCCCATTGCCAGCCGAGCGTGTTGCTGGCGAGGTCGGCGTCGACGAGCGTGTGCCAGAACCAACGGGCACCGATGAGCCAGTTCAGGCGCAGGTTCTTGGTCAGGAACGACGCGACGATCATGCGCACGCGGTTGTGCATCCAGCCCACGTGCCAGAGCTGGCGCATGCCGGCGTCGACCATGGGTACCCCGGTCTGCCCGCGCTGCCAGGCGCCCAGTTCCGCCGCGGCCGCACCGGCGGGATCGCGCCAGGGGAACGCCTCGAAGCGTTCGTTCAGCGGTCGGTGCGGCGTGTGCGGGTAGTGATACAGCAGGTGATGCGCGAACTCGCGCCAGCCGAGCTCGCTCAACAACGCGCTGCCCCCGGCGGTGTCGGCGAGGCCGCGTCGCCGCAGGGCCCGCACCACCTGCCGCGGGCCGAGCTCGCCGAAGTGCAGGTGGGGTGACAGCGCCGACGTGCCATCCACGGCCGGGCGGTCCCGCAGTGCGTCGTAGCGCGCCGCGGCGCTGTCGCAGAATCGGTCGAGGCGCGCGTGCGCGCCCGCCTCGCCGGGCGCCCAGCTGGCCTCGAGGCCGGCGTCCCACGGGATCGTCGGGCGCAGCTCGAGCGCGGCGATGGCCTCGCTGGCGGGCCCGTGCGCCGGCCCCGGGACATGCTCCGGGTGCGCCGCCAGGCGATCCGGCAGGCCGAAGCCGCGCACGCGCTTCCAGAAGGGGGTGAACACGCGATAGGGGCGCCCCTGGCCGGTCTCCACCCGCCAGGGCTCGAACAGCAGAGCGGCGTTGAAGCTCTCGGCGTCGATCCCCCGGTGATCGCGCAGCCACTGCTTGACGTGGCGATCGCGCTCGATGATCGCCGGCTCGTACAGGCGGTTCCAGTAGACGGCGACGGCGTCGGTCTCGTCGAGCAGCTCGGCGAGGGCCTCGCCAGCGGGACCGCGGCGGATGACCAGCGGTGCCCCGGCCGCGTCGAGCGCCCGCGCCAGCGCCCCGAGGCTGTGATGCAGCCACCAGCGCTGGGCACCGCCCGGGGCCCAGTCGCCTTCCTCCGCGGGCGCATGGATGTAGACCGGCAGGACACGACTGTGGCGCTCGACGGCCGCGGCCAGGGCCGGATGGTCGGCGAGGCGCAGATCACGGCGGAACCAGACGATGGCGGTCGACATGGCGGGGCCTCCGAGGCGATGCGGCCGCGGGATGCGGCTCAGCGCTCGTCGAGCCGCGGGCGCAGCTCGACGAGATTGCACGGGCGCGTGCGGTGGTCGAGCTGGGCGCGGATGATGCGATCGAACGCGGTCCGGCAAGCCCCGGAGGAGCCCGGCAGGACGAACACGAACGTGCGATTGGCGACGCCGGCGAGGGCGCGCGACTGCAGGGCGGAGGTCCCGATCTCGTCGAATGACAGGGCGCGGAACTGCTCGCCGAAGCCGTCGATGGTCTTGTCGAACAGCGGTGCCACGGCCTCCGGGGTCCCGTCGCGGCCCGTCAGCCCGGTGCCGCCGGTGGCGATGACCGCGTCGATCGCGGGTTCGGCGATCCACGCGGAGACCACGGCCCGGACCGCGTAGATGTCGTCGGTGACGATGCGCCGCTCGGCGACACCGTGGCCGGCGCCCTCGAGGCGCTCCGCGAGCAGGTGCCCCGACTTGTCGTTGGCCTGCGTGCGCGAATCCGACACCGTCAGGACGGCGACCTTCAACGGCACGAACTCGGGTGTAGCGGCACTCATGGCTCGGTTCCGTGGCACGATCCGCGGGCCCTCAGGGAACCACAGATGGCAATGGATGAACACGGGGCGTCGCCACGCCCGTGCCGGCCGCAACGCCTCGGCCCCGGATCGGCCCGTGCCCGGGCGTCGGGTGCGCCGGGCCGGGTGCGCCGGGCAGCCGCTTCAGGCCCCCTTGCCGGGAACCCGGCGCCGTGGCGCGGGATCGGATCCGCGTACGCCGACGGC
>CAZVFN010000057.1:0-17451 GCA_964626335.1 uncultured Ectothiorhodospiraceae bacterium
GCCGCCAGGCGGGTGAGCCGCTCGGCGGTGGTCGCCGCCGGCGCATCGCGGTCGAGCCGCAGGCTGCCCCCCGGCGTCGCCAGCGCGGCCTGCGACGGGTCGGCCGCGACGGGGCAGACCGTGTACGCGAGCACGCCCGCGTCGCCGTGATCCCGCGCCCGGCACCCGGTGAGCGTCATTATCGCGGCTTCCGAGGTGTCGCGCGCGAGCGACGCGTCCGGGTCGCCGCTGTTGCCCCGGCGCCATCCGACCGTGAGCACGACGCCGGTACCCCGCCCGCGCATCGGCGCCACGATGCACTGAGCGAAACCCCGACTCGCGTCGAGGTCGATCGCCATCGTCGCCGCCCAGTCCGTGCCGCCGTGCGAGCGGTCGGGCAACGGCGTCGTGTTGCTCTCCAGGACGTCGATCCGCCCCATGCGCTCCAGCCCGGCCGTGACGATCGTCCCGGTAATGGTCGGACCGAGCGCGGCGGTCTTCAAGCCGATCGCGGGCGCCCCGGCGTCGCGGGCGATCCGGGCGACGGCCCCGGCCGCCTCCCGATCAGCGTCGACGGCGACGATCCAGGCGCTCTCGCGGTCGAACGGCTCGCAGACGGCGGGGCCCACGGCGCTGCCCCAACCGGTGCTCAGCGCCGCGCGCCGGTCGAGTCGCTTGCCGTCTTCAGACTTCATCGGGATGGAGCGCCTGTTCGCGGCGCGCGATGTAATCGCGCAGGGCCGCGTCCACGCCTGCGTCGAGCCCGGGCTGCCCGTCGGCGCGCAGCTGTGCCCGGCAGTAGTCCAGCGCCCGCTGGGTGATCTCCTTCCCGCCCTCCGCCGACCCCTGCTCGACGTTGTTGTTGTCGCAGCGCTGCCGGATGAGGAACGCGCGCTGGGAGGGCTCCTGGGTGTACGCGGTCGCGAGGAAGTACCCGCCCGGATCGACATCGTCGCTGGTGGTCAGCGCCTCCTCGAAATCGCCCCACGATGTGCCGCGGGCGAGCTCGCGGGCCATGGCGCACGGCTCGGCGTCGACGACGAACCTGGCCATCGAGCAGTGCATGCCGGGCTCGTTCCGGCCGGCCGCGGGCCGGGCGCAGGTGGCACCGGCGAGCACGGTCGACTGCGGCGTCGCGGCGGACTCGTAGCCCGACAGCGCATCGAAGGTCCTGGCGCCGCCGAGCGAGCCGGAGGTCGGCCCTGGCACGTCGTAGTCGCGCCCCGTCCGGCCGCGGATGACATTCAGATGCGGGATCTCCGGCGTGCCCGCCATGGGCGCGGGCCAGCACCACGGATGGGCACGGATCGACACAGCGCGCCGACAGGACCACCGGGCCGTGGCGGAGCTTCGCCGACACCGGGCCCGGCGGGCCGACCGGCGTGTTCGAACCACGAATCAACCCGAACGCCGCCGCGGCAACCCCGCGACCCCCGGGGCGCGGCGCGGGCACACTTGGAGGATCGGAGAGGGCGGTCCGTCGGCGCGGCGAGCGCCTCGGCGAAGCTCCCCGGCGGCAGGCATCGCCAGCAACCATTCGTGTCCATGCATGGTCATGCGTGGTTCCAGGACCCGGATCCGTCCGCCACCCCGTGTCGGCGCGGCGCCCGCACGCTCGCCGACCCCCGGGGCCGCTCTGCGTTCATCCGGGGCCATCCGTGGTGCTCAACCCGAGTCGACCGGTTCACCGCGATCGCACTTGACGCAGTCCAGGGGCATGCCGACGGCATCGGCGCGCCCGGCCGGGTCGATGACCCAGGGGCGATTGAAGAACGGCGGGCGGTGGCGCACGTGGCGGCTGTGGCCACAGTCGAGGACCGCGACCCAGTCGCCCTCGGCGTCCGTGCGGAAGCCGACGACGCGGCGCTGCATCAGGCGACGGCGGCGAGCTGGCGCTCGAGGGCCTCCGCCAGCAGGGCGTTCTCGGCGGGCGTGCCGACGGTCACCCGGAGACAGTCGGCGAGTGCCGGATGGGTGCCGTCGAGGCATTTGACCCGGATGTCCTCGCCCAGCAGGGCAGCGAACAGCGCCCGGGCGCGCCCGGCGGGCACGCGCAGCAGCAGGAAGTTCGCCGCGCTCGGGTAGACGGTGACGCCCGCGAGTCGCGCGAGCGACGCGCCGAGGGCGTCGCGCTCGCGGCGGATCGTCGCCGCCTGCTGCTCCAGGCGGTCGAAGTGATCCAGCGCGAACGCGGCCCCGGCCTGCGTCAGGGCGTTCACGTTGTACGGCAGGCGCAGCTTGTCGATCTCCTCGAGCCACTCCGGCGGGCCGCACAGGAACCCGAGGCGCAGGCCGGCCAGTCCGAGCTTGGACAGGGTGCGCAGTACCAGCACGTTGTCGCGGTCACCCAGTTCGCCGACGAAGCTGTCGCCCGCGAAGGGCTGGTAGGCCTCGTCGATCACGACCAGGCCGCGGGTACGCTCGGCGACCCGGTGCACGCCGGCCCGCGGCCAGGCGTTGCCCGTCGGGTTGTTCGGCCAGGCCAGCCACACGACCGCCGGATCGTGCTCGTCGATCGCCGCCTCCATGGCTGCCGCGTCGAGCGTGAAGTCGGGGGCCAGCGGCACGCCGACGAAGGCGAGCCCGCAGTACGCCGCGATCATGCGGTACATGACGAACGTCGGCTCCGGAGCGAGCACCGTTGCCCCCGGACGCGCCAGCGCCAGCGTGACCAGCTGGATGAGCTCGTCGGAGCCGTTGCCCAGCACCAGGGACTGCCCCGCCGGCACACCGACGTGGGTGCGCAGGCGCTCGACCACGGCTCGCGCGCGCGGATCCGGGTAGCGATTGACGCCGACGGCCGCCAGCGCCTCGCCCCACGCCGCCCGGATGTCCTCGTCGGGCCACGTGTACGGGTTCTCCATGGCATCGAGCTTCACCACGTCGCCCGACTCGGGCACGTGGTAGGCCGACAGGGCCCGCACCTCGGGGCGGATGCGCTCGGCCGCGCGGCTCACTCGGCCCCCCGGTCCGAGCGCGCCTCGGCGGACACCGCGTGGGCCGGCAGGCGTTCGCCGCGTGCCAGGGCCGCGGCCGTCGGCGCGAGCCGCGCGGCTCCCGCAGGCGTGCAGCCGAGCAGGCTGGTGCGCTTCTGGAAGTCGTACACCCCGAGCGGCGAGGAGAAGCGCGCCGTTCGCGACGTCGGCAGCACGTGGTTCGGCCCCGCGCAGTAATCGCCGAGGGCCTCCGGGGTGTGCCGCCCGAGGAAGATGGCGCCGGCGTGGCGGATGCGTGGCGCGACGGTCTCCGGCTCCTCGATCGCCAGCTCCAGGTGCTCGGGCGCGATCCGGTTGGCCAGGTCCACGGCCTCGTCGAGATCGCGTACCCGGATCAGGGCGCCCCGATCGCCCAGGCTGCGGGCGATGATGTCGCGACGCTCCTGCTCCGGCAACAGCCGCTCCACGGCCTCGCCGACGCGTTCGAGATGCCCCGGGTCCCAGCTCAGCAGGATCGCCTGCGCATCCTCGTCATGCTCGGCCTGGGAGAACAGGTCGAGCGCGATCCAGTCGGGATCGGTTGCGCCGTCGCAGATCACGAGGATCTCGGACGGGCCAGCGATCATGTCGATGCCGACCGCGCCGTAGACCAGGCGCTTCGCCGTGGCCACGTAGCTGTTGCCCGGCCCGACGATCTTGTCCACGACGGGCACCGTTTCCGTGCCGTATGCCAGGGCCGCAACGGCCTGGGCACCGCCGACCGCGAACACGCGATCGACTCCGGCGATCGCGGCCGCAGCCAGCACGAGGTCGCTGACCTCGCCGTCCGGCATCGGCACGACCATCGCGAGCTCGCCGACGCCCGCGACGCGCGCCGGTATGGCATTCATCAGGACCGACGAAGGGTAGGCGGCCTTGCCACCCGGCACGTACAGGCCGACGCGGTCGAGCGGCGTCACCTGCTGGCCGAGCAGGCTGCCGTCGGCGTCGCGATACGACCAGCTCTCCATGCGCTGGCGCCGCGCGTAATCCGAGAGGCGCTCCGCGGCGTGCTCGAGTGCGCCGCGCTCGTCGGCCGAAAGGCGAGCGAGGGCGGCGTCGAGCGCGTCCCGGGGGACCTCGAGGTCGGCCATCGCGCCGGCACCGCGCCGATCGAACCGGTTGGTCAGCTCGACCACGGCGGCATCGCCGCGCGTGCGCACGTCACCGATGATATCGCGCACCGTATCGACCACGTCACCCGCGTCGGGACCGCCGCGGTCCTGGAGTGCGGCCAGGCGCTCCGCGAAATCATCGGCGCCGGTCTCGAGTCGGTTGATGGCGACCATGGCTTGTTCCCGTCGGGCATCGTTGGTGGCAGCGGCGCCGCATTATCGCGCCTGACGGCCCGCCGCGAAACACTCGACGCGCTCGCGCCGGAGGTGGCCTTCGCGACGCACCACCCGTACCCTGCGTCCCTGCCGGTCCCGCAAGGGGCCGCCGTGCGCCCCGCCGGACCGATCCCGGCGGGGCGGCCGGGGCGACCGCTCGGGAACGGCGGCGGCCAGCGCCCCGCCCGTTGCACAAGCCGTGAGCCGCCGATGCACGCACCCGACGCCTTCGCCGAACTCCTGCTCCTGCTCCTGATCGCGGTGGGCGCGGCCGCGCTGTTCCTGCGATTCCGCCTGCCGGCCGTCCTCGGCTACATCGTCGTCGGCATCGCCAGCGGACCGAGCGCGTTCGCGTTGGTGCAGGACCTCGAGGCGATTCGCTCGGTGGCCGAGCTCGGAGTCGTGCTGCTGCTGTTCACGATCGGCCTCGAGATGTCGCTGCCCGCACTCGCGCGTATTCGCGGGGCCCTCCTGGGCCTCGGGGGTGCGGAGGTCGTGATCGCTGCGACGGTGAGCTACTTCGCCGCCCGCGCGATGGAGATCTCGATCGCGGGCTCGGTGGTCATGGGCGGCGTGGTCGCGATGTCGTCGACCGCGCTGGTGACCAAGCAGTTGTCCGACCAGCTCGAGCTCGGCCTGCCCCACGGGCGCTCCGCGCTGGGCGTGCTGCTCTTCCAGGACCTGGCGGTCGTGCCGTTCCTTGTGGTCGTATCCGGTCTCGCCCATCCCGGCGAGGCCGGGATCTTGACCTCGCTCGGCATGGCGCTGCTCAAGGGCGCACTGGCCATCGCCGTGATCCTGGTGGCCGGCCGCTACCTGCTGAAGCCCGCCCTTTCGGGCGTGGCGGCGCTGCGCTCGCGCGAGCTGTTCACCCTGACCGCACTGGCGGTCGCGCTCGGCGCCGCCTGGCTTACGGCCAACCTCGGCCTGTCGCCCGCGCTGGGGGCCTTCGTCGCGGGGATCATGCTCGGCGAGAGCCGCTTTCGGCACACCATCGAGGCCGAGATCCGGCCATTCCGGGATGTGTTGCTGGCACTGTTCTTCGTCAGCATCGGCATGCTCCTGGACCTGTCGCTCCTGCCGACCGCGTGGCCCTGGATCCTGCTGCTGTTCGCCGCCCTGGTGGTATTCAAGCTCGCACTCGTCTTCGCGCTCTGCGCCGCCGCGCGGCTGCCCTTCGAAACCAGTGCCCGCACCGCGGTCGTGCTCGCCCACGGTGGTGAATTCGGCTTCGCCCTGCTGAGCATCGCGCTCGACGGCGAGCTGCTGACGCCCGCCTACGGCCAGACGGTGCTCGCGGCGCTGCTGCTGTCGATGGCCGTCGCACCCTTGGCGCTGCGGTTCAACGCCCAGATCGTACGACCGTTCGCGGGCCGGGCCGAGGCGAGCACGCGCACGGAGCCACCGGAGTTCGAACCGGGCGAGGGCGGTGATGTCCTGCTCGTGGGTTTCGGCCGCGTGGGTCAGCACATCGCGCGCGTGCTCGATGACGCGGGCGTGCACTGGCACGCCCTCGACCTCGATCCGGTCCGGGTGGACAACGCGCGCGCCAGCGGCGCGCCGGTTGCCCACGGCGATGGGACGCGTATGGACGTGCTCGAGTCCGCGGGCCTGCACCGGCTGCGCGCGCTCGCCCTGACGCTCGACGACCCGGAATACACGCTGCGCGTGCTCCACCAGGTGCGGGCGGCGACCCCGGATCTGCCCGTGCTCGTGCGCGCGCCGGACGACAGCCGCCTGGACGAGCTGCAGGCCGCAGGCGCCACCGAGATCGTGCCCGAGACCCTCGAGGCGAGCCTGATGGTCGCCTCCCACCTGCTGTTTCTTCTCGGCACACCGACCGACGATGTGCTCCGCCGCATCAGCAGTGTCCGCCACGACCGCTACGCCATGCTGAGGGCGCTGTTTCCGGGCAGCGACGATGCCGACCCGGAGCATCTCGAGCTGAGAGCCGTGACGCTGCCGGAGCGCGCGGCTGCGGGCGGTCGTCGCCTCGAGGAGCTGCAGCTCGGGCGGGCCGGCGTGCAGGTCGCCACGCTCACGCGCGCCGGGCATCGCCAGGACGCGCCATCCGGGGACACCGCGCTGGAATCCGGCGATGTGCTCGTGCTGACGGGCACGCCGGCCGCGCTCGACCGTGCCGAGGTGCGGCTACTGCGCCGCTGAGCCCGCGTCGCCCCCCGTGGCGCTTGCAGCGCGCGTTATCATCGCCGTCAGCCATCCGCTGAAGTCCCGGGAGACACGCCATGACCAGCACCGTCCATTGCATCAAGCTCGACCGCGAGGCCGAGGCCCTCGACAGGCCGCCGTACCCCGGCGAGCTGGGGCAGCGCATCCAGCAGCATGCGTCGAAGGAGGCATGGCAGATGTGGCTGGAGCATCAGACGATGCTCATCAACGAGATGCGCCTTACACCCGTGGACCCCAAGGCCCGCAAGTTCCTCGAGGCGGAGATGGAGAAATTCTTCTTCGGCGAGGGTTCGGAACGGCCCGAGGGCTATACGCCGCCACAGGACGAGGCCTGAGACCGGGCTCGCGCTCGTGGGGCACGAATGGCTCGATTGGCAGGGCCCACGATCGCTGGTATCTTGTGTTTACATGGGCAGACCGAACGTGCTCGCGACGTGACCTCCGCACGCTCCGTGCGCCGGGGCGGGGCCTGATCCACGAATCCGTCAGTCCCCGCCGCCGAAGACGTGGTAGGCCCCGGAGTAGCGTTCCGGCCAGATCGTGTGCGGCTCGAGCCCGATCTCGTGAGCGATGACGCGCTCCATGCGCGGATAACGCGAAGCCAGGGCATTGCGCACGGCCTGGCGCGTCACGCCGAGTTCGCGTGCGATCTTGGAAAACGAGCTGCCGCGTAGGCGCAATTGAAACTTGATCCACTCATTGCGTTGGACCGGGTCGGCGGGAATGCTCTCGGGGTCGGCGTGCGCGGGCATGTCGTGGACGCTAGAGCGCTATACTTCGCATGTCAACGCATCCGGTCGGGCGCAATCGACCGGTCTGGATGAGCGCCAGACCGGCATTGCCGTGCCCACCACGCCGGCGGCGATCGGAACCATCAACGCACCGCCATGAGCCGTGAACCCATCGCCATGAATGAAGACAGGTCATTCGCATCTCCATACGCCCCCGAGCTGGCCGATCCGGCGGCATTCCCCGCGCGCCTGCACGTCCTGATCGGTGATCTCAGCGTGCGGGCCTTCGCCCGCAAGGCGGGCGTTTCGGACACGTTCGTGCGCCAGTGCCTCGCCGGTCGCACCGAGCCGACGCGCACCAAACTCCTCGCGATCGCCGAGGCCGGCGGGACGACGGTCGAATGGCTCGCCACCGGCACGCCCCCGGCAAGCGCCGCCCTCTCCGACACCGAAGGCGCGTGCGATCGCGAACTCCTTGCATCCATCCTCGAGGTCACCGACCAGGTCCTGGCCGAGCGCGGCACGCCGCTCGACCCGGCGCGCAAGGCGGGCCTCGTGTGCGCGCTCTATGACCTGCATGCCGGTTCGTCGGCGTCCAGCATTTCGCGCGCGAGTATCCAGCAGCTGATCTCCAACTCGGCCTGATCCACCGGGCAATCGGGCCCGCATCCCGTGCAAGGAGGTCAGCATTTCGCGTGCCAGTCGCCCGCCGCTGATCCCCGACTCGCCCTGCCCCGGACGACGCGCCGGGGACCTCCGTCCGGGCGGGGCCTGTCGTGCCCGGGCAAATGCCGGTGCCGTCGGCCCGGCGCCGCCCGCGTCAGGGGATGCGGGAATATCAATATAAAAATCGAGACTTTTTCATTCTAAGTCCGCCGATATAGGGTTCTCTCAGGCCCGGGTGCCGCCCGGCAGTGGATCGCGGAGTGAAGAATGTCCGGCCCGCTTCTGACGGAATCGAACAGCCCGCTGAACCGCGAGCAGGCCGAGCGCCTCAGCGAGCTGGTGAGCGACCTGCGCAACGACCAGTTGACCTGGCTCAGCGGCTACCTCGCCGGCATCACGGCGGCGGGCGCGGCCGGGGCCACAGCGGCGGCGCAGGACGCGGGCGCGACCGACTCGGCCGAGGCACCCGAGCTCAGCGTCCTGTTCGGCTCGCAGACCGGCAACGCGGAAGAGGTGGCGCAGCAGGCCGCCCAGCGCGCCGAGGCGCGCGGGTTCCGGTCCAACGTCATCGACATGGCCGACGTCAAGAAACAGCAGCTGAAGGGGGCCGAGCGCCTGCTCGTGGTCGTGTCGACCCACGGCGAGGGCGACCCGCCCGACACGGCCTCGGAACTGCACGAGCTGGTGCATTCGAAGAAGGCGCCGCCGATGAAGGACACGCGCTTCTCGGTCCTCGCCCTGGGCGATACCAGCTACGAGCACTTCTGCCAGACCGGTCGTGACTTCGACGCCCGCCTCGAGGCCCTCGGGGCAACCCGGATCCACCCGCGCACGGACTGCGACGTCGATTACGACGACGCGGCCGTCGCCTGGATCGACGGCGCGCTCGAGGCCTTCGCGGCCGAGCTCGAGACGCCGCCGTCGAACGTGGTGTCGTTCCCGGCGGGCGGCAGCCAGGGCGGGGTCGAGAACTACAGCCGCAAGCACCCGTACCACGCCGGGCTGCTCGACAACCTCGTGCTCAACGCCGAGGGCTCGAACAAGGAAACGCGTCACATCGAGGTTTCCCTCGAGGACAGCGGCCTCGAGTGGGAGCCGGGTGATTCGCTCGGTGTGCTGCCGACGAACAACCCGCGCGAGGTCGAGGACGTGCTCGCCGCACTCGGGTTCTCGGGTGAGGCGATCGTCAGCGGGCCGCGCGGCGACGTGGCGCTGCGCGAGGCGCTGGCTCACGATTACGAGATCACCACGCTGACGCGCCCCTTCATCCAGGGCTGGAGCGAGCTCGTCGACGACGCCGAGCTCGATGCGCTGGTTGCCGAGGACAATCGCGACGGCCTGCGCGAGTGGATGCACGGGCGCCACATCGTCGACGTCCTGCAGACGTGGCCCGTCCATACTCTGACACCCCAGGCGTTCGTCGAGCGCCTGCGCAAGCTGCCGGCGCGACTGTACTCGATCGCGTCGAGCTGCCGCGCGAACCCGGACGAGGTCCACCTCACCGTCGCCACGGTGCGCTATGAGACGCATGGCCGGGAGCGCGAGGGCGTCGCCTCCACCTGGCTGGCGGATCGGATCGACGACGACACGCCGCTGCCGGTCTACATCGACCGCAACAAGAACTTCAAGCTGCCGGACGACGACAGCACCCCGATCATCATGATCGGCCCCGGCACCGGCGTGGCCCCGTTCCGCGCCTTCATCGAGGAGCGCGCCGAGCGCGGCGCCGACGGAGCCAACTGGCTGTTCTTCGGCGAGCAGCACTTCCGCACGGACTTCCTCTACCAACGCGAGTGGCTGCGCTGGCGCGAGCAGGGTGCGCTCCACCGCGTCGACGTGGCGTTCTCGCGCGACCAGCAGGACAGGATCTACGTGCAGGACAGGCTCCGCCAGCGCGGTGCCGACGTCTACGACTGGCTGCGGCAGGGCGCCTACGTCTACGTCTGCGGCGACGCCGAATACATGGCACCGGACGTCCACCAGGCCCTGATCGACGTGATCGCCGAGCATGGCGGCCGGTCACAGGAGGATGCGGCCGCCTGGCTCGGGCAGCTCCAGAAGGACAAGCGCTACCAGCGCGATGTGTATTGAGCCGCCGGCGTCCGGGACCGTGCCTCTGGTCCTCGCGCCGAGTCGCGGAGGACGCCGAGAAAGGCAGGCGGTCTCTCGCCAGGACGCCGAGCACGCCAAGATATGCAATGTCCGATTCGGTAGCCGGGACTGCATCAGTGCGCGAACACGAGGGTCACGCCCCGGCCCCTGGGAACGAGCTCGCTCGCGATGGTGACGTCCTCGCGCGGCGCTGGAGTTGCGACGCTAGGACGTCGGAACCCCTGACCCATTATCCGTTGCCCTCTCTTGGCGCGCTTGGCGTCTTGGCGAGCAACGATTCGCCCGGCGCCCTCCGCGACTCGGCGTGAGGCCCACTTGCACGGTGGTGCAGACCGGTTCACGGGCGAGCCCGCTCCTGCAACGGCGGCGATCACAGTGAGAGAATACGGGGCCGGCGCGCGGCCCGATCCCAGACGAGGTTCCCATGAGCGACCACGACATCGATCTCGACAGCCTCGATCCGGCCGAGCGGATCAAGTACGAGAGCAATTACCTGCGAGGCACGATCGAGGACGGACTCGCCGACGACGTAACGGGCGCGATCGCGGAGAATGACACCAAGCTGCTCAAGTTCCACGGCAGCTACATGCAGGACGACCGCGACCACCGCACGGTACGCCAGAAAAAGAAGCTGGAACCGGCGTACGCGTTCATGATCCGCCTGCGCATGCCGGGCGGGGTGTGCACGCCGGACCAGTGGCTCGCGCTCGACGACATCGCCACGCGCTACGCCAACGGCACCATGCGCGTGACGACCCGCCAGACCTTCCAGTACCACGGCGTGCTCAAGGGCAACCTCAAGGCCACGATGCGCGCCATCAACGACACGCTGCTCGACACCGTGGCCGCCTGCGGCGATGTCAACCGCAACGTGATGTGCAGCCCGAATCCGTACGCGTCGGGACTGCACGGCGAGGTGTTCGAATGGTCCAAGCGGATCAGCGAGCACCTGCTGCCGCAGACCCGCGCCTACCACGAGATCTGGCTCGACGGCGAGAAGGTCGCCGGCGGCGAGCCCGACCACGAGCCGCTCTACGGCCCGCGCTACCTGCCGCGCAAGTTCAAGGTCGCCGTGGCGGTGCCGCCGATGAACGATGTGGACGTCTACGCGCACTGCCTCGGCTTCATCGCGGTTCCCGACGACAGCGGCGGCCTCGCGGGATTCAACGTCACGGTCGGCGGCGGCATGGGCATGACCCACGGTGACCCGGCGACCTATCCGCGCCTCGCCGACGTGATCGCCTTCTGCCGCCCCGACCAGACACTGGCGGTCGCCGAGCAGGTCGTGGCGATCCAGCGCGATTACGGCGACCGCGTCAACCGCAAGCACGCGCGCTTCAAGTACACCGTCGACGACCACGGCCCCGACTGGATCCGCGGCGAGATCGAGCGCCGTCTCGGCTGGTCCCTCGAGGAGCCGCGCGAGTGCGCCTTCGAGTCCAATGCGGACCGCTACGGCTGGGTCGACGGCACCGACGGGCGCGGGCATTTGACGCTGTTCGTGGAGAACGGGCGCATCAAGGATGACGGCGAGCGCCGGCTGATGACCGCGCTGCGCGAGGTCGCCCGGGTCCACGACGGCGAATTCCGCATGACGCCCAACCAGAACGTCATCATCGCCGGCGTCGCCGACGCGGACCGCGCGCGCATCGAGGGCGTCCTCGAAGAGCACGGAGTCGACCCGAACGCCGACACCACTGCCCTGCGGCGCAGCTCGATGGCCTGCGTCGCCTTCCCCACCTGCGGGCTGGCCATGGCCGAGAGCGAGCGCTACCTGCCGGACCTGATCGGCAAGCTCGAAGGCATCATGGCGGAGCACGGGCTCGGGGACGATGCCATCGTCGTGCGCATGACCGGCTGCCCGAACGGCTGCGCGCGACCCTACCTGGGCG
The DNA here is from genome assembly GCA_964626335.1 of uncultured Ectothiorhodospiraceae bacterium. Classification (GTDB taxonomy): domain Bacteria; phylum Pseudomonadota; class Gammaproteobacteria; order XJ16; family Halofilaceae; genus Halofilum. The sequence continues at coordinate 11,877 of CAZVFN010000057.1, forward strand.
AAATCGGATTCGTCGGCAAGGCCGTGGGCAAGTACAACGTCTACCTCGGTGCCGGATTCCACGGCGAGCGCCTGAACAAGCTGCACCGCGAGAACATCGGTGAGGACGAGATCCTGGGTGAGCTCGAGCCGATGATCGCCCACTACGCGCGCGAGCGGCAGGACGGCGAGCCGTTCGGCGATTTCGTCATCCGCGCGGGCTACGTCCAGGCGACCACGGCGGGCCGCAACTTCCACCACGTCTGAGCCACGGTCCATGGGGTCTCATGCCGAGGCGCGCAGAACACCGAGGCGGGAAGGCGGTCTCAGACCGGGAAGACCCGAGCGTGGGGGCGCTTTCGGCCGCGGCGACGGCTTCGGCGCCTCGCGCGCCGCCAGCACGCGACGAGGCCCCGCGCCACGGCGCCGGCGGTCGCCTGCCGCAAAAGACGGCCGACCCGCCCTTTGCCGCCTGCCGCCTCGGCCCTTGGCCCTCTGCCCTTTTCGCCCTATTCAACAACCCGGATCGTGATCCGCGGCGAGGTCACGGCCGGCCGGTGCGGGATGTGGCGGTGGTCGCCCATCAATAGCTGGAGCGTGTGCTCGCCCGGCTCGAGCTCGATGCTCGTCTCGGTCTGCCCGCCGCCGAAATGGCGATACGTGTCGCTCGACGGGATCGGCTGGTCGAGCGGCGGCAGCTCGCCGTCGACGATCAGGTGGTGATGCCCCGTGCGCTCGGCATCGACCCCGGAAGGCGCCACGCCGATGCCCTCGGCGCCGAAGCGCACCGTGACCGGCGCGGACACGGTTCCGCCATCGGCCGGCGAGATGAAGTACAGGCGCGCGTCGGCCGGCGCCGGCGTGCGCTCGGCCGCGGCAACGCCGCCGGCTGCCAGCAATGCGATCAGTGTCACGGCGATGGTTCGGAACATGGCTGCCTCTCCCCGGATCGAGGTCCCATCCCCGATTCTGGCCCAAGTTCGCCGCAACGCAAGGCACCGGCGTCAGGACGGCCCCGCGTCGCGCATGCTCGCCACCTTGCCCGCCAGGGATTGGTCGCGGTCGGTGCGGGTCCCGAGCTTGAGGCTGGTATGGATGCGCGGTGCGCCCAGCGCGTGGACGACCTCGTGGCAGCGGCGGATCGCCGCCATGGCCGCGTCCCACTCGCCCTCGAAGTTCGTGCCATAGGCGTGGACCTCGGGTTCGAGCCCGGCATCGCGCAGGACGTCCCGGCACGCGCGAACGTACTCCGAGACCGACACCCCCACGCCCAGCGGCACCAGGCACAGCTCGACCATGACCTTCATCGCTTCACTCCTCGCGCGTCGTCACTGCCCGGGACGCGGTGCCTCCCGGATGCGCCGGCCTGCAGGTTCTCGCAAAGGCGCGAGGGGCGCAAAGGGACGCGGAGGAACAAGCGACAACACCCGTCTGGCCCAGATCCACCCATTCACCGGATCCGCCGCGCATCGCGGCGACCTCGATGAGCGGCGGTGCGGTTGCTCGCAACCGCACCGCCGAAGGCCGCGTCGGCGCGCCTTCGGCCGTGGCCACGGGCAGGCGCCCCGGTTCCCGACCGAGCCGACCGCGCCGGGCGGCAGCGTGTGCCTCCTCGAAAGACCGAATGCGCGCATTCGGTGCGCACCAGCAACCACCGAAGCCCGGCGCATGACCATCTCCACCGTGCAGCCGGAACCACATCGCTGCCTGCCCCGACCGAAGACGCGCCTGCCTGCCCTGCCGCCATGTCCATGTCGCCTGTCGTCTGCCTCCTGCCGCCGGCGGGCAACGCCTCGCCCACAGCCGCGCGCGACGCTATAATCGAGCACTTGTAGGCACCCCGACCGGAATCGCCATGCCCCCGACACCGCTGCCCGATTCGGTCAACGCCCGCAAGCTGCACAAGCGCCTGAAACGCCAGGTCGGGCAGGCAGTGACCGACTACAGCATGATCGAGGACGGCGATCGCGTCATGGTGTGCATGTCCGGCGGCAAGGACTCGCACACGCTGCTCGACATCCTGCTCGAGCTGCGGCAGCGCGCACCGGTCCGCTTCGAGCTGATCGCGGTGAACATGGACCAGAAGCAGCCGGGCTTCCCGGGGCACGTCCTGCCGGACTATTTCCGCGAGCGCGGCGTCGACTGGCACGTCATCGAGGAGGACACGTACTCGATCGTCACGCAGAAGGTGGCAGAGGGCAAGACGATGTGCGGGCTGTGCTCACGCCTGCGCCGCGGCACGCTGTACACGTGGGCGGCGGACAACGGCATCGACAAGATCGCGCTCGGCCACCACCGCGACGACATCGTCGAGACGTTCTTCCTCAACCTCTTCCACGGCGGCCGGCTCAAGGCGATGCCGCCCAAGCTGCGCGCCGACGACGGGCGCAACATGGTGATCCGGCCACTGGCGTACGCCGGCGAGGCCGACATCGCGGGCTACGCCGAGCTGCGCGGTTTCCCCATCATCGCGTGCAACCTGTGCGGCTCCCAGGAGAACCTGCAGCGCGAGAACGTCAAGGAAATGCTGGCCGAGTGGGAGCGCACTCACCCGGGGCGGACGGAAACGATGTTCAAGGCGCTGCAGAACGTCGCGCCGTCGCAGCTCGCCGACCGCGAGCTGTTCGACTTCGGCGGGCTGGCGCGGGCCGCCCCGGAGACGCCCGCCGGGAGCGGCACGACCGAAACCATCACCCCCCGCTGGTTCGACCGCGCCCGGCTGGGCTGATCGCATGAGCGACGCCGACGACTCCGCCACCGAACTGCCCGGGCGCCTGCTGGACGACAGCCCGTGTGTCGGTATCTGTCAGCTCGATGGGCACGACCGGTGCCTCGGCTGCAACCGTAGCCGCGCCGAGATCGGCGCCTGGTCCAGCATGACGCCGAGCCAGCGCGACGCGTCCAACCGGCGCAACCTGCCCGGCGCGCATCCCGCGGTCGCCGTGCGCCTGCTCGGCCACCCGCTCCAGCCCCAGCAGCGTCGCGGCGGCCGTGGCAACGCATCGTCGTAGCCGAGTCGACGCGGCGTCGGCCGTATACAACGCCGGGATGTCGCGTTCCTGGCTTGCCCGCCGGCGACGCCGGTATCGACGGCCGGCTCGAGCCGCGCTCGGTGGGCCCGGCGCACCGGGCGACATCCGACAGCGCGGACGTCGCCCCCTGAAGTCCGGCACGCGGCCGCCCCCGGCGGGCCAACCGCTACGTCATTGCACGCAAACCCGGCTAGGCGCGCACCAGCGACTGGGCGTAGGCGAAAGCGGCGATGGCGACGAGCGCGAGCAGCGCGATCGCAAAGAAGCGCACGACGCGTCGCAGCGTCGCCCACCAGGCTTCCCGGTCATCCAAGGTCGTCCCCTTTTTTTCGCTCGCCGTGTATGAAAGCAAATCTTCCGGTTTCGGGCCGGCCGCCCGAACGGTTGCGACGCGGGCCACCTCGACGTCAGAGGATCAGCAAGCGCAGGCCGTAGGCCAGCAGGCCGACGGCGAGCACGCCGGCCCCCCAGAGCACGATGAACCATAGCAGGCGCCGGGACAGGCGGCGCGGGGCGGGGTCGCCGCGCGTCAATGGTAGCCCTCCTCCGGGTCCACCTTGCCGCGGAACACCCAGTAGGCGTACGCGGTGTAGGCGAGGATGATCGGGATCAGCACCACGGCCCCGACCAGAAGGAACGCCAGGCTGGAATCCGGGGCCGCCGCCTCGCGGATGCTGACCGACGGCGGCACGATGTTCGGGAAGAAGCTGATCAGGAGCCCCGCGTAGCACAGCACGAAGACGCCCAGCGCCGACAGGAACGGCACCGCGTCGCGCCCTTCCACCAGACCGCGGTGCAGCTTCCAGGCGCAGCCGAGCAGCAGCGCCGGCACGATCACGCTGAACACCGCCGTCGGCCACGCGAACCAGCGCTCGAGGTACACCGGGTTCAGGAACGGCGTGATCAGGCTGACCAGGCCGATCAGCAGGAACGTCGCCACGCCCGTGACACGGGCGAAACGCCGGGCGTCGTCGGCGATGCGCCCCTCGGTCTTCATGTACAGCCAGGTCGCGCCGAGCAGCGCGTAACCGGTGACCAGCGCGGCGCCGGTGAGCAGGCTGAACGGTGTCAGCCAGTCCCACCAGCCGCCGGCGTAGGCGCGGCCCTCGACGTCGATGCCCTGGACCAGGGCCCCGAGCGCGATCCCCTGGGCGAACGCCGCGACGATCGAGCCGGCGGGAAAGCCGATGTCCCAGAGAAAGCGGCTGCGCTCGGCCTTCGCCCGGAACTCGAACGACACCCCGCGGAAGATCAGCCCCAGCAACATCGCGATGATGGGCGCGTACAGCGCCGGCAGCAGCGTCGCGTAGGCCAGTGGGAAGACGGCGAACAGGCCGCCGCCGCCGAGGATCAGCCAGGTCTCGTTGCCGTCCCACACCGGGGCGACGGAGTTCATCGCCAGGTCGCGCTCGGCATCATTCCCGAGGAACGGGAAGAGGATGCCGACGCCCAGGTCGAAGCCGTCGAGCACGACGTAGGCGAGCACGGCGAACGCCAGCAGCCCCGCCCAGACATAGGCCAGTTCGATGCCCATCACGCCCGCCCCCCGTCATCGTGGTGGTGCGATATGGACTGCTGGCGGCCCACGGCCGGCCCCGGCGTGATGCCCGCCGCGCGCCCACCCCAGGCCTCCGCGCTGCTGCCCGCCGCGGGCGGCTCTGCCATCAGGCGCAGGGCGTAGTAGGTCCCGGCGCCGAACACCGCGAAGTAGACGACGATGAACACCAGCAGCGATGTCCCGACCGCGGAGGCGGCAATCGGCGAGGCCGACTCGGCGGTCCGCAGCAGGCCGTAGACGGTCCAGGGCTGGCGCCCCACCTCGGTCGTCACCCAGCCGGCGAGCACCGCGAGGAAACCGGCCGGCCCCATCGCGATGGCCGCCCAGTGCAGCGCACGGTTGTCGTAGAAGCGCTCGCGCCAGCGGGCGAGGGCACCCCACGCGCCGAGCGCGACCATCAGCATGCCCAGGGCGACCATCAGGCGGAAGCTCCAGAACACGATCTCCGCCCCCGGGCGCTCGTCGGCCGGGAACGCGTTCAGTCCGCGTACCTCGCCGTCCCACTCGTGGGTCAGGATGTACGAGCCGAGCTTCGGAATGCCGACCTTGTACTTCATCTCGCCGGCCTCGTCGTCGGGGACACCGAACAGGACCAGGGACGCCCCCTCCTGCGTCTCGTAGTGGCCCTCCATCGCGGCGACCTTCGCCGGCTGGTGCTCGAGGGTGTTGAGGCCGTGGAGATCCCCCGCGACGATCTGGATCGGCGCGGTGATCAGCGCCATCCACATCGCCATCGAGAACATGATCCGCGCGCCGCGGTCACGCGCGTCGCGCAGCAGATGCCAGGCGCCCACCGCGCCGACCACCAGGGCCGTCGTCAGGTAGGCGGCGAGCACCATGTGTGCGAGGCGGTAGGGGAACGACGGATTGAAGATCGCCGCCCACCAGTCGACGGGCACGAATTGACCGGCGTCGTTGATCGCGAAACCGGCCGGGGTCTGCATCCAGGAGTTCACCGACAGGATCCAGAATGCCGAGGCCAGCGTGCCGACCGCGACCATCAGGGT
>CAZVFN010000058.1:0-6862 GCA_964626335.1 uncultured Ectothiorhodospiraceae bacterium
GGGACAGTAACCGAAATTGCGGGCCGTAATCGGCTTCTTGTCTTCGGAATCAGGGTTACTGTCCCCGGAATTGCTCGCCGCTCTGCATGACGTTGCCTCGCATTGACAGCGCCGGCACGCGACCGGAACGGGTATGCCCCTGAATGGGCTTGCCGTCTCACCCTCGGTAAGGGGCCGCCCATCACGGGCCTGATCGGCTCGCGACGAGCGCGCCGGGCGGCGGTCACGCCCCGGCGATCTCGCCCTCGCTGCGCTGGCGCGCGTGGCCGAGCCCGTGGATCGTGGTGATCACGTCGCTGACATCCGCGCCATACGTGAAGATGTGGAAGCCGTCGCCGGCACCCAGCTCGCCGGTGTCGGCGACCGCGCGGACGAAGCGCGCCGGATCGGGGATCCGCGAGCGGAGCATGCGGTAGAGCATGTCGAGGTTCTCGCGGCTCACGGCGCTCAAGCGCGGATGGCGGAAGAGCTCCGCGCGCGCCGAGCGCAGCGTCGCCCGAAGCGCCCGGCGCGGAACCGGCGCCATCAGCCCCACCTGCACGGGCAGCTCGACGCCCTGGTCGCGGATCCGGCGGCGCCATTCGGCCATGTTCTGCGCGTCGAAGCTGGCCTGCGTGATGATCCGCTGGGCGCCGGCGGCCTGCTTGTCCGCCAGGATCCGGGCGCTCTTGGCCCGGTGGCGCGTGCTGGTCACCGAGAAGTAGCTCTCCGGGTAGGCCCCGACCGAGACGTGGATACCCTGGGCACGGAGACAGCGGATCAGCTCGTAGACCGTGAAATCGCCCCGGCCGTGGCCGGGATTGCCGGAGACGACGAGCGCGCTTTGCAGGCCGTGCTCGACGAGCAGGTCGACGGCGGCTTGGCAGCTCGTGACGCGATTGGCCGGTACGTGCAGCGTCGCGGGACCGCCCGCGACCGCCGCTGCCTTGGCGGCGGCCTGGTCCAGGTGGCCGATGCAGGGGACCAGCACCTCGTCCGCGCCGCTGGCCAGCAGCTTCTTCGCCCCGATCGGTCCCAGTGTCTCCGCCGATGCCCACATGCTCGATCTCCGCGTGCCCTTGCCGGGCGCCCTTTGCTACCGCCGGGGCGCCGCGTGCGCGACGCCCGTATTCGGCCAAAGCTTTCGCACGAGCCTGCGCGGCCGATGTCGCGCCCGAACCTCGAATCTGCGCCCCGAGCGTCCCCTTCAACCGGCGGGCCAAAGGCCGCGTTCCGCGACTGCGCGGCGGGGCCCGGGGCCGGGCGTGGCCGCCGGCCCGCCGCGCCGCGCAATCGGGATTCCGGAACTCCTAGGGCAGTAACCGCATAGGTGGGCCGGATTCGGTCACTGGCTTCGGGATTAGGGGTACTGTCCCCGGCGTTGCGGAGCTGCCGATGTACGACCGCAACGGCGACATCCCCCGCGGGCGCGCCACGGAGCTGCCCGAGATACCCGCGGCGCGGTAGCGCGGCCGACGTCCGGCGCGCCTGCCCCCGGGCCCGCGGGTCCGTCCGTGGCTTGACCCCCGAACGGGCCTTGCTAGGCTTGGTGAAGGATCGATCAGGGAGTCGACCATGGATGACGAACGCCGGCCGCGGGCGCCCGCGATCGCCCTCGCGGCCCTGCTGGCCAGCCCCGTGGCACCGGCCGCCGACAACGGTTTTACCGTGGACGGCGATCACCATGACCTCGGTCGCCTCGCAATCATCGACCAGGGCGATCAGTACAATCCCGGTGTGCGCCAGTTCAACGTCTACCTCGTGTCCCGCGGGGTGGATGTCGGGCAGCTCGGCCCCTCCGGCCAGGGAGACGCCATTGCGCTCAAGCTGCACGCCGGTGACGGCGACCTCGCGCCGGGGCGCTACACCTTCGCCCGCGCGATCAAGCCCGACGCCGGGCAATTCAACGGCTTCACGGTCTACACGGGCTACGACTTCGACGCGGGCAGCGGTGCCTCGTACGCGATTCTCGACGGTCATGTCGACGTGAGCGTGACCGGCGACGAGCGCACGCTCGAGTTCGATCTGAAGGTGTCCCCCGCCACGGCGACGACAACGACGCGGGTACGCGGCCGCTACGAAGGGCCGGTCCACTCGTACCACGAGCCCTGATCGGCCACGGACGCGTTCGAATCCCGTATTGAACGACCAACCGGGGGAAGCCCGAGGGCTGCGTGGCAGGCGCACCCGGGGGTAAGCATTGACGGTGGTGCCCGCCGCCGGGTTCGAGTCAACTGGGATGGCAGCTACCCCGACGCGGGCGGGATCGCCCGGGGAATTCCGGGGACAGTGACCGAAACTGCTGGCCGTAATCGGCTTCCTGTCTTCGGGATCAGGGTTACTGTCCCCGGAATTACGGGCGACCCGCCCTTCTGCGACGGCACGCATGCGACCGTGTAGGCCGATCGGGGGCCTTCGGCCGGCGGGTCCGGGCGTCGCGGTCCTCGCGCCCGTCTACTTCGACGACGAGCCCGGCGGGTCCGACGGGAACTTCCAGGAGCCGTAGCGCATGACGAGGCCGGCGAGGGAGAGCAGGAGGATCGCCACGGCGATGTAGATGATATCCATGCTGGCCTCGTGCTCGGACTGGACGTCGTCGATCAGCATGCGCACCAGCGCGGTGATGCCGATATACACCAGGAAGCGGGTCGGCATGTGCCGCGTCTTGAAGTAGATGCCGACCATGGCCCCGAGCTCGAGGTAGATGAACAGCAGCAGGATGTCGTGGATCGACGGGCCGCCCTGCAGGGCCATGTCCACGTAGGACATGACCGCGGACCAGACGACCGCGGCGCCGATGGCGAACAGCGCCACGTAGTGGAAGGCGTCGACCACGAAATTGCCGATCGCGTCCGCGCGGGCCGAGAGTTTCTCGTCGAGCTCGTTGGTGTCGTCGATATTCGCCATGGTGATCCGTTGAGGCGTTGGCTGCGGCTGACCGCGCCATTATGCGCCCTCGCCGGCGCGGCCGCATTGCGGCACCCCTGCAGCGCCGCTCGAGTCGGGATGACGGGAATTCCGGGGACAGTAACCGAAATTGCGGGCCGTAATCGTCTTCCTGTCTTCGGAATTAGGGTTACTGTCCCCGGAATTACCGGAGCGTGGCGGCACCGCCGTGGCCGCGAACGGGTCCGCGGTGCCGGCGATCGACGTGAACATGGCGGATCTCGAGGCCCTCCAGCGGATCCCGCACGTCGGTCCCGAGCGGGCGCGGGCGGTCATGGCCATGCGCCCCATCGACCGCCTCGAGCGGACGACGGCGCTGGACGGGATCGGCCCGAAACGGCTGGCGGCGATCCGGGCGAGCGGCGTACGCTGCGGCGGCGGGTCGATGCAGTAGCGGATTGATGCCGGTCGGGCCGGGGCATGGATCGGCCGGCGCGGCCAAGCTCGATGGAGGAGGCGATGCGGGCGATCACGTACGAACAATACGGCGACAACGATGTCCTGGCACTGACCGATCGGCCGGTGCCGAGGGTGGGGCCGGGCGAGGTGCTGGTGCGCGTGCGCTGCGCGGCGGTCAATCCGGTCGACTGGAAGATCATGGCGGGTTATCTCGACCCGCTGCTGCACACCTGGTTCCCGGTCATCCCCGGCTGGGACGTGGCCGGCGTGGTCGAGCAGGTGGGCCTGGATACGCCGGAATTCAGCGAGGGCGACGAGGTGATCGCCTACGCCCGCCGCGACATGGTGTACGACGGCACGTTCGCCGAGTACGCCTGCGTGCCCGTGCGCGCGGTGGCGCGCAAGCCGGCGACGCTCGACTGGGCACAGGCGGCGGGCCTGCCGCTGGCCGGGCTGACGGCGTACCAGGCGCTGACGCGCCTCGGCCTGCGGCGGGGTGAGACGGTGCTGATCCACAATGCCAGCGGCGGTGTCGGCAGCCTCGGCGTGCAGATCGCCCGGGCGCTCGGTGCGCGCGTGATTGGCACCGCCTCGGCGCCCAACCACGATGGGCTGCGCGGCTTCGGCGTCGAGCCGGTCGCCTACGGCGACGGGTTGAGCGAACGCGTGACGGCGCTGGCGCCCGATGGTGTGGACGTGGTCGCCGACTTCATCGGCGGTGTGCTCGAGACCACGCAGGCCGTGCTCGCGTCGGGCGGCCGGCACGCCACCATCATCGATCCGAAGGTCGCCGAGGCCGGCGGTCTGCACCTGTGGGTCCGGCCCGACGGCGGCGAGTTGCAGGCACTGGCGGACATGGCCGACGCCGGCCGCCTGACGGTGCCGGTGGCGCAGACGTTCCCGCTGGAGCAGACCGCCGAGGCGTTCGCGCTCAGCCAGGCGGGGCACGTGCACGGCAAGATCGCGATCCGGGTGAGCTGAGTCCGTGCGCGGTGGGGCCGGTCGCGATGGGGATCCCGGTGCGTCCGCGGGCTGAAGGGATCGGGCATCGGCGCGGCGGCTTGCCCTTCGCCGCGAGCACGATCCCGCGCCCCGGCGTTTCTCCCCGGGGGCGGCTCGGTCGGTGGCTGCACCGCCCGCGACGTTCCCCGACGCTTCGGGATGATGTCGCCCTGGAGGCGCCGAGCAGGCGCTGCCCCCATTGTGCTCGGCCGCAGGTGCCGCCCTCGTCGGCGGGCCGCTGCCGCGGCGGAGACGGATTGAACGAGCCATGGAAACTGGTCAGAATCGGCCACCGCCGTGGCGAGGGCGCCGCCGACTCCGCGCGCCCGGCCTCCCGCCGGGGCAAGGCCGTCCTGCTGGATACCCGCCAAGCCGATCCCGGAAACCCGCATGGATGAGGATGACCCGCGCACCAGCGTACGCAGTATCTGGATTTCGGATACCCATCTGGGATTTCCGGGGGCCAATGCGGGCGCGCTGCTGGAGTTCCTCCAAAGCGTGCGCTGTGAGCAGCTGTATCTCGTCGGGGATATCATCGATTTCTGGGCGCTGCGGCGCAGGCGCCACTGGCCGCAGACCTGCAACAACCTCGTAAGAACCGTGCTGGGAATGGCCAAGCACGGCACGCGCGTGGTGTATCTGCCCGGCAACCACGACGACGCGATTCGCCAGTACGATGGCCTGACCCTGGGCAAGATCGCGATCCACGACCGGGTCGTTCACGAGACCGCGGACGGCCGGCGCCTGCTCGTGATGCACGGCGATCAGTTCGATTCGGTGGTGGTCAGCTCACGCCTGGTCGGGTTGGTCGGCTCGCGTGCGTACGCGTTGCTGCTCAATCTGAACCGGCTGGTCAATTGGTGCCGCCTGCGAATGGGCAAGGACCACTGGTCGCTGGCCGCTGTAGCCAAGCAGAAGGTCAAGAAAGCGGCTACCTACATGGCCAACTTCGAACGGGCCATCGCCCGCGAGACCCACAATCAGGGCGTCGACGGGCTGGTGTGCGGGCATATCCATCGCGCCGAGCTGACCTGGATAGACGACGTCCTCTACGTCAATTGCGGCGATTGGGTCGAGAGCGCAACGGCATTCGTCGAGCACCATGACGGCACGCTCGAGCTCTGGGAGCTGGGCGCGTCGGGCCGGGTCCTGCTGCGGCGGTTGGCGCCCGACTACCTCGCGACCGTGGCATGAGTGCCCGGCACGGGCATTTGCGTCACGAGGCGCGCACGGCGTGCGCGCCGCGCACCATCCGGATCGTGGGTTGATCCATGGCAGGTCGGGCAGTCGGGCGGGGATAGTAAAGCGTGTCCGGATTCCGAAACCTGTGGGCAGCCAACCACCGCGCGACATTCCTGCGTTTCACCATGGTCGCAGGGACCATTGCCGTGATCGATATTGTCGTGCTGTATCTGCTGTACGGCATCTGGGGCGTGAATGTCTATATCGGTCGGGTCGTGTCCTACGGCAGCGCGATCACGACCGGCTATTTCCTCAACAGCCATTACACCTTCCATGATCACGAGCGCGCGCGGCCGCTGGCGGCGGAGATGTCGCGGTTCTTCGCCGTCTTCGGGCTCGGCGGGCTGATCAACTATGCCGTGTTCGCAGCCATCGTCGCGCTCGGGTATGCCATGGACACGGGCGCCACGCTCGGCTTCTGGGTGCCGCTGATCGGGATCGGGGCGGGCGGCATGGCGGGCATGGGCTTCAACTACGGCTTCTCCCACAAGCTCGTGTTTCACAATCGATGAACCGCGCGGCGGCTCTTGTCGAAAACCCGGGCTCCATCGACTGGGCGCGCGCTGCTGCCATTCTGGCCGTATCCGGTCGCCGGTCCTGGGGGACAGGATCGGCGCCGTTTGTCTGCTGCAACTCCAGGGACAGTGCGACTCCGACTCCTGGCCGAGTAACGGGAAGTCACGACCATCGCTCGATTCGCGTTCTCCCCGCGGCGGTCCCCAACTGACGGTCGCCCGCGCGACGCGCTGGGCATTGACAGGGACGGAGCCACCGGACGCGCCGGGGTGGGCTACGCGGAATAAATGGGACAGACCACGAATCCGTGGAGAAGGTAACGCTAGATTCGTGGTCCGTCGCACGTTGTGTGGCTCGTCGCCTCCTCGCCCAGTGCGGCCCGTCGCGCGGCCGGCTCGGCGGCGAGCACTTCCCAGCCGCGCTGGGCGAGCGCGATCGCGTCGCGGCCGCTGCCGCCGCCGACGTCGAGGGCGAGGCCCGCCCGCTCCGGCAGGGGATGGAGCCAGGCGCGATGCAACGCCTCGAAATCGAGCCCGTGGGAGTGCTCGAAGAAGCGCTCGGCCTTGTCGGAGTAGATATCGGTCATGACGGCAGGAGCCGTGATCGATGCCCGGGTCTTTTGCCGGGCCGTTTCGATTCCAGGGGCAATAATCCGGAATTGTGAGCCGTATTGGGCTCACTGTCCTCGGAATTGGGGTTACTGTCCCCCGAATTCGCGGGGCCGTTTCGATTCCACGGGCGAGAATCCGGAATTGTGAGCCGTATTGGGCTCACTGTC